>JBKICP010000345.1:0-28459 GCA_046567085.1 Acidobacteriota bacterium
GTAGAACTGCTTCGCGGCGGCCGGGTCGGAGGTGGAGAGCTCGAACCAGACGAAATTGCCGGCGGGATGTTGATCCATGGTGGACATGGCGGAAATTGTAGGGCCTCGGCGTGGTGGGTGGAGTTAAATTTTGCGGGGAGCGGGGAGAGCGCGGGGCGTTAGTCTGAGGGAGACGATGGCGGGGGCGAAGAAAGTCCGGCTGACGGCGCGCCAGACCGAGCGGATCGCGCGGGCTCTGGCGGATCCGCGGCGGCTGCAGATTCTGGAGCAGATCGGGAAGAGCGGGGATTCGGCGGCGTGCACGGCGATCCGAGAGTGCCAGCCGGTGACCGCGGCGACGTTGTCGCACCACATGAAGGAACTGGAGACGGCGGGGCTGGTGCGGATCACGCGCGAGGGGAAATTCGCGACGCTGGAGCTGGATCGGGCAGTTTGGCAGGCGTATCTGGATCATTTGGCAAAAATTTAAACAACTGAGTATGAGCCCTTTTGGCGGAGTGCGTCATCCATAGTGATACTTCGACAAATATCGAAGTATCGAATTGAAGCGGAGGACGCAGAGATGAGCAGGCTGAAGAACAAAGTTGCCGTGGTGACGGGGGCTTCGAAGGGGATTGGCGCGGGGATCGCGAAAGGGCTGGCAGCGGAGGGCGCGGCGGTGGTGGTGAACTACGCCAGCAGCAAGGCCGATGCCGAGAAAGTGGTCGCCGAGATCAAGGCGAAGGGCGGCAAGGCGGTCGCGGTCCAGGGTGACGTGGCGAAGGCTGCGGACGTGGAGCGCATTTTTGCAGAGACGAAGAAGGCGTTCGGCAGGCTGGACGTGCTGGTGAACAACGCGGGTGTGTACGAATTTGCGCCGATCGAGAATGTGACGGAGAAGCAGTTCCACCGGCTGTTCGACACGAATGTGCTGGGCCCAATCCTGGCGACGCGCGAGGCGGCGAAGTATCTGGACGAGGGCGGATCGGTGATTAACGTCGGATCGGTGGTGAGCGCATCGACGCCTCCGGCGACCGCGGTCTATTCTGCGACCAAAGGTGCGCTGGATGCGGTGACGGGCGTGCTGGCGAAGGAACTGGGCGCGAAGAAGATTCGCGTCAACTCGATTAATCCAGGACCGGTCGAGACCGAAGGCGCGCACGCGGCGGGGGTGATTGGGTCGGACTTTATCATTGCAGCGATTGCGCAGACGCCACTGGGCCGGATCGGGCAACCGGAAGACTTTGGGCCAATCGCCGTCTTCCTGGCGTCGGATGAATCGGGATGGCTCACGGGCCAGACGCTGCTGGCAAGCGGGGGACTGCGGTGAGGACAGGAAGAAGGAAGTAGGGAGAAGAGGATGATGCCCCACTCAAGCCAGGAGAGCGTTTGAGTGGGGCACCCGCTTTGGGGCAGCGCGAGCGGTTACTCAGCGTTCGAGCGAAAGGCTGACATTGGCTCCAGCTTTCTTCTGAGCCACGGCAACGGCGCTGGTTACGCCGCTGTTAAGAGCTTCGCGAACGCCCGCGTCAGAGAGTTGCTTCGCCGCCGCGTGGACCGACGCCAGAATGGTGGCGTCGTGGATCAGTTCGCCGTATTCCTTTTCGGGGTCCGGCTTGGGTGGGTGCAGCGGGTAGAGAAGGATCGGAATCCAGAAGCACCACGTCCGGTCGCCAATTTTTATGCAAATTCTCATGGGGAAGGTTCCTCCTTGCCAGGTAAGTGTGGCGAGGAGGCGGCGCGTTTCAGGAACCGATGCTGTTGGCGGAGATTTCCGCTGTGCCTGGGACTGCGCTGGCTCCCGGGCGTTTGCGGAGGACGACGCGGCAATCGGTGCGCCAATGCTCGTCGACAGCGATGAGTTCCCATGGGACAGCCGGGGCGAGGGCGCGAAAGACCGCCTCGTTGGCGGGGTGGATGTGGAGGGCGGGGGCGACGCAGATCAGGAGGGGGTCCGTTTCGTTCGAACTGGGCTGAGACAGCTCGATGCCGGGGAAGTAGCCGCGGCGGGCGATTTCTCCGGAGCGGTGGAGGGCGCGGATGCGCATCCAGTAATCGAGGGCCTGGAGGGGCAGGTGGAGATCGTCGTCGGCTTTCAATTCCAGAATGACGAGGCGGCCCTGGCGGGTGACGGTCACGAGGTCGAGCAGGGTGCGCGTTGCCGATGCAGCCGCGAACATCTGCGAATAGACAGGACCCGCGCCAAGGTCGGGGGAGATCAGCGAAAGGTCGCGGCGCAGAATGGATTCGAGCCAGCGCTCAGGTTGCAGCCGATAGAGAGCATCGCCGGCGGTGCCGTCGGGACGGCGGCTAAGGAAGAGCGCGTCCATCAGGTCGCGGAACAGGTCTTCGGTGGTTTCGTCGAGAAGGGTCTCGTTCGCACCGGCACCGAAGAAGATTTCGTCGCGGTGCGTGAAAGAGCCGGGGACGAGGCTGTGGCGGATGCGGATGTACTCGAGGCCGTGCAGGGAGAAGGCGATTTCGGTGGCACCGCGGGGGCGGATTTCGGTGACGGCGAGGAGGCCGCGCGGTAGCAGCGATTTCAGTTGAGCAACTGCGATGGCGGAACGGTCTAGCGCAGCTTGCGGATCGAAGGCGTGGGAGATCTGAATGGCGACGTTGCCGTCGTCTCCGATGACGGCCGGCGTGAGTTCGGCCGTAGCTGCGTGCAGTTCATAGAGATCCCACTGCGCGAGAGCGGAGTTGAGCCAGGCCATGCGTGAGCGGGTTATAGCTGCGAATCCCGCGGGCAGGATGAGGCGAAGGCCACGGAAGACGCGGTGCCCGTTACCGTGCGTCCGGCAGTAGGCCAGCCAGAGGATGCCGAGGGTGAGCGCGCCATCGATGGTGGCGGGAAGTTCTTCAGGGCCGACGCCGAGGATCGCCCATGCGCCTTGGCCTTTGGTGAGGATGCCACGAGCATAGGCAGGACCGAAGCTGTGCTCGAGGTCCATGGCGGAGCGGAAGCCTTCGGGGGTCCAGCCTGGGAAGTGCGCAGTGAGGGCTTGTTCGAGGGTGCGCAGATACCGGCGGCGGCTGGTGTCGCGTGCGGTGGGCGTGCGGAATTCCGGATCGGGGACGAGGGTGATGGTTTGGGGTTTGGTCTGGCCGAAGCGGCGGGTTTCGAGGCGAAGGGTGTCGCGGCGCGGCTGGATGGCGGAGACCGTGCGGACGAGGTTCTTCTCATCGGACCAGAGATGGAGGAGGCAGCGGCCGTGCTCGGCGGAGACGGAGCAGTGGGCGAGGCGGAGGTCGAACAGAAGGCGGCCGTCCTCGAAGATTGCGGCGTGAGGGTGGTCGGCGAGGAAGTCGTCGATGGTACGCGCCAGGGTGGCGGGATCGACGGGGCGGGCGGGTAGCGGCGCTGCAGCCGGAGGAGGCATTGATTCGATGGTCCGCGCCCGCTGCGGCCCGTTTCAAGCGAAAAACTACCAGCCCATACGCTTTCGTAATTCGGTGATGTGGGCGGTGTGGTGGCGGCAGTGCCAGGCGTAGAGGGCGACGGCTTCGGCGATGGTTTGGTGGCCGTTCACAGGGTGGTTGTAGCCGCGCTGCCACTGGTCCCCTTCGAGCGAACTGAGCAGGAAGACCCAGCGCGCGTGGAGACCCTCGATGATACGCAGGGAGAGGTCGATGGGTCCCCCGCTGGCGTCGGGGAGTTCGGCCCAGAGTTTTTCGTCGTAGGGCACGATGTTGGGCCAGTCCTCGGTGAGGGCGAGGCGCATGCGGACGTAGGCGTTCATGTGGCTGTCGGCGATGTGGTGGATGAGCTGGCGGACGGTCCAGCCGCCGTCGCGGTAAGGGGTGTTGAGTTGGGTGTCGCTGAGGCGATCGACGGCAGCGCGGAGATTCTCCGGAAGCGCGGCAAGGTCAGCGATGTGGGCCGGATGGTTGGTGAAGTCGGCTTCAGCGCGGCGGAATTTGCCGACGGGGAAGCGCGGGTCGAATTCGGTTGCGGCGGCTGGGGTGGCGGTGCTCATATCCGCAAGGATACCGCGGGAGTAAGGCACAGGTGTGCGAGGAGCCATGGCGGGAAGTGGGAGGATTATCCCGAAATGGCTTCGGCGTGGGACTGGAGACGGCGGAGCCCGCGACGCATCTGTTCCGGGCTACGTGCCCGCGCGGCGGTGGTTCGGGGTGCCGTTGTGGATCTTCACCTTATGCATCTTCTGCTTGTGCTGGTGAAAATGGATCTTGTGGTGACGATGCGACGCGGCAAATGCCGGCGCGGAGAAGGCGAGGAGACAGCCGAGGAGGAGAAGTTTTTTCATGACGATCAGAATGGCACGAAGATCGATCTGCTGGGACTAGTATTCCGGCGAAGCATCAGGGAAGCCATGCAACGAAAGGGTTACTGTAGAGAGAGGGTTGCAGAACGAGGCGACGGCGGGCGATGCGAGCCACGCGGGCAGCATCCCACGAAAGAGACTTCGGCAGAGAAGAGGATTGAGCGTGGAGCACAAGCGGTATTTCTTCGAGAAATTCGGCGTGACGGAGCGGTTGCTGGAGCGGTGCCTGGGCGAGGCGCTGTCGGCGGGCGGCGATTACGCGGATTTGTACTTCGAGTCGGTGGCAGCAACGTCGCTGGGGCTCGATGAGCAGATCGTAAAGTCAGCGAGCCAGGGCGTGAGCGCGGGATGCGGCGTGCGCGTGGTGAGCGGCGAGCGGACGGGCTATGCGTATACCGACGACTTGTCGGCGGAGCGGCTGCTGCGCGCGGCGCGGACGGCGGCGCTGATCGCGAGCGGTCCGGCGAAGCAGCCGGTGCAGGGTTTCACGGAGACGGAGACACCGAGTTTGTATCCGGCCCCGGCCGCCGACCTGGATACGGATCTGGCGGTGAAGCTGGAGTTGGTGCGGCGGGCGGATCGTGCGGCGCGGCAGTACGACTCGCGGATCACGCAGGTGCGCGCGAGCTATGCGGATGAGCTGCGGCGCATTCTGATTGCGGCTTCGGATGGGACCTATGCGAGCGATACGCAACCGCTGGCACGCATGAGCGTGTTCGTGATCGCGAAAGACGGCGAGCGGACGGCGAAGGGCAGCTCGGGGGGCGGCGGCCGCGTGGAGATCGAGTACTTCACAGGCGCGAAGGGTCCGGAGCATTTCGCGGAAGAGGCGGCGCGGACGGCGATCCTGCAGCTGGGCGCGGTGGCGGCGCCGGCGGGCGAGATGGAAGTGGTGCTGGGTCCGGGATGGCCGGGAGTTCTGCTGCACGAGGCGGTCGGGCATGGCCTGGAAGCAGACTTCAACCGGAAGAAGACGTCGGCATTCTCGGGCCTGGTGGGGCGGCCAGTGGCGAGCAGCAAGGTGACGGTGGTGGACAACGGGCGGATGCCGTCGCGGCGCGGATCGCTGAATGTGGACGATGAAGGGTCGGCGACGCAGGAGACGGTCCTGATTGAGAACGGCGTCCTGAAGGGATATCTGAGCGACAAGCTGAGTGCGCGGCTGATGGGAATTCCGAGCACGGGCAATGGGCGAAGAGAGAGCTATCAGCAGATTCCCATGCCGCGCATGACGAACACCTACATGCTGGCCGGCGAGGATGCGCCGGAGGACATTATCCGCAGCGTGAAACGCGGGCTGTACGCAGTAAATTTTGGCGGTGGCCAAGTGGACATCACGAGCGGGAAGTTTGTCTTCTCAGCGTCGGAGGCGTACCTGATCGAGGACGGCAAGGTGACTGCGCCGGTGCGCGATGCCACTCTGATCGGGAACGGGCCGGAGGCGCTGAAGCACGTCTCGATGGTGGGGAACGATCTGGCGCTCGATGAGGGGATTGGGACGTGCGGCAAGGATGGGCAGAGCGTGCCGGTAGGCGTGGGCATGCCGACGGTGAAGCTGGATCGGATGACGGTGGGAGGCACGGGGTCATAGGTCCTGGCCCCTTCGACTTCGCTCAGGGCAGACTGCCGGGCGAAGGCGCTTCGCGCAAACTGAGCGAGCAGAGATGAATACATCGATCGATACAAAGAGCAACCTGCAGGAACTGGCCGAGTTTGTGTTGGCGCGGGCGTTGCTGGGCGGAGCGTCGGATGCCGAGGTGACAATCCGCCAGGGCGATGAGTTCTCGACCACAGTGCGGATGGGTGAAGTCGAGACACTGAAGGAGTCGGGCTCCCGCGGCGTGGGATTGCGGGTGCTGGTAGAGGCAGAGAGCGGCTACCGGGTAGCGAGCACGTCGTCGAGCGATTTCACGTCAGAGGGCATCGAGTACCTGGTGCAGGGGGCGATGGGGTTAGCGCAGGTGACGTCGGTGGACCCCTTTGCCGGGCTGGCGGAGGCGAGCGAGTTCGGGCAGCTGAGCGGGGATCTCGGGTTGTATCACGAGGATGTTTACTCGCTGCCGATCGAGGAGAGGATTGCGTGGGCGCGGCGTGCCGAGGCGGCCGCGATGTCTGCCGATACACGCCTGGTGAACAGCGACGGGGCGAGTTTCGACGCGACGACGGGACGGCGGGTCTTCGCCAACTCGCGGGGGTTCGTGGGGGAATTTCAGTCATCGTACTGCTCGATTGCGGTGAGCCCCATCGCGCAGGGCGCGAAGGGCGAGATGCAGCGCGACTACTGGTATTCGCAGGCGCGCTCGTTCCGGAAGCTGGAGCAGCCAGAAGAGGTGGGACGCGAAGCAGCGCGACGGACGCTGCGGATGCTCGATGCGCGGCGGGTGCCGACGCAGCAGGCGCCGGTGATCTTTGCGCCGGAGGTAGCGCGGGGACTGGTGGGAGCGGTGTTCGATGCGGCGACCGGGGACGCGATCTATCGCGGTGCGTCAATTTTTGCCGGCAAGCTGGGCGAAGCGGTGGCGGCAGAGACAGTGACGGTGGTGGACGACGGCACGATGCCGGGCGGGTTCGGGACATCGCCGTTCGATGCGGAGGGATTGCCGAGCCGGCGGACCGTGATTGTCGAGAAGGGCGTGCTGAAGAGCTACATCCTGAACACGTATGCGGGAAGAAAGCTGGGGATGAAGAGCACGGGGAACGCGGGGCGCGGGCTGGCCGGCAATCCGTACCTGGATGCGGGGAATCTGTTTCTGGAGGCGGGCACTCTGCCGGCCGAGGCGATGATTCGCGGCGTGGAGCGTGGGCTGTATGTGACGCGCATGCTGGGCCAGGGAGTGAATCTGGTAACGGGCGACTATTCGCGGGGCGCTGCGGGATTGTGGATCGAGAATGGGGTGTTCGCGTATCCGGTGCACGAGATCACGATTGCCGGAAATCTGAAGGAGATGCTGCGGAATATCACCGCGATCGGGAGCGATCTGGTGTTCCGGGGATCGACGGCGGCGCCGACGCTGCGGGTGGATGGGATGACGATTGCGGGGGCGTGAGGGCAGGGTACAGAGCACGGCGTACAGCGAGGTCAACGCGTTCGACGCTGATCGCGTGCCTGTGTAGTCCGGAGAGTCGGACGTAATGTTTCCCAATTCCATTCCGTTCAGTGCGGCCGAGCCGAGATGGGAGGAGATTCCGGCGGCGGCCGGTGTCTTCGCTTTGTTTGGTGAAGACGCGCGGGCGGAGCCGTATATGAGCCGGACGCCAAATCTGCGGCGACGGATTCGCCGGTTGCTCGACGCGAGGCCGGACCAGACCAAACGGTTGCGACTGGCCGGGCGGGTGGCGCGGATCGAGTATGCGCAGACGGGTTCGGATTTTGAGGCGCTGCTGCGGCTCTACGAGGTCTCGTGGTCGGTGTTCGGGGAGAGCGCGCGCAAGCGGCTGCATCTGCGGGCGCCGGCTTTGCTGCGGATGACCGTGGAGAATGCGTATCCGCGGGTTTATGTAACGAATCGCGTTGCAAAATCAGCGATGAAAGATTTGTATGGGCCGTTTCCGTCGCGCGTGGCGGCAGAACGACTCTGCGAGGAAATGCTGGATCTCTTCCTGCTGCGGCGCTGCGTCGACGATCTCCATCCCGATCCGGCGTTTCCAGGATGCGTGTATTCGGAGATGAAGAAGTGTCTGGCGCCGTGCTTCCAGGGTTGCAGCGACGAGCGCTACGTAGAGGAGGCTGCGGCGGTGCGGGCGTTTCTGCGGACGCGCGGCGCGAGTGTGGTGGAGGCTCTCACGAAAGAGCGCGATGCGGCGTCGGGGTTGATGGAGTTCGAGCGCGCGGCCGAGATCCACGCGAAGCTCGCGAAGGCAGAGGCGGTCGCAGCAGAGGCTCCGGAGGCGGTGCGGTCGCTGGCGCATCTGGACGGGGTCATCGTGCAGACGTCGGCGGAGGCCGAGCAGGTGGAGTTGTTTCTGCTGACGCAGGGATCGCTGCGCGGGCCGGCGCCGTTTTCGGTCGCGGGCATGCGGCATCCGAACGAGGCAGCGGGATCGTCGTCCCTGTTTACGCAGCCGGTAGCGCAGATGGAGGCGGTGCCTCTGGAGGGCTCGGTGGTGACGGCGGCGACGCGGGATGAACTGGAGCAGCGACTGGAGGCTGCGCTGGCGCCGCTCAGGCCGGTGCAAGGGCGTGGCGGCATGCGGGGGAAGTCTCGCGGCGGCGAAGTCGCAGATTATCTGTGCCTCTTCAGCCGGTGGTACTACCGTCCGCAGGCGAAGCGGGCGGGCGAGATCGTGTTTGCCGGAGAAGACGGGAAGGCTCCGGCAAAGGCGGTGCTGCGAGCGATTTCGCGGGTGTGGGTTAAAAGGCAGCCTGTAACCGGCGGCCTGTAGCCCTGGCCGATCAGGATCCGTGGACGCGGAGGAGCAGACCGCTGCCGCTGCGGATGTAGAGCTTTCCGGATTTTGCGGAGAGGCGAATGGTGCCGACCGGATCGGTGCGTCCGAAGTGGTCGATGGTCAGATTGCTGTATCCGTAAAGGCCGCAGGCATCCGTCGAAAAGAGCCACAGGGCCTGGGGTCGAGGATTGCCGTCGGCGGCGCCGTGACAGGGTGGGTTCGCGGTAGGCCGGGCCAGCGCGCCGTAAGGGGTGGGCTCGCCGACGACATCGAGCCCGCGCGCGACGGGTCCGTCCCAGGGATAAACAATGTCGCCGCCAATCTGCTCATGGCTCCGCTGATCGGGTGGCAATGCGCGGTCGGCTCCGCCTTCAGGGATCTGTGCCTCTTCAACCTCTAAGAGAGAGGCCAGAGCGCGAAGGTTGGCGACGAGCGGAAAGCGCTTTCCATGATTGGCAACAGTGTCGAAGCGAAACACCAGAGTGGAGGGAGTCACGCTGACGACGCTTCCCAGGACGTGAGCGCCGCGGCGTATAGGCGTGCCGGGGATATTTTGCATGACGGTGGCGCGGACGGCATGACCGGGAGCGAGCTTCGCCGCGTTGAGGCCGGTGTCCAGCTGAAGGGGAAGCGTTGTGCCGGCGGGGATGGCGTTCTGCGCCGCGAGCGAGACGGCCAGCAGCCAGAGGAGACCCAAAGGGGCGAGCTTCATGGGGATGCCTCTCTTCCATCAGAGTAGACGCGCCAGCGGTGAAGATGTTCGGCCGGGTGCGCAGGTAACGCGCCAGAGGCGAAAAATCACCGGAGATCACGAGGGATCCCCGGTGTCTGGGAGGACAACAAGCTGATGGAGTGGAGACGGACCAGAGGAAGCAGGGGACCCACACGAGCGCGATTTCTTCGCGGAGAAGAGGAACCACGGTAACCCGCTGGGATCAACGCGGCGATAGCGGGACAGCGGGGACGAGGCAGATGCGCGCAGAGAGAACGACGAGGGCGATCCAGAGGAGGTCGGCGCCGAGGAGGTGGGCCATCTGCAGCCAGGTGGGCGCGAGGAGGGCAAGGTCGGCGACGCCGAGCAGGTACTGGAGACCCAGGAGCGCAAGGACCCCGAGGGCCAGGGAGCGATGGGCCGGGCACCGCAGGCTTCGGGCGATGAGCCAGACGATAAAGGCGCCGGCGACGAGGCTGATGGCCGGATGCACCCAGCGGATGCGCAGAAGCCAGGAGGAGCCGGAGGAAAAATCCTGCGCGATGGCGGTGAGAAGATTGTGCGCGGGGTAGAGGGTGTCACCCAGTGCGGCGAGGGAGCCGGTGACGCCGACGATGAGCGTCGCAATGAGGCCGGTGAGCGCGAGGCCAGGAGCCCGGAGAATCACGCTGCCGCGCATGGAAGCTGCACGGCGGGAGAGGAAATGCGCGGTGAGGGCAAGCGCGGCAAGCAGGAGGAGCGTGTTGGTGAGATGGAGTCCGAGATAGACGGCGCGGATGGGGGAAGGATTGTTGGCGACGAGGCCGAACTCGACGAGCAGAGCGCCGAGCAGAGCCTCAATGAATGTGAAAGCAAAAACTGCGATGACGAAGCTGCGGGCGAGATGGCGTTTGGGAGTGGCGAGGAACGTCCAGACGATCAGCGCGAGGACGAACAGCGTGTCGATGCCGCTGGTGACGCGATGCGAGAGCTCGATGAGGGTGGCGATGCCGGGATGATGCACGACCAGGGTCCCGTCGCAGAGGGGCCAGTGTTCGCCGCAGCCGCCGCCGGAACCGGTGGCGCGCACCGCCGATCCCCAGACGATGACGGCGACGTTGTAGGCGAGCACCCCCCACGCGAAGCCGCGCAACGCAGCCGGCGGGCGGGCGGGAGGGGCGGCGGTGGAGGCAGCAGCGATCACGCGAGGGGTCCGAAATTCAATTCTAGTCCGCGTCCCGTGCCTCGCGGGCGGCTGCATAATCTGGGGAATGAGCAGGGACACGACCAGGCGGACGCCGATGACGTCATCACAGCTGCGGCGAGAGGTGAACGCGCGGAACGCCGAGCGCGGGAGGGAATCCGAGCGCGAGGTCTCGTACGGTGCTTCGCAGAGCGTGATCTTTCGCGAGGCGCAGGGCGGACATGGGAATTTCCTGGCGGCATCGTACGCGCGCATCGTGGCGAATCCTGCCTGGAGGCACCGGCTGACGAAAAGCTACACGGCAAGCCGGTGGGTGCCGCGTGCGGCGGATCGGAAACGGTATGAGCTGGAGTGCGCGAGCAGCTCCGATGCGCTGCTGATGAATGTGTTCTGTTATCCGGGAGTGCTGCGGAATGCGCGCGTCTGTGCGCTGCTGGGGGTCGAGGCGGGTCTGCGGCCGGAGTTCGGTTTTCGTCCGGCGATTCCGCTGAAGAACGGCAAGCTGGACCGCACGGAGATGGATATGCGGCTGGGCGACCTGCTGGTGGAGGCGAAGCTGACGGAGGCCGATTTCCAGCGAGCGCCGTTGCGCCTGGTGGAGCGGTATCGGGACCTCGAGGAGGTTTTCGACGTGGAGCGTCTGCCGGTGGTGGAGGGCGTCGTGCGGTCGTACCAACTGATCCGATGCGTGCTGGCCGCGCACGCCAGTGGCGGAGGGTTCGCGGTGATCTGCGATGGGCGCCGGTCCGATCTGGTGGAGCGCTGGTTTGAGGTGATGCTGGCGGTGCGGGATGCCGCGCTGCGCACGCGACTGGGACTGGTGACGTGGCAGGAGATTGCGGCCACCCAGGCGCCACGGGTGCAGGATTTTCTCGCAAAGAAATACGGCATTGCCGGATGAGGTCTGATCTCCGGACTGCTGAACGGTTAAGAAGAAGTGGATCCGTTTCGCTGTGGGGGATTCAGCCGGCGACGGGGCCTGGGTGCAGCCGATTGCGCTCCAGTAAGAGCGGCGAGCCAGTGGAACGGCGGGAAGCTTGATCCAGAGGCCTTTTCCCCCGCTGGTTCGGCACGCGCCAGGCAACCGCGATGCGGACGGGCCCCGTTCCTGGTCACAAAATTCAAGAAGTCTCTTGACACTCGTCTTTGCGGGTGGTTACTATGCGGCACGTTAACGTTAAAGTAGTCGTTTGATGTAACTGCGGTATTCCCGACCCCCAGGTCTATTTTCAGGAGATGTGACGAAAGGCAACTCGGGGCGGGCAGGCACTTTTTCACAAGGAGGCATTTATGAGAAGGGCAATCAGAAAGTGCAGCAGGCTTCGGTATCTCACCCTGCCGTTGATCCTTTTCACGCTGGCGGCGAACCTGTCCCCGGCCGCCATGGCTCAGCTGGCAAACGCGAACGTGAATGGGGTGGTCAAAGATCCCACCGGTGCCGCGATTCCCAATGCGCAGGTTGAGCTGACCAATGTCAATACCGGCGTGGTGCGAACAACCACCACCAATGGAGACGGGGCCTACAGCTTTCCGAGTGTGGTGCCGGGCGTTTATACCATGCAGGCGTCCGCGACCGGGTTTACAGCGGTGTCGCAGCCCCCCGTGACGATCCAGGTGAGCCAGATTGCGACGTTCGACTTTCAGCTGAAGGTTGGCGCGACGACGACCAGCATCACCGTAAACGCCACGCCGGCTGCGCTGCAGACCTCGAGTTCGGAACTGGGCACGGTTGTTACGACGAAGCAGGTGAATGACCTGCCTTTGAATGGCCGCAATTTCACGCAATTGCTGACGATTACCACCGGGGTTGCGAACATCAATACCGACCAGAACAACGGCGGCGGTGGTGGCTGGAACGGCCACACGGTGGGGACCACCGACATCCCGGCAGTGAATGGCGCAGCCAACCGGAGCAACGTCTTTCTGCTGGACGGCGCGAATGACCTGAACACGCTGTCCGGCGTATACAACTATTCGCCAATCGTGGACGCCATTCAGGAATTCAAGACCCAGGGGCACAACGATCTTGCCGAGTACGGTGGTGCTGCCGGAGGTCTCGTAACGGTAGTCACGAAATCGGGAACCAATGAGTACCATGGCGCACTCTGGGAGTTCCTGCGCAACGAGCAGATGGATTCTCGCGGCTTCTTTGAGTCAAGCCGCGCGCCGCTGCGGCAGAATCAATACGGCGCCTCCGTCGGTGGGCCGCTCTCCATTCCGAAGGTCTATAACGGCAAAAATCGCACGTTCTTCTACGCCGCGTGGGAGAGCTACCGCTACGCCTCTGCTCAGGAGACCGGAGCGCTGGGGCCGACGGCAGCGATGCGCAATGGCGATTTCAGCGCCCTGGGTGTGCCCATCTACGATCCCGCGACGACGACTCTGGACCCCGCCACGGGCCAGTACACGCGCCAAACCTTCACCCAGGAGTACAACGAAGGGCCGAATAACCCCTCGCTGTGCGGTGGAGACATCAACTGTATCCCCGCCAGCCGGTTCAATCCCATCACAACCCTGTACTCGTCGCTCATCCCGCAGAGCGGTCCCCTGGTTAATGGAAGCAACGTATTCGTCACGGCGCGCTCCTTTACGAATCAGCATTCGGGAACGCTGCGGGTCGATCAGAACTTCGGCAACAACGATCAGCTGATGTTCCGTTACAGCCAGTTCGATCAGTACGGGCAGTCTCCCTCGGGCACGATCGGTTCGGGGTTCGACCACGTTCTGGGCCACAACTACATCGGACACTGGACGCACACCTACAATCCTTCAACTTTTTCCGATATCTACTTCGGCAGGAATTACGGTTACAGCCTGATCGGAACCTCCTGGGCCGGGGAGAATGCGGCGTTTTTCGGTCAACTGCAGAAGGACGGGATGTCCCCGGCGTGGATGACGCTGGCCAACCAGACGTACGCTCCCCAATTCGCGGCAGACAGTTATGTCGGGTTGACGGGCTCGCAGTTGCAGGGGAGCGGCTTGGCGGATGACTGGCAGTTCGGCGGTTCATTCTCGAAGATTCTCGGTAAGCACACACTTAAAGCCGGTGTGGATATCGAAACCAACAACTTCACTTCCCCGATCGCCTACTCGGGCGTCTATTTTGGAGCCAAGCAGACGGCCGGTGTGGGTGCAGACCAGGGCGTCGGTGGTAATAGCTGGGCATCTCTGTTGCTCGGCGTTCCCCGCGAAGCCAGTTATCGCAATATCCATGAGGTAGCCAACGGCGGCTGGATGGATGCCTTCTACGTTCAGGATCAGATCAAGGCGACGAGCCGCCTGACGCTCAATGTCGGTTTCCGGAACGACATGGTGTTTACGCCGATCTACGGGACCGGCAAAGGCGCGAACTACTACACCGGCAATGCCGATCCCCTCACGGGGCAATACATCCTGAACGCACGGCCGCCAGACTGCTCGGCGACGCAGGGTGCCCCTTGCATCCCCACGGGGATCTATACTGCGTCCAGCACGCCTGCTCCCGGCGGGCTCCCCGCGCACACCATCGTCAACCCGAGTCTCCGCGTGATCCAGAACTCACTCGCGGACTGGGGCCTTCGGTTCGGTGCCGCCTACCGTCTCAATGACAAAACAACGGTTCGCGGAGGTTATGGCCGTGAGTACGATGAGTGGGCCACGATCGTCCAGCTCTCGCAGAACTTCGGCGGAAACTGGCCGGCGGTGAATACGCTGGACAATGCGGGTCTGAATACCAACATTCCGACAGCAACCGTAGCCGATCCGCTGCAGCTCGGCGGTGGCGGCGCGATCGTCTATCCCATTAACGACTTCAGTAAGGTCAGCCAGTGGATGGTCGATCCGAACTTCAAGACTCCGTATTACGACCAGTACAACGTGGGCGTTGAGCGGCAGTTGCCCGGGAATATGGCCCTGGATGTGAATTACGTGGGCGCGACCGGAAACCGCGAAGACTGGGGGCCGACCATGAACACCCCCCAGCCTGGCCCTGGTGATATCCAAAGTCGGCGCCCGTACCCATATATGCTGCAGCAATGGTTCGACCAGAGTGTCGGCCACAGCCAGTACAACGCCCTGCAGGTCACAGTCAACGAACGCAACATCCATGGTGTCGGTTTCCTGGTTGCGTACACGTTAGGGCATTCCAATGCGGATGGATGCAATCTGGGTGCCAGCTGCGACTCATCGAATCCGTATAACCGCGGCATGGATTACGGAACCTCAGACCTCAACCAGGCGAATATCTTTTCGGCTGCATTCACAGCGCAGTCACCCTTCACCAAATCTCCCAATCGGCTGACTGCGATCGTGGCCGGCGGATGGGCAATCAATGGTATCGTCCAGTTCAGTTCCGGGCAGCCGTATACGGTGACCACTGGCAATGATCCCGAAAACATCGGTTGCTGCCTTCAGGAACGGCTGAACGTAGTTGGCGATCCAAACGGCGGAACGGGTATCCATACGCGAGCGCAGTGGTTCAACACGAGTGCTTTCGTGCAGCCGGCAGCCTACACCTACGGCACGCAGAAAGTGAACCAATTCACCGCGCAAATGCGCCACGAGGATGACCTGTCGCTCTTCCGTCAGTTCCATGTCGGGCTGGGAGAGGAGCGATACTTCGAATTCCGAGCGGACTCCTTCAACTTGTTCAATAACGTTGTGTTCAATCGACCGGATACGAACATTTCCGACACCACTTTTGGACAAATCACAAGCCAACAGAACGCACCCAGACAACTACAGGTCGCGCTGAAGTTCTACTATTAGCGCAATTCGACCGATGGCATCACGCCTGCGCAGGCCTGGCGGTCGTGATGCCATCGGCTGTCGTTTTCAGCATGGGCAACGGTAAGATGAAGACCCAGAAGTGAAGGAGAATGCGTTCGGTCCTGCTCATGCTGTTTTCCGCTGCCGCACTCGCCGTGTTTTTATCGGCGCAGGTCCCGGCATCGGCGCCGATCCGGTTTGAAGACATCGCACAGAAGGCGGGAGTGCACTTCGTCGTTGACAATTCACCGACACCGGAAAAGCATCAGCCGGAGACGATGCCGGCCGGCGTAGCTTTGTTCGACTACGACGGTGACGGCCTGCTGGATATCTATGTCGTGAACGGCGCCGCGATGCCGTCCCTGGTCAAAACGGGGCCGAAGTACTGGAATCGCTTGTATCACAATAATGGTGACGGGACCTTCACCGACGTCACCGAGCGCGCCGGCGTTGCGGGAGCGGGCTACGGGATGGGCGTGGCTGTCGGCGATTACGACAACGACGGCCGCCCGGACTTGTTTCTGGCGAACGTCAACGGCAATCAGCTCTTTCATAACAACGGCGACGGGACATTTACCGATGTCACGGCAAAGGCCGGGCTCAGCGGAGCCATGCACAAGAGCCGCAAGATGTGGTCGATCGCGGCGGGCTGGTTCGACTACAACCGAGATGGGCTGCTGGACCTGTTCGTTGCCAATTACTGCGACTGGGACCCCCGTTTCGAACCCAGCTGTATGGGAATCAATGGCCGCGGCTATTGCCATCCGGACAGCTTTCCTCCGCTGACGAACACGCTTTACCGCAACAATGGCGACGGGACGTTTACCGACGTTTCGGCGGAGACCGGCATTTCAAAGGTTGAAGGCAGGGGCATGGGCGTCGCATTTGCAGACTACGACGGCGACGGCTGGCCCGACGTCTTTGTGGCGAACGACAACAGCCCGAATCTGCTCTTCCATAACATCGAGGGCAAGCGGTTTGAAGAGGTAGCTATGCAGGCGGGGGTGGCCTACAACGAGGACGGCAACGTGCTCGCCGGCATGGGCGTGGATTTTCGCGACGTGAACAACGACGGTTTTCCGGACCTGTGGCACACGGCGATTGAAAACGAGACCTTCCCGCTGTATTTGAATAACGGCAAAGGAGCGTTCGTGAATGGAAGCCAGCCGAGCCGGATTGCGAATCTGACCCGGCCGATGTCCGGTTGGTCGAACGCTATCGTGGATCTGGACGACGACGGCTGGAAAGATCTTGTGGTGACCCGTAGCAATGTGATGGATAACATCGAGCAGATCTCGCGCCATTTTCGCTATGCGGAGCCGAACAGCGTTTTTCGGAATATGGGGAATGGGCAGTTTGAAGACGTGAGCGCGACCGCCGGTACGGATTTCACCCGACCGGCGCCGCATCGGGGTCTCGCGTTTGGCGACCTGGACAACGATGGCCGCGAGGATCTGGTCGTGACGGCGCTGGGCGGACCGGTCAGCGTCTTCCACAATGTGACAGCAACGCACCACCACTGGATCCTGCTCAGGCTGGTCGGGACCCTGAGCAACCGCATGGGGATCGGCGCGCAGATCCGGGTGACGACCGACGACGGCCGAAAACTCTACAATGAGGCGACGACCAGCACCGGGTACGCCGCATCCAGCGATCCACGGGTTCACTTCGGCTTGGGGGATTCGAAGCTGATTCGCGAGATCGAGATCCGCTGGCCATCCGGCACGCGGCAGATGCTGCACGATGTGACCGCCGACCGCGTCATGGTTGTCACTGAGCCAGGCGGCGGAAGTTAGCCCGCATGGCGCTACGAGGCTCGATTCACTTGAAGAGATTTGCATCATACCGGCCGCTGGTGGGCTGCAGCATCGTTCTGCTGTTGTTCGCGGCGCGCGCGCAGGCGCAGATGCCGCCAACGTGCAAACCACCGGCGTCGGCGACGAATCCGCCTGCGGGCACGTCTCCGGCAAGGGTCGATGATGCAGTGGGTGTGTGGTTTGCGCAAAAGGGCGATCTGCAGTGCTCGATTGCGGCCTTCAATCAGGCATTGCGGCTGGAGCCGCATCTGGCGGAAGCGCACTTCGATCTCGGACTGGTGCGGCAGCGTCTCGCACAGAACGCTGCAGCCATTCGGGAGTTCCAGCAGGCACTGCAGGATGATCCGGGATTGCTGCAGGCGCGCTGTGCGCTGGGCGCGGTGTTGCCGGACCCCGCCAGTGCAGAGGCCGAGTTTCGCAAGGCGCTCGCGGCGAATCCCCAACTGGTCTGCGCGCTGGATGGCCTGGCACAGGTCCTGCTGAGCGGTGGGCGGTACGATGCGGCCCTCGATTACTGGCGCCAGGCCGTGCGCATTCAACCCGACGCGCCGGATCTGCAACTCTCTCTCGCTACCGCGACATATAAGGTCGCGAAGGCCAGGCAGGGTGACGGACTGCCGCCAGTCGCAGGATCCACGGTGGCCGACGCGATTGCACTTCTCACCAGGCTGGTGGCCCAGCATCCAGCGATGACGGCGGCCCACCTGACTCTCGGGAACGTCTATGCGAACGAGCAGCGCAACCGGGAGGCCGCCGATGAGTATCGCGTTGTGGTTCGCCAGGAGCCGGCCAATACTCTCGCTCTGGCTGCCGAGGTGAAGTCACTGGTGAGCGCGACTGCCTATACCGACGCCCTCGCGCCGGCGCGCGATTACGTGCGACTGAAACCCGGCGATCCTGCGGGACACGTCCTCCTCGGGATGGTGTACCGCGGCCTGGGAGACTACGCGCAGGCCGAACCGGAACTCGAGCTGGGTGCCGCACGCACGCCGGACGACTTTGAGGCGCATTACCAGCTTGGCTTTGTTCTGGCGAAGCTGGGGAAGCCGAATCAGGCACTGCCGCAGTTACGAAAAGCTGTTGCACTGAATCCGGGGGATAAGTCGGCGCAGTTTCAGCTCGCTGCGGTGTTGCGGGCGCTTGGCCAAAACGAGGAAGCGCAGAAGATCGCGGAGCAATTCCGGAAAACCACCGATGTTGAGTTTCGCGACAGCCAGTTGACCTCTGACGGGATTAAAGCGAACGATCTGCTGCAGGCCGGTAAGCCGGATCAGGCGGCCGATATTTATCGCCGCATGCTCGCAGAAAAACCCGACAGCGCATGGACGGCTTACAATCTTGCGCTGGCGCTGGAGGCCATGCGCGATGAGCAGGGCGCTGAAGCTGCGCTTCTGAAAGCTATTGCCATCAATCCGAAGCTGGCGAAGATTCGTGCGGAGTTAGGCGCGCTGAAACTGGCGGATGGCGATCTGGAGTCTGCGCAGCAGTGGCTGCAGTCGGCACTGGCTCTGGAGCCGCAACTCGCCGACGCTCGTACCAGCCTCGCCATGATCGAGGCCAGGAAGGGTGATCCTGCGACTGCCGAAAAGCAGCTGCGACAGGCGCTCGAGGACGATCCGCAATACGCGCAAGCGCACCTGCAGCTGGGAATCTGTCTTGCGCGCCAGGGCAAGGGAGCTGATGCCGAGAAGGAACTCGATCATGCTGCGGCTCTTGCTCCGCAGGACGCCAATCTGCTCTCTATAGCAGGAAAGACGAAGGAACAGATCGGCAAGACGCGCGAAAGTCTGGTTCTGCTGCGCAAGGTTGTGGCTCTGAGGCCGGACCTGGCAGCCACCCATCTGGATCTGGCGCTTGCGCTCGCCGACAGCTATAACCTCCCGGAGGCGTTGACGGAAACGACTGCAGCGGAGCGACTGGCGCCCCAGTCCGGGGTCGTCCACTTCTACCGCGGCCGCGTCCTCTACGATCTGGGGCGGCCAACGGAAGCACAGCCGGAATTTGAAACAGCCCGCCAGATCCTTCCCCAAATGCCCGAGCCGCGCTACTATCTCGCACTGATTGACAAACAGGAGGGTAAGTTTGCTCCTGCTGCCGAGCTTCTGGATGAAACCGTCAAGCTGCAGCCTCGCAATGTGATGGCCTGGTACCTACTGGGGCAATGTTATGAGCAGCAGCAGGAGACCGAAAAGGCAGTTGCGTCCTGGAGAGAGGCGATCGCAATCGACCCCAATCTGAGTCAGGCGCTCTTCGGTCTGGCGCGTGCGCTGCGGTCGACCAATCGTAGCGAGTCTGATCAGTTCATGGCGCGCTATGTTGCGCTTCAGAAGCAGCGGCGCATTTTAGACAGCGCTGATACTCTTGCGAACAATGGCGTAGTTGCGGCGTCGGCTCACGACTGGCCTGAGGCCACCCGCCAGTTAAAGGCCGCGATCGCCGAGTGCGGGGACTGCGCAGTGAAAGGGGATCTGCATAAGAAACTCGGGTTGATCGATTGTCAGGCCGGCGACCTCAGCAACGGCGAAAAAGAACTGCTGGCGGCCAAAGCTCTGAAGCCGACGGATCCCCAGATCCAGCGCGCTCTCCAACTTATCGCCGAGGCTCGCAACCAGCGAGCAGCCCAGGCTGCAGGGAAGGCCTATTAGTGCGGTTTGTGCGCAGATTTTTTCGGCTTGCCGTGGTCGTCGCCCTGGCTGCGCCGGTGCTGATCGGAGTCAGGATGCTCTCCCAGATGGTTTCCGGCAATGCTACGGACCAGCCGGCGCGGCCTCTGCCTCCCGGGATGAAAGCCCCTGTGGTGGACTTTCGTGACATTGCAGGGCAGGCCGGACTTACGGCAAAGGTGGTTTCCGGGGATCTGGATCAGACCTACATCGTGGAAAATACCGGGACCGGCGTTGCTATCTTCGACTACGACAACGACGGCCTGCCGGATATCTTCCTCGTGCAGGGAGACCGTCTGCATAACTCCGGGACTCCGCTGACGCCGCACCTCTATCACAATCTCGGCGGCCTGCACTTCGAGGATGTCACCGCCAAAGCGGGCATCGGCCACCTCGGCTGGGGACAGGGCGTCTGCGCCGGCGATGTGGACAATGAGGGGCACGTCGATCTGTTTGTTACTCAGTGGGGACACAACGTCTTTCTGCACAACCTGGGCAACGGGACATTTCGCGATGAGACAAAGGAGCGCGGGCTCTATCAGTCGCAGTCGCGATGGAGTACAGGATGCGCCTTTATTGACTACGATCGCGACGGCTATCTCGACCTGGTCGTAGCCAACTACGTGAACTTCAAAGCGCAGGATTCGCCCCGGCCGCGCACGCAGAGCGGATGTGACTGGAAAGGCATGCCGGTTCCCTGCGGTCCGCGCGGGCTGAAGGGCGAGACGATGACCCTCTACCACAACGATGGTCACGGGCATTTCGTTGATGTTACGCAGCAGGCCGGCGTCGCGACGCCGCCAGAGTATTACGGATTCACGGTGTTGACCGGCGATTTTGATAATGACGGGTGGCCGGATATCTATATCACCTGCGATTCGACGCCAAGCCTCTACTTCCATAACAAGCGCAACGGAACCTTCGAAGAGATGGGGCTCGCTAGCGGACTTGCCGTCAATGAGGATGGGCGCGAGCAGGCTGGTATGGGAGCGACGACCGCCGATTACGATGGCGACGGACGCCTCGATATTTTTAAGACGAACTTCTCAAACGATACCAATACGCTCTATCGCAACCTCGGGAACAACAATTTCGACGACGTGACCAGCGCTGCCGGTCTCGCGGTCCACACCCAGTACGTGAAATGGGGTACCGCCTTCCTCGATTTCGACAATGACGGATGGCCGGACCTGTTTGTCGCGGACGGCCACGTGTACCCATTCGTGGAGAAATATAACCTCGGAGAGGAATTCAAGCAGCCGCGACAGTTGTTCTGGAATCGCGGCGACGGCCAGTTCTACGATATGTCGGCGACGGCCGGTCCGGGCATCACAGCCAAACATGCATCACGCGGAATTGCTGTCGGAGATCTGGATAGCGACGGCTCTCAGGAGATTGTTACCGTCAACCTTTTCGAGGCACCGTCGCTGCTGAAGAACTTTGGGCTAAAGGGAAATGCGCTGCTCGTCCGTGCCGTGACTGCCTCCGGACGCGATGCCATCGGGGCGCGGCTGACCCTGACGGTGGGCACACACAAAGAGATCGACGAAGTCCGCAGCGGCGGGTACCACATCTCGCAGGGCGACTTTCGCGTGCACTTCGGAATGGGCCAGGCCACGAAGGCGAATCTGACGATTCGTTGGCCGGATGGTCCGGTAAGCAATATCGAAACGGTTCCGGATGTAGCTGCTAATCAATGGATCGTGGTTCGTGAGGGGCGCGGGATTGTCGAGCGCCATTCCTTTACGCACGATACTCCATAATTTCAAGGCCAGGAATCTTCAAAAACGAGTGGGTTGCTGCCGCACATTCCACAGACTTGTTTTACAGGGTGTGAGTCCATCACGAATGAGAGGGGTCAAGAAATGAAACTGACGAGAAGAGGCTTTGCCAGGGTTTGCGCATTGACTGCTACCGGACGTGCGCTTGCGGGTGCGCTGCCGGGGTTGGCGCAGGTGCAGGGAGAACACTACAACATGGCGAGCGGGCATCCCGTTCCAGCCATCCAGGATACGGAGACGGCCGCGGAAAAGAACGCGCGCATGGAGTGGTTTCGCGAAGCGCGCTTCGGTATGTTCATTCACTGGGGGCTGTATTCGATTCTGGCCGGGCGCTGGGATGGCAAGGAAGTTCCAGGAATCGGTGAGTGGATCATGAACCGCGCTTCGATTCCTGTAGCCCAATACAAGGCGCTGGCGGCGCAGTTTAATCCCACGCAGTTCAGCGCGGCCGGAATCGTGGGGCTGGCGAAGGCTGCGGGGCAGAAGTACATCGTCATCACATCGAAGCACCACGACGGCTTCGCGATGTTCGATTCAAAGGCCAATCCATTCAACATCGTGCAGGCATCGCCCTTTAAACGGGATCCCCTGAAGGAACTCGCGGCCGAATGCCACAAGCAAGGCATCAAGCTGGGTTTCTATTACTCCCAGGATCAGGACTGGACAGCACCCGGGGGTGCGGCGTACAAGACCGGCGATCATCAGCCACCGACCTATCATTGGGATCCGGCGCAAAATGGCAGCTTTGCGACGTATCTTGAAACCAAGGCAATTCCGCAGATTCGTGAGCTGCTGACGAACTACGGGGACTATCCGGCGATTGTGTGGTTCGATACTCCGACCAAAGATATGACGCCGGAACTAGCCGGGAAGATTGTTACGGTGCTCAATCAGCATCCAAAACTGATCTGGAATAACCGGTTGGGCGGAGGCTATCAGGGAGATACGGAGACTCCGGAGCAGTATATCCCCGCACGTGGCTATCCTGGCCGGGACTGGGAGTCGTGCATGACGATGAACGACACCTGGGGTTACAAGGTCGACGATACAAACTTCAAGAGCACGGAGACACTGCTCCGCAACCTGATCGATATCGCCAGCAAAGGCGGCAACTACCTGCTGAATATCGGTCCGATGGCGAGCGGCGAGGTTCCGCAGCCGGAAGTCGATCGGCTCCACGAGATGGGCCGGTGGCTGGCGGTGAATGGAGAAGCCATCTACGCCACTCAGCCTACGCTCTTCGGGGAGGAAGCGGGTTCGTTCTCGACAACGGAGAAAGGTGAAGACGGGAAGCCGAAGTTTATCCCCAGTTGGAAATGGCGGTCCACCACGAAGGCGAACCGAATTTATGTCCACCTGTTTGAGTGGCCGGGAACAAGCTTCGAGCTGAGCAAGGTGCCGCGCCACGTGACAGGCGCTTATCTTCTGGCAGATCCGTCGCATCGGCCGCTGAAAGTGACACGGACAGCGGATGGAATTAGCGTTGGCTTACCCAGCGAGGCACCGGATCCGATCGCGAGCGTGCTGGTGTTGAAGACGACGTAGCGTGGGTCGGCCCTGCCGCGAGTTAAGATTTCCTCCCGGCAGGGCCAGCTGGTTAGCGCGATTCCAGGATCATATTGGCGTACTGTGTCGTGTCCCCTGTGCGGATAATTCCGATGGCCTGGGGGACACGTTTTTTCAGTTCTGTGTGCGGTATCAGTTGTATTTCGATACCCGATGTCGCTTCAGCGAATTCCGTTGCCACCGCCGGGGAATTATGGGGGCGAAACTCCTCGGCCATGACGATGCTGCCGATACTGAAGTTGAGGCGGATGGCGCGCAGGACATCGAGGACGCGGGGGATGTTATCGACCAGGGACAGATCCACGATCTCGACCGTGGGCCAATAAGGAAACCCACGGTCTGTAATCAGGAGCGTGTTGGTGTGACGCACACGACTGAGCAGCGAATTCACCTGCGGGTTCAGGATTCCGTTTCGAACCATCGTCAGCTCTCTCCCAAAAGGTGCGGACCTGCCCTGTTCGTTATCCCAGCGTCACTTTGAGGGCGGCCGCATAATCGACAGGCGGCCGGTATTGACGCGGCAGCACGACACGCAGCCCCTCGCCGGTTTGTTTCCAGTCGACGCGTTCGCCGGTGCCGATGACTTCGACGCGCGTCACTTTCCCCGGCTGCGTTGAAGAGGAGAGGCCGAGGGACTGGATGGTAATCGGTTCGGTGGGCCAACCCAGCACCAGGGCGTAGACGACGTTGTTCGCCTTATTGCGCGTGAAGCGGATGTCTTTCTCGCCCAGTTTGCTGATGCTATTTCCCTGAAAGGAGCCGGCTTTCACGGTGTTGGGGCCTTCGCCGTAAACCTTCCACGGACGCGTTTCGTAGATGGCTTCCCCATTCAGCTGCATCCACGAGGTGATGCCGTCGAGGACGGCGATCTCTTTGCTGTCGATGGTGCCGTCGGGCATGCCGGGAACATTCAGGATGAAGGTGCCATTCTTGCTGACGGTGTCGATCATCCAGTGGATAACATCGCGCGGAGGCAGATAGCCGCCGTATTCGCCAGGCTTGTCGTAGAGCGCGCGGTTGTAGTGCCAGTCGCCGATGCAGGTTTCCGACTGCCATGGATATTTCTGAATGTCACTGGTCAGGCCGCGCTCGAAATCGGCGACCACGGATTTGACCAGATGGTCGGGAACCTGCTTGACGTTGAGGACGGCTTCCATCCTGCCGCTGTTGGTCCGGAGGCTGTGGTTGTAGTAGTACGCGCCGATGTTCATGCCGCCCCAGCCGAGCGGGAGCAGGGAGTTATCGAAATAGAGCAGGTCAGGATTGTGCTGATCGATGAGATCGCGGGTGCGGTCGTAGAAGTTCTTCACGAAGGAGACATCCGGCAGCGCGTCATAGGGATGCTTGACCCCGTAGAGGCGCTGCGGATCGTAGCCTTGCCACCACTCGTCGATTCCTTCACCGGGAGTGAGGTCGCCGTCGTAGGGAACGCCGGCCAGCGGGCCGGTGGTGTCGGCGCCGTGTGAAGGCTGGAACCACCACCAGTTGCGGGCCTGGTGCACGGTGACGCCGAAGCGAAGTCCCTGACGCCTTGCCGCTGCCGCCCAGGTGCCGACGACGTCGCGATGCGGGCCGAGCGCGGCGGAGTTCCACGGCTGATGCTTTGAATCCCACGCATCGAAGCCGTCGTGATGGTTGGCCAGCGAGATGAAGATGCGGGCCCCGGCCTTCTTATAGCGACTGATCAGTTCGTCGGGATCCCAGTTCAGCAAGGTCCATTGCGCGCACAGGTCCTTGTAGCCGAAACGGGAGGGCGGCCCGTAGTGGTCGACCTGGTATTTGTACTGCCGCTGTCCTTCGATGTACATATTGCGTGCGTACCAGTCGCCGGCTTCGGGAACACACTGCGGGCTCCAGTGGGCCCAGATGCCGAACTTCGCGTCCTGGTACCATTCCGGCGCGTCGTATTGCAGCAGCGAATCCCAGGTGGGCTTGAAGGGGCCCCGTCCGGAAAGATCGGCGATGGGCGATTCCATCGGCACGCCGTCCCACGAACCGCCTGGAACGGGCAGGGGGGCAGGTTCTCCCCAGGCCGTTGGCTTCCACATGGCGTCGTTCAGCTTTTGCTGCACGATTTTGCCGTCGCGCAAAGCGTAGAAGACGCGCTTGTTCGGCGGTAACGCGCAGAAGCGGGCGTAGTCCTGGGTGTATTCGTTGAAGCCGGCGGGCAGGTCCGATGCAGCCGGCTGCGTTGTTTGTGCCAGGGCGGGGAGCCCTTTTGCTGCGGCCGTCATGGCCAGAAGTCTGCAGAAATCGCGTCGTTGCATGGAGCCTCTCTCGTATTTCGGAATGCCTGATGGGCCTTCACCGGAAGAAGGGGGGATGATAGCAACACGGGCCGAAGGCTGTCAACGATACAGTTACCGTTTAATGGAGCGGGATTCACGGCAGATAGTCGCGGGAAAAATCGTCCGGTTCAGACGGCAGCCTGATGCTGCAGAGCCAAGCCGAGAAGCATCTCGCCAGAATTTGTAGATCAGGAATTTTTCTCGGGAGCGTCGGGAAAGCGGCGACTGGAGGCACGCACCACGACACGCGGGCTCAGACACTCGGTCTTCGGCTTGCCGGGGGTTTTCCTGCGCGCGATCCTGAGGGCCAGGTCGGCAGCATGCTTGCCAATGCTCTCGCTGCCTTGATCGATCGAGGACAGGGGGACGCGGAGAAAATCCGAGTAGAAGAAGTTGCCGCATCCGACGAGGGCGACGTCTTCGGGGATGCGCAGGCCGGCTTCAAGGATCGCCCGCATGGCCCCGAGGGCGCAGGTGTCGTTGAAGCAGAAGATGCCGTCCGGGCGGATTTCTGCGGCGAGCAGCTGTCGCGTAGCCTCATAGCCTCCTTTTTCACCCCGGGAATCGCCGGAGGCGCCGAGCGAAACGATATGCCCAGGCAGGGGCGTTAGGTGATGGGCGGCGAGAGCGCGTTTGTAGCCTTCGAGACGGCCGATGGCAGTGCTGACGTTGGGGCCGCGGATGTGCGCGACGTGCCGGCATTGCTGTTCCAGCAGATGCGAGGTGGCCAGCATTCCGGCGGCCTGGTCGTCCACGCCGACAAAATTCGCGTCGAGCTCTTCGAACTGGCGATCGATGAGGATGTACGGCGTTTTCTGCTCCTCAATCATGCGGAAACAATCGATCGAGGACTGCGCGGAGGCGACCAGGATGACATCGACGCGCCTCGCGAGCAACTGCTTGATCTCCTGGACTTCGAGTTCCGGATCATCGTCCGACGACGAGATGAGCAGGCTGTAGCCATGCCTTCGGGTCTCGCCGGAGATGCCTTTGGCGATCTCCGCAAAGAAGGGATGGAGCAAGTCGGGAACGACCAGGCCCAGGGTCCAGGTTCGGCCGGTAACCAGGGATCGAGCGGCGAAGTTGGGCTGGTAGTTCAGCTCCCGCATCCGCTTGAGAACGCGCTTGCGCGTCGCCTCGCCAATGTCGGGGTGGTCTCGCAAAACCTTCGAGACGGTGACAACGGAAAGTCCCAGATCGTTGGCGATGTCCTTTAAACGGGCTGCCATGAATCGAATGGCTCCAGGCCGAAACTGCGTCGGCACGAGGAATCTACACGGTAACGATAGAGTCGCCGTTTACTTTACTTGTTCCGGCTCAGTACCGTCAAACCGTTCTGGGAACCCGGTACGAGAATGCAGCGCAGAGGCACGCTCGGGGCGACACACGCCCACTTCTCACAGGCTTTTACAGGGTAGTTGGTGGAGCTAGTCGGGATCGAACCGACGACCTCATCGTTGCGAACGATGCGCTCTCCCAGCTGAGCTATAGCCCCACACGGCTGGAAAGACTCTTCTGATTCTACGGTAGGAGAGGCATCCGCGCCAGCGCAGCGCGCTGGGAAGGGTGCCAGATGGATTGTCAGGCCCGCTCCGTGGCCGCGGCGCTGTGCAACGCGGAGAAGAGGGTGGTGCGGAGCGCCGGGAGTTGCTGGGCGGGGATCTGGCCCTGGGCGAAGTCGGGTGAACCTCCGCCGCGGAGGCCGAAGTGCGAGAGTGCCTCTTTCATGAGGCGACCGCAGTCGAAGTTGAAGTCGAGGCTGCGCGCCAGGACGATGGATGCAGGTTCGGAAGCCTCCGAGCAGAAGAGAACGATGGTAGACGGGGCGGCTGCAGTGAGACGGGAGGCAAGAAGCTTGCAGTAGTCGGGGTCCCGATCCTTCCAGGCACGGTCGACGATGCGCAGGCGGTTCTCGATGGGGACTTCGACGGCGAGGCGCGCGGCGTGGTAGTCGGCGAGTTCTTCACGGAGGCGCTGCCGGTCTTTGCCTCCGGCTTTGGCTTCGGCCTTGAGACGCTCGACGGCGGCGGGGATATCGGCGGGCGCGGCCGAGAATGCCGCAGTGAGCTGGCTGAGGATCGCCGCGTCCGCACGCGCTGCGCCAATAGCGCGCAGTCCACAGACAAACTGGACGCGAATCCCGCGGCTAACCTTCTCGACACCGCGCAGGAGCAGCGCGCCGATCTGTCCGGTGGAGAGGAGGTGGGTTCCCCCGCAGGCGTTGCGGTCGATGCCCTGGATCTCGACGAGGCGGATGTCGCCGGCGCGCTCGGGGAGTTTGCGCAACTCGCCGGCCGCGAGCATCGATTCGGCTTCGGCGCGGAGGACGTAGCGCATCGAAATCGGCCGGTTCTCGGCGGCGATTTCGTTGCACAGGCGTTCGACGCGCTCCAGACTGTGGTGGGCAAAGGGACCGCCGGCGAGGTCGATGGTGGAGACGGTGTCACCCAGATGAAACGAGACGGTGGGCGCGTTGAGTTCGTGCAGGAAGATTGCGGAGAGCAGGTGCTGGCCCGTGTGCTGCTGCATGTGGTCGAAGCGGCGCTGCCAGTGAATGCGGCCTTCGACGGTGGCCCCGATGGCGAGCGGCTTGCGGACGTAGTGCCAGATCTGGCCCTGCTCGTCTTCTTCGACGGAGTCGACCGGGATGTCGAGCGAGGCGCCCCCAGGTGAAAAGGCGCGCAGCAGACCCGTGTCGAAGGGCTGGCCACCGCTGGTCGGATAGAAGGCGGTGCGGTCGAGGGCAATCTGCCACACGGACTCCCCTTCGGCTCGCGAAAGCTCGCGGACATCGGCAACGTCAGCGGGGAAAGACTGCAAAAACGAATCGGCGTAATAGAGCCGCTCGGATACGGGCATGTTCTGACTCCACCTCCGGTCATTGATTCCGCCGGGGCAAAAGGGCGTGTTGGGGAGCAGGCCCGATTTAGTGTAAAGCGAGAGCATCTCACTCTCGCAACGTATTCGCAGACCGATTCATTACAAAAATGTCAGCCGCTCTGATCTGGATCATCTGTCTGGCCAGCATCGTGTTGATGCTGGTGCG
>JBKICP010000346.1:0-3225 GCA_046567085.1 Acidobacteriota bacterium
GACTGGACCTGTCACCGTGCGCGCAAACTCCTGCGCCGGCATATCAATGGGCCGCACTCTATATGGATTCGCCAAATCCTGACACTTCACCGGCTGTCCCGGTTGAAGGGCTCGGTTGCGCGCTTCGAGGTGCATTTCGACGATGCGCCGGTGCCGAGCCTGCTGCTCGTCTTCCGCGAGAACGATGCGATTCAGGCCTGCTTCGATCACGAGTCGGACCGGTACAACGAGACCGCCAATGAGCCATCCTGCGCGGTCTGCGTTCACCCGGAGGTCCCTGAAGAGTTCGACGCCGCGCTTCGCACGGTGGCGATATTTCTGAGGATCAACCTGGAACTCGCGAAGCTGATTACGATGATCGACGGTCGGGAGGGCAAAGATGCAAGTCAGTGTGAGCATCGGACAGAACCATCACTTCGCGCTGCGTGAAGCCCTGCTGATCTACCGTTCGAGCGAACACCGGTACGGCCACTTCGGAAATACCTTCATCACGCACCACGAAATAAACCAAGGCGAAGGAGTAAGGCAACCAAGACTTGGCCCGGCCAAGCCATTGACCATCGAGTTTGTTCATTCGCTGGTCCAGGCGCTGGGAGGCCGATTGCAGGTTGAGTTTCTTCCCGAAAGCGTAATTGCGCGCACCGAGCGTCTGATTGCCTGGTGGACGCGGCCTCAGAAACGCCAGATGTTCTTCGGAGCGACGCAGGGCAACATGGGCGGGATCAACGGCGCTATCTTTCCGCAGCCCGCACTGGTCTGGCTGGCGACAGATCGCTCGCTCTCGGTTCGGGCGCTGAAGGAAGACCGTCGGCCCAAAGCTCAAACCAAGCTCTTTGTGGCCCCCTACTGGAACCTTTACGAGACGGGCAGCGTCTGCCTGGGATCGATGCAGGCCCCCGACGCTTCTACTGTCGCCTCCATTCCCCAGTGGGAACAGAGCTTTTACGAAAGCGAGTTTACGCACGGCAACGTCGGCAGGCTGACTCGTCATCCCGGAGGCTTCGAGGGACTGTGGAAGGAACTTGCGGGAAAGGAGCAGTTTCCCATCGACTCGCTAATCGAGTTGCCGGAAACCGTGGAGGACTTTCTCTCCGGGAAGAGGCGCGGCCATGATTACTGAACACGCTCTCCCAAAATCGTTGTGGCGCAGAGAAGAGCCGCTCCGGGTGCTGGTGGTCGGCGCGGGAGGCAATGGCAGCGCTGTGCTGCTCGGTCTGCCCTATCTCCATCAGGCGATGAAGGTCTGGGGCTATGCCGGAGGTCTCCATGTGATGCTGGCGGACGGCGATCTGGTCACGGAAACGAACTGCGTCCGGCAGCCGTTTGCGGCGGCCGATGTCGGACTGAATAAGGCGATTGTTCTGATCAACCGCGTCAATCTCTTCTGGGGACTGAGATGGCAAGCCCACCCCGGACACTTTCACAAGGATTCCCTGCGGAGCAACTCAGCCAGCCCTCATTTGATTATTGGCTGCGTCGATACGCGGGCCGCGCGGCAGGCCATCCTGTCCGCCGTTACGCGAGCGAATGAAAGCACGATTTATTGGCTCGATCTCGGCAACAACGCAAGCAGCGGCCAGTATGTGCTGGGCCAGCCATTGAACGCCGCGAACCGTCGCAGCGCGGCCCGGCTTAGGACCGTCGCGGAGCTCTATCCCGAGATTACCGATGCGGAAAAGGGCGAGGATCCATTGCCCAGTTGCAGCGCGGCAGAGGCGCTCGAACGGCAGGAACCGTTCATCAATCAAGTGCTGGCAACAAGCGCACTCGCTATGCTCGCTCGCCTCTTTCGTTACCGCGTCCTTACCCATCACGGAGCTTTTTACAACGCTTCGACAGGTCGCACGAGTGTTTTAGGAATCGATCCTGACGTTTGGAAAAGAATTCAGAGGCGCACTCGCAGGGGTTCATCGGGCAGCCGCACGAAGCTGCCATAATGTGTCCGAAGCAGGTGAACCGTGAACGCGAACATCGATCCCACCCTGGCTCTCGAGGCCAAGGTCATTGTTGCGCTGGCATTCCGCAATGGTCCTATCGAGGATCTGCACGCGGGAAGAATCTGTCCAACGTGCAGCGCCGACAGCAGCTACTCTCGCATCTCCGACGAAGAGATGAAGAAGATCATGAAGGCGGCGGTCAACAAAGTCTACTCCCTGCTATGGCAAAGAGAGAACGACAGCGAGGCGTACGCCAGGTCGCTGGCTCTCGGAAAGCGTTACAGCTCCCGCTGGGACGATCCTGAAGGATAGTTCACCCAACCCCATTCTCACTTACAGGAAGGTGTACCCATGTTCAAAGAACTAACTCCGCTGCTTCGGCAGAGGACCGTTGTCATGATCCTGACGCGGCTGGAGGACGACAGTATTCGCGTCAACGTCATTCCACGCAAACTCAACGAAAGTGAAAACGAGGCGCTCACCACTCCTATCAGCGTGTCGGGCACCGCCGAGGAACTCGACGCGCAACTGCCTTCCGCGCTGGTCGAGTTTGTCGGCGCCCATCTCGAGTTGAGGAACACGCTCGAAACGGCCAAGGAGCAAATGGCGGCGGCAGCCAAGGCCGCAAAGGCAGAGGCGCGGTCAAAGGCGGCCTCGAAACCCGCGCCGGCCCGGACCGAGCCGGCGGCGACCGAGACAAGGAAGCCGGCGGACCCGGCGCCCATGCCAGTCGAGTCCGCGAAACAAGAGCCAGTGCGTAATGCCAGCCTCTTTGACAGCGGACCTGCACCAGCGGCGGCTCCCGCGCCCGCATTGGATCAGGATGAAGAAGAGGAGATTCATGCCGATGCCGCCGAAGCAGAGCAGATCGGCGAGGACGACGAAGATCTGGACGACGCTGCATAAACTGGCTGACGATTCCTCCCGCCCGGTTGAACCCGTACGCGACTGGCAAGCATCAAACCGGCGGCGAGATTATTGTAGTAAGTATGATTCCTATGATAATCTTAATTGGGTAGCAATCCTCCCAAGGGAGGGACTATGCCAGAAGCGAAGCAAATTCAGAATGTTACATCGGCCGTACTCAGCGGCACGGGGAACGAAGTCATCCGGCTTCTTCACCGTTCCGGGAAACAGAGGACCGTGGCCGTCACCTTTGCCGACGATGAACAGGGCGCGGCGGCCGAGCGGGTGATTCACCAGGTGGTGGAGTTTTTGCCGCAACTGATCGAAGTGCGGCAGGAAGACACCCTGAAGAAGGTCGTCAATGTGCTTCTGACGGATGTGG
>JBKICP010000347.1:0-5558 GCA_046567085.1 Acidobacteriota bacterium
GCCGACTCACACCGGCCCAACCCTACTGCGACTCAGGCGGGCTCGCGGGCTCTGCGGCCGCTGCCTGCGCCGACGGCGGTGTCGCCTGCTCCTGCAGCCGATACCCATCGCGCGTGCGCACGTGATACTTCTCCATCCCCGGTCCCACCAGCTTCACCGAAATCGTCCGCCACCCCCGGTTCGGATTCAGCTTCGGGTAATAGCTGATCGTGTAAAGATGCGCCAGGTCTTCCTTGATCGACGCGAAGGCCATGCTCTCGTCCCGCCAGTCCTTCGCAAAATAGGCCTTGCCGCCCGTTCCCCGGCTCATGCGTTCGAACACCGCGCTCGACACCGGCTCATCCCGCGCCTGGCGCGTGCTGATGATGTAAATAATCGTCCCCGTCGACTGCGCCAGTTCCTCTACGTCTTCCGGAGGAACCGTGCTCGCGTTGTCCGGTCCGTTCGAGAAGACCACGATCGCCTTGCGCCCATGCAGTTGTGCCGCGTCGCGCACCGTCAGCAGCAGTGAATTGTAGAGAGCCGCTTCGTCCCCCGCGACCGTGTTCCGCACCCCGCGCATCACCAGCGATCGGTCCACCGTCAGCGGCGTCGCGCGCGAAAGATTGCGGCTGTAGGAATAAAACGCAATCCGGTTCGCCTCTTCCATCGAGCGCACGAATCCCGCAATCGCATCCTGCGCGAAAACAAACCCGCGGTACATATAGTCGCTGGTATCGAAGAGCACAAACACGCTCGCTCCGGCCAGTCGCGAAACCTCCGGCACTCCGCCGCGAACCACCGCGCTCTCTCGCCTCGACGGCGGCGACACCGGCTGCGACCCCGGCTGTGTCATCGCCGCGCTCGTCTCCGGTTCGGCGCCCCCGCTGCTCTCCGGCGCAGTCGATGCCGTGTCCAGACTGCTGGGCGCGCCGCCTTCCTCGAACGACGAAATCTTCTCCGGAATCTTGTCCTCGGTGATCCGGAAATTTTCCGGACGCAGACCCGTGATGTAGTCGCCCTTCTTATCGGTGACCGCAACGTTCAGCTGCACCAGAACCACGTTGACGAAAATACGCGATGACGGTCCCTGCGCCGCACTCCCCGGCATTCCCGCCAGCGTCACCGCCAGAACCGCACAAAGCCCGATCGTCAAGAACCATTTCATATTCACTGCTCCCCGGAAAACCTATGGCAGCGCATGCAGACTGCTCGTTGTACTCGTGGCGGCAGGCGTCCCCGTCGGACTCACCCCCGCAATGCGGATCCCGCCCTGGCGAAACTCTTCGCCGGTTTGCTCCATCGCCCGCAGAATCGCCGGCCAGTCTTCAAGATCCGTTGCAAAAATCTTCGCGATCATCCGCCGGCTCAGCTCCGGAATCAACACGTTCAGCGACTCCGGCGCGTACCCCATCTCATCGGCCAGCCGTCCCCAGTACAGATTGCTCGACTCCCACGACTCGCCCATCAGCCCGTAAGCCTCGCCCGAATACGCCGGCAGCGGCTTGATCGTCAGAATCGAGCACGTATTCGTCTGCTCCAGCGTCGGATGCGGCACGCCAAAGTCCTTCGACAGCCGCGCGGCGCTCACATCCGCAGGGCTCTTCTGCGCCAGCGCCTCCAGTTCCTGGCTCGCCGGCCCAAACGATGCCGCCTGGCTCGGATACTGCGCCCGATACTCAACCGCCAGATCGAACTTCTCCGCCGGCGTCACCTCGGCCAGCCACGCGGTGGCATCCGCCGGATTCTCCAGCTCGCGCTCGGTCATCTCCAGCCGTCGCGGGCTCATCAGATCCGCCAGGATATTCGTCAGCTGCCCTCGCAGCTCCGCATTGCCCGGTGCCGCCCGCAGCATCTCCTCGCCGCTCTTCTGATACAGCGTCGCCGCGTGCAGCTCCGTCGGCGTTACATCCCACCAGCGCGGCTCCACCGCGTCCACCAGAATCGACGGGCCCGCCGCCTGCCAGATCAGCGCCTGCACGTGCTCCGGCGCGATGAAGTCCTCTTCTGCTGTCGCCAGTGCGTACGGCAAGCTGGCCAGCGAGCCGATCAGATAGGCGCCGCCTCCCGCCGTCACGCCGATGCCCACCAGCTCCGGCGCATTCCACACGTGCTTGTAGCCCTGAATCGAGCTTCCCGAAAAATCGTGCGACCGCACGAACAGCGGATTGTTGTGCAGCACCTCCGCACCCGGCGGCTCGTAGTACGCGTAGTTCAGCCCCACCAGCGTGTCGCGCAGGAACGGCGTCAGATCGCCGCGCGCCGCTTCCAGCTGCGCCGGAGTGCTCGCGCCCTCAATCTGCTTCGTCAGATCGGTGCGCACCTGCAGCTCCGCATGCCGGCTGGTGTAGATCTCCGGCGCCCATGCCGCTTTCTCCCCCGCCGTGAAGATCGCCCGCGGCATCTCGAATTCGTGCAGGCTCCCCGCCTCCTGGATCAGCTGATCCCGCACCGATGCGCCGTGCGCCAGCTGGTCCAGACCGTCGTACAGCCCGAACAGCGTATCGAGCGAGACGAGTCTCTGATCGTCCAGCACCGACCGAATCCGCTGCGCGATCTCTTCGTGCACCCGCTTGCCCGTGTCGCCTGTCTGCGCCGGGCCGGCCAGCAGCTCGATCACCTGATCTTCGGAAAGATTCCCCTGCCCCGATGCCGCTGTCACCGATGCCCGCAATGAACTGCGGGCCGCTTCGAACAGCTGCGCCGGCGTCGTCGCACCGATGAACGGCTGCACCATTCCCTGCCAGGACGCATTCATCGCCCCCGCCGGAATCTGTTGCTGACGCGCGAGGATCTCCCATAGCCCCACGTTCGCCTGCAGCGAGCCTAGCGCGTTCGCGCGCAGCGTCGCGTTGGAAATCCCGCTCATCGCATCCGCAGCCCTGACGAACTCGACCACCGAGGTATCGTTGAGCGCCGGAAATTCTGAAAAAGCCATGTACCAGCTGTGGTATTCGCTGAACTTCGACGCGATCATCCGCACCGTTCCATCGTCCAGGCGTGCGCCCGCAGCCCGCGCGTTATCGATCGCGCTCAGCGTCAGGTAGATCTGCAGCGGCCCGTCGTCGGTCGGAAAGTTCGAACATGCAACCAGCGTCATCAGCAGTTGCTCCGGGCTGTCCCAGCTGCGCGCGCTGCGCACCCACCCATGCACCAGCTTCGGCGCCGTGCCCATCGTGAATATGTCTTTCCACACCGCCAGACTGCCCGGGATATAAGGCGAGCCGTCCGGCTGCCAGTGCACCCGGCTGAACAGAATCAGCAGATCCGCATTGCGCGGAAATACGCCCCGCGTCGCATCCGTGTTTCCTGCCGCTCGCCGATAGACATCGTAGAGCTGCCGCAGCCGCTGGCTCTCGGTCAGATGAACCTGCTGGGCCCGGTTCACCCGCGACAGCGCGTCGAAATAGGCTGCCATCCACCCGCGATCCCGCGAGAACACGTGATCCACAAACTCGCCCGGCGACTCCGGCTTCGCACCTGCCAGCTCGCTCCACGCATGTTCGGCCGGCGCACCGCCCGGCACCACCACCCGCCCCCCGCGGATCGACAGCTGGCTGCCGTAGAAATCCAGTGCCGGAGCAATCGCCAGCATCCACCGCAGCCCGTGCGCCTGCCGCAGTGCCGTACGCGTTTGTTCATCGTTCTTCGACAGCGCCCAGTACAGCAGATCCAGTTGCCGGTCGCGCAGCAGCGCATCCAGCAGCGTCGTGCCGCCTTTCGGCCGCCAGATGCTGATCCCCGTCCAGTCCTGCTCCTTGAACATCACCGGTACCTGCGTCGACGGAAAGGGATAAACAAATGGCTGGTGCTTCTCCAGCGCTTCCTCCATCGCCGTCAGCGGGAATCCGGAGTCGATCGCCAGAAAGGCCCGCTCTGCATTCGCCGTTACCACGTACGCATTCTTCTCCCCGCAGCCCTCGGCAAACTGGTATCCCAGCACGTCCACCAGCCGCTCCGCCTCCTCGCAGGTTTCAACGCGGATCTCCCCGCGCCCGTGGGTCAGCCGCTGCAGTTCGCGAGCAAAGTCCACATAACGCCGCAACAGGACCAGATACTCCGTGTCGCCGCCATTCTGGTATCCGTGCAGCGACACGTTGCGCGCCACCAGCGGCAACACATCCTCCGCCGGCGCCTCCTGGCTGATTCCCGCCATCCGCAGGAAGGAGCGCAGCGGCCCCGGAATCGCCACGCTTTCGCGGTTCAGCGTTTCCGTGGTGCGCGCGGCATCCATGCGCGGGTTGTCGGTCGAGGTCCCGGTCTCGGCGGCCTTCGCCGCAAAACACACGCTCAGGGAAAGACAGCAGCCGAGAAACACAACGGGCGGGCGAAGAGGACGATGCATACCAAAGACCTCCGTTTACCCAAAACAGATGCAATCACTTGCTTGACACACCAGGGGGAGAAGCAATCCACGTGCGACCGGGGAGCGCACCGTTCGGCCTTTTCCCTCTGCGGCCGGTATGGACGACTCCCCCCTTCCCGCGATCAATCACATGCGCGGAAATGCAGCGAGGGTTGGGGATTCGCCTTTTTGTGCGGTGTTGCCGCCCTTCAACTCACGCGCCCCGGAGGGTCTCCGCAATCGATGCGCGTGTGGGGAACCATTGTCGCAAATCTTTCCTGGTTTGCGCGAATTTACTTTGCGTCCTCAAAAAAGCCCGCCGAACCTCGGCGCTCGTCTCCTCGCCGTTCGCTGAGTTTCCGCTCTGCCCCTGCCTCTACTCTCCAGGAATACTCGCTCTCCGGGGTGCCGTGCGCGCGCCAAGGCGCGCCATCATACCTGCGCCCGCCTCCGCCTTCCCACTCCACTTTTGTGGTAGCCCGCGAGTGCCGATTCCTCACCATGGTGCGCACTTTCCGGTGATACGCTGCGAGGACAACTCACCCGCTCAGCTCATTGGCAGAACTCTGGAAACGCAGCTTTCATCCCCAGGAGGATGCGTGCAAGCACGACCCGAACGTCCAGGCGCCTCCCGCCCCGCCCTGTCCCTTTTCCTCTCCCTGACCGCCGCCATCGCCGCCGCCTCGCTCACCGGCTGCGGCACCGTCGCGGGCCCGCTCGGCAATCTCACCCAGATCTCTGCCGCCTCCGCCTCCCTGCGCGTCAACCAGACGATGCAGATTCAGAACCGCATGAACGTGACCGCCGTCCCCCTGACGTTCTTCGTCAACGGTATCCAGGGCGGCAACGCTGAAGTCGGCACCATCAACCCGGCGGGCCTCTACACGGCTCCCGCCCAGCTCCCCACGCCGAATACCGTCACGGTCAGCGCTACCGCCAACGGCCATCCCGAGGCCGCTGCCGGCACCCTCGCCCTCTCCATCCTCAACCCCATTCCCATCCTCAACAGCGTCACCCCCACCAGCCCCTCCGAAGGCACCACCCTCATCACCGTCAACGGATCCCAGTTCGTCTACGGTGCGCAGATTCTCTGGAACGGCGCCGCCGTCGACACCACCTTCGTCTCCCCCACCGAAGTCGCCGCTGCCATTACCGCCCCCACCCCCGGGACCTACCCACTCCTCGTCGCCAACCCCAATCCCGGCTCCGCCAACTCCGCCACCCTCAACGTCCC
>JBKICP010000348.1:0-40422 GCA_046567085.1 Acidobacteriota bacterium
GCGGCGGACGAAGTCGGGGCGATGGTGGAGCAGAGCCGGACGCAGGTCGCAGCGATGGTGGAGCAAAGCCAGGCGCAGGTGAACGGCTACGTGGATCGGACGCGGCAGGCGGCGGACGAAGCCGGCGCAATCGTGGAACAGAGCCGGACGCAGGTTGCGGCGATGGTGGAGCAAAGCCAGGCGCAGGTGAACGAGTATGTCGACCGGACGCGGCAGGCGGCGGACGAAGTGAGCGCTCTTGTCGAGCGGAGCAAGCAGCAGGTGAAGGAGTACGTGGATCGTATCCGCCAGGCGGCGGAGGAAGTCGGCGCGATGGTGGACCAGAGCGGCGAACAGATGAAGGAGTACGTGGGCCGCACGCGCCAGGCAGCGGAAGAGGTGGGCGCCATGGTGGATCAGAGCAAGCAGCAGGCAGCAGCGCTGGCTGGGAAGAGCCATCCGCGGGCTACCGAGCCGGTGGATCGGGGGCGTCAGGCCATCGATCGGGTACGGTCGCAGTGGGAAGAATTTGTGGCGCAGAGCAACTATCACGTGGCTGGCGTTCGCCGGTAGCGGTCCACGCCGAACGCGGATTCCTGCTACTCGCAGCGCAGCGCTTCGGTGGGATGGAGCCGGGCGGCACGACGGGCGGCGATTCCGCAGGCGATCGCTGAGCCGATAGTCAGGAGAAGCGCGGCTTCCGCCGTGTTACCCCAGCCGCCGGGGCCGCTGTTCATCCAAAGCGCCAGGCTCGTGCGCAGCAGGAGGGCGGCTGCTCCTCCGATGGCGAGCCCGAGGGCAACGCCGAGGGAAGCGGTCCGCACGGACACCCACACAATATGTGCGCGGGATGCGCCCAGAGCCAGGCGCACGCCGAACTCGGCTGTGCGCTGGGCGACGCTCCAGGCCACGACACTGAAGAGGCCGAGGAGCGCGAGGAGCAGCGCGAGGCCGGAAAAGAATCCAAAGAGGATGGAGAAGAGGCGCTCGCGGCTCCAGAGGGCGTCGCGCCGGATGGCTTCTTCGAGACTGGCGGAGCCATTGCCCACCTGCTCGTCGGCTTCGACGGATGCGACGGCTTCGCGGATGGCATGGAGGTATGGCATGGGCTCACCCTGGGTTCGGATTTCAAACTGCGCATACGGCGCCATGAAGGTGGAGAAGGGGACGTAGACGGCAGGAAGGACGGGCCGGTCCACGCCGTCATTGCGCGCATCGCCGACGACACCGAGGATCTGGCGCCAGCTCGCGCTCTGCGGTGAGGAGGCCTCGAGCGGCGCATGCGATGTGAGGTCCGGGATGCGCAGCTGCTGCCCGACGGCTGTGCTTCCGCTGAGGTACTCGCGCGCAAAGGCGGCGTTCACGATCGCCACACCGTCGCCGCGGGAGCTTTCGGCCTGGTCCCAGAGGCGACCGCGCAACAGCGGGATGCCGAGGGTCGCAAAGTAGCCTGGGCTAACGAACTCGACGCGGACATTCGGAGCGCCTTCGGGCTGCGCCGGCTGCCCTTCCAGCTGGAAGCCACGCTCCTGACCGCTGTACGGAGGCGTAGCATCGTTGCCGACGGCTGCTGAGAGGACGCCGGGAACGGCGGCGATTTTCTGGCGGATGCGTTCGACGAAGGCCGCACGCTTGTCGATGGCGCTGATGGCCGTCCAGTCTTTCGCGTTTTCGTAGTGCATCAGGATACCCGCCTGCAGCACGTGCTTCGGCTGGTAGCCGAGCGGCGCGTGCATCACGTCGAGGAAGCCGTTTGCGGCCATGCCGGCGGTTGCGAGAAGCAGGAGGGTGAGGGCGATCTGGGCGGCGATGAGCGTCTGCATGCGTCGTCCAGCGCCGGCGCCGGCGATCGTGCGCCCGCTTTGCAGGCCGCGCCGGGTCGCATCGGCACGCGAGAGGCGCAAGGCGGGAGCGAGGCCGAAGAGGAGGCCGGAGAGCAGTGCCAGTCCAACGGAAAACGCGAGAACGGGAGGGTTGATGCGGACGACCGATTCGGCGGGGAAGGCGCTGCGCTCGAGCTGAAGCGACAGGCGCGCCAGCCAGTATGAGGCGGCGACTCCGAGCGCAGCTCCGGCGAAGGAGAGGGTCATGGCTTCGACGAGGAGCTGGCGCGCGATCCGCCAGCGGCCGGCGCCCAGGGCGCTGCGGATGGCGAGCTCCTGCTGACGGGCCGTGCCGCGCGCCAACAGGAGGATGGAGCCATTCGCGCACCCGATGAGCAACAGAACGACGACACCGGCGAGCAGCAGATGGAGGGCGCGGCCGGTGCTTTGCGCGTAGGGAACGACGATGGGCTGGAGGGCGAGGTGGAATTTTCTCGGATAAACGCGCGGATTCTGGCGCGCGAAATCGTGCACCAGCGCGTCGAGCTGTGCGCTGGCCTGCGCGGGGGTGATGCCCCGCCTGAGTTTGACCCAGGGGATGAAGAACCGCGGTCCGGCGGCGGTCTCACGCAGCGTGCTGCCGGGCAGGTAGACGTCGCCGACGCCGGTGGTGTCGTCAAAGGCGAAGCTGCGGGGCATGACTCCCACGATGGTATAGACGGTGTGGTCCAGCTCCAGGGTTTTGCCGACGATATCGCGTGCGCCCTGGAAATGCTGTTGCCAGAATCGGTTATTGAGCACTGCGACGGGCTGACCGCCGCCGGCGGCGTCGCTCGGCTCGATCATGCGTCCCAGCAGTGGACGCACGCCGAAGAAGGGGCCGGCATTTTCCGTCACATAGACGGCCAGCGCGTCTTCGGGGAGTTGGCCGCCGGTGAGCACCTCGCTTTTGTTGCGAAAGCCGAGGAGGCTCTCGATGCATCGCGCTTTGCCGAAGGCGGCGAACTGGGTTTTCCAGAGCGCGAACCAGCGCAGCTGAGACGGCTCCTCTTCATTGACGAGCACCGGGTTCATGATCCGGTCCGCGCCGGCGTAGGGGAAGGGATGCAGCAGCACCGCGTACATCAGGCTGAACATGGCGGTAGTGGTTCCGATGCCGAGGGCCAGAGAGAGCACGGCAACCAGGGAGTATCCGGGATTGCGGACGAGCGAACGGAGCCCGAAGAGCAGATCGCCGCTCAATTCGTCGAAGGGGCGCAAACCCACAGCGCTGCGGTAGCGCTCGCCGTGGGTTTCGGGTTGTCCCATCTCCAGGCGCGCGCGGCGGGCGGCTTCACCGGGCGCGACGCCCTGCCGCAGGAGGTCCGCCGCATAGGCTTCCTCATGGAAGCGCAATTCGTTTTCGGCTTCGGCCGCGATGCGATCCCGGTGCGCCAGGGCTCGCCACCAGCAGCGCAGCGTGACGCGCAGGCTCATATCTCCTCCGGTTTTGCGCGCAGGATGGCCGCGACGACGCCCGCCATGTCGGTCCACTTTTCGGTCTCGGCTTTGAGCTGTTTACGCCCGGCTGCTGTGAGCCGGTAGAACTTTGCTTTGCGGTTGTTCTCCGACTCGCCCCAGTCGCCTGCGATCCAGCCGCGGCTTTCCAGGCGGTAGACGGCGGTATAGAAGGACCCCTGGAGGAGCTCGATGCGCTCGTCCGAAATCTGCTGGATGCGCAGCAGAATGCCGTATCCATGCTGGGGGCCGAGCGAGACGGCTTTGAGGATCAGCATCTCCAGCGCTCCCTGGGGCAGTTCGACTCGTTTGGGCACGGGCTCTCTCCTATTTGAGAAAGGAGAGTACGCCGGTTTCTCCTCTTCCGTCAAGGAGAAGGCCGGGAGAAGCGATTCTTTGCCGGGCACAGCCGCGGGGCGATGCGCCAAGTGACGCCATCCCTGGAGCGTTACAAAAAGCAGGAGGAAATTTTCGGGGTTGAGGCAGCACCGGGAGAGAGACAGCACTCCTAAACAACGAGGGGAGCGCCGTTCACCGGTGCAGGCCCATGTGTCGGTCCTGGCTGCGGCACATTCATGGGGTGAGGGTCTGTGAGCAGCATTCTGCGGAGCGCCTGGGTCAGGACGACCCTGGCGTCGATCTTCGAAACTGTGCAGGAAAGGCTGGGCGTGAGCGTGACGCCCTCGCACTTTTATTTTCCGGTGCCGAAGCTGCGGGCGTTTCGCGATAAGGACTGGAGCGCGCGCCGTCCGTGTGCGGCGGTGGATCTGCATCTGGACGAACAGGTGGATCGGCTGCACTCGGAGCTGGCGCCGTTCTCGCGGGAGCAGAAATTCTCCGAGCATAACGGAGACGGGCGGCGGGAGTTCCACTTCAACAACGGATACTTCGAGCGCGTGGACGCCGAGGTGGCGTATGCGTTTGTGCGCCGCAGAAAAGCGCGGCGCGTGATCGAGGTGGGCAGCGGGAATTCCACGCTGGTGCTGGCAGCGGCGCTGCGGGCGAATGCTGCTGAAGGATACCCGGGCGAGCTGACGAGCATCGAGCCGCATCCGGCGCCGTATCTGCGCGAGGGGATCGCAGGGCTGACGAAGCTGCTGGAGATGCCGGTGCAGCAGGTACCGGTCCAACTCTTCCGGCAATTGCAGGCGGGGGATATTTTGTTCATCGATTCGAGCCATGTGGTGTCGATGGACAGCGATGTGCTGTACGAGTGCCTGCGGATTTTGCCGGAGCTGGCGGCGGGAGTGCTGGTGCATTTCCACGACATCTTCACGCCGCTCGATTATCCGGAAAAGTTCGTGAAGAAGAATCTGTGCTTCTGGGGCGAACAGTATCTGCTGGAGGCGTTTCTGGCGTTCAACTCGGCGTACCGGGTGGTGTGGTCTTCCAGCGCGATGCAGGCGTTTCATCCGGAGATCCTGCGGGCGGCGTTTCCGGCATGGGAGGGCAGCTACGAGCGCATGCCCGCGGATCTGAAGGTGTTTGCACCGACGCTGGACGGCAGGAATGTGTGGCCGTGCAGCTTCTGGATCGAGCGGCAGGCGGCTTAGCGCAGCTGCTCGATCGGCGGGCGATGTCAGCGCAGGGCCGGATGGGCGTCGAAGGTGGAGCGGACGCGATCGCTGGATGCGTGTTGTTCCTGACCGGCGGCGTGTGTCTGGGATGCGCGGGCGAGAAGGAAGAAGGGGATCCAGAGCGCGCTGGCCAGGGCTTCGATGCCATGCAGGGGTGAGGCGAAGACCGCGGCCTGAACTACGAACCATCCGATGGCGACCCAGGGTGAGCGCCATGCGCCGCGTGCGGCGAGGAAGAGGAAGGCGGGCAGGGCGACGATGTAATCCAGGTGCCACGCGTAGGGCGAGCTAAGAAGGGAGACCAGCAGCAGGAGAGGAATACGGTCGGGCCAGTTCCACGAACGGCGGTGACGGCGCCACTCCCACAGAAGCCAGACGAGGCCGGGAAGGCAGGGCACGTACTGTAGCCAGGTGTGCCGGAGGCCAAACAGGACGCGCAGGCCGCCGCCAAAGCCGCAGACCTGATCCATGGCTTCGCCATAGATGTTGTTGAAGTAATGGAAGCCGGCGGGATCGAAGAAGGCGACGCAGGCGGTGGAGGCGGCGAGAGCGGTGAAGGCTCCGAGGAGGAGACGCCAGCGGCGCTGCTGGATCGACGCAAGGAGGATGGCGATGGCGACCAGCCAGGTGATGTGCGGTTTGGTTCCCAGCGCGGGCAGGAGCGCGACGCCGGCGAGGAACCATCGCTGGGCGCGCATGAGCAGGAGGAAGGCGACCAGACCCAGCAGGATGAGCGGAGTGATCTGACCGAGGCGGTCGGTTTCCCCGAGAGGCACGAAGGTGAAGGCGAGGAGGAGGGCGATCCAGCGCAGGCGTGGCGCGCCGCCAAAGTAGCTCCACAGGGCGAGGGCGGCAAAGGCTTCGATGGCGAGGGAAAGGATGAGCCAGAGAATCTGCGCGGCGGAGAATGGGAGCAGGCCGAGGGGCGCAAAGAGCGGGAGGCTCCACGGCGGGTTGTAGGCGCGGAGAGGCTCGACGGAAGGCCAGCCGACGGAGCGCTGGATGTCCAGGAGGGGCTGCCGGGCGTAGGGGTTCTGGTGGGCGAGGAAGGCGCGCGCGGCGCCCCAGTAAGCGGTCAGGTCACGGAACGGGCCGGGACAGCGGGAGATGAGCCAAAGCGTGGTGGCGGCCAGTGGAAGCAGGCAGAGGCCGATGACGGCAAGGTCGGAGGAGTGGCGCGGCGAGGTTGTTGCGCGCGGGGATGCTCCTCCTGGGGTGCTCATGAGGGAAATGTAGCTGCCCGAATCGAGGGAGGGAATGCCGCTTCTGTGGAAGGGGCGGATCTCAGGGAGGCGGAAGCCGCAGGGCCGCAAAAAAAATGGCCTATCCTGCGGCTGGTTCTGCTTCTTTCATTTCCACGGCGGCGGACTCTTTGCGGAGTTCGCGGACGCGGTCGCCGATGGCGTACTTCAGTTTGTCGATGCCAAGGCCGGTGACGGCGGATATGGGGTAGAAGGGCAGTTTCCTGCGCTTCGCCATCGTTTCGAGCTTTTTGAGTTTGGCGGGATTCGCGACGTCGGCTTTGGAGGCGACGACCATCATCGGTTTCTGGTCGAGGCCGTGGCCGAAGCTGCGCAGCTCGTCGAGAATGATTTTGAAGTCCTCGACAGGATCGGGCCGGCCGCTGGCATCGGAGACGTCGACGAGGTGGACGAGGATGCGGGTGCGCTCGATGTGGCGGAGGAACTGGGTGCCGAGGCCAGCGCCGGTGTGCGCGCCTTCGATGAGGCCGGGGATATCGGCGACGATAAAGCTCTCCTCATACGGTGCGTCGCCGACGGTGACGACGCCGAGCTGCGGTTCGAGGGTGGTGAAGGGGTAGTCGGCGATTTTGGGTCGTGCCGCGGAGATGCGGGAGATGAGGGTCGATTTGCCGACGTTGGGGTAGCCGACGAGGCCGACATCGGCGAGGACGCGCAGTTCGATGCGGTAATGGCGCTCTTCGCCAGGGCGGCCGAGTTCGTGCTCGCGGGGCGCCTGGTGGGTGGAGGTGGCGAAGTGCTGGTTGCCGCGTCCGCCGCGCCCGCCGCGAGCGATGACGACACGCTCGTCGGGGCGATTGAAGTCGTGGATCTGCTCTCCGGTATCGGCGTCGAAGAGGACTGCGCCTACAGGAACTTTGAGGACGGTATCTTTGCCGTCGCGGCCGGTGCAGTTGGAGCCCATGCCGTGTTCGCCGCGCTCGGCTTTGTGCTCGGGGTTGAAGCGGAAGTAGACCAGCGTGTTGTGGCGCTGGGTGGATTCCATGATGACGTTACCGCCGTGTCCGCCGTCGCCGCCGGAGGGGCCGCCGCGGGGGACGAATTTTTCGCGGCGGAAGGCCATGCAACCATTACCCCCGTCACCGGCTTTCACCCGAATTTTGGCTTCATCGATAAACATTCGCTGTTTTCAGTGTAGCGAAAGCGCTAGCCTGGACTCATCTGGCAGCGATGCGTTGAGGATCGGCCTGCGGGCGGTCCCGTTTGACGCTGATTTGGTGAGTGACGGTGCGCCTCCCCCGGCAATCGAAAACGGCCCCCGTGTGGCTGACGGGCTTTGCGTGGCTCGCGCTTCTTTTCGCGCTGATGCCCGTTGCCGGACCTGTGTGCGCGGGGCAATCGGATACGGGCGGGATGGTGGTGGGAGAGGTGACCGGCCCGGATGGGCGCGGCGTTGCCGGCGCGAGGGTCCGGATCGCCGATGGAACGGGCGCCGTCACGGATGCTGTGTCCGATGCTGTGGGGCAGTTCCGGTTCGAGGCTGTGACGCCGGGCGAATACACACTGCGGGTGCGCGCGGAGGGACTGTCGGAGTGGGAGGCCGATCACCTGATCGTGGGGCTGGGGACAACGGCGCGGCTGCATGCACAGCTGGCGGAGACGCGGGTGCATCGGACGATCCTGGTGGACGCGCGGCTGGCACAAGGGGAGGGGGAGCGAGAGGAGACGGTGAACATGCTGGCCGGAGAGGTTCCGGATAACAGCGGGCAGTGGTCGAGCGAGGCAGCGGTATTGTCGGGGTCATCGGCGGGCGAAGGAAGCGCGGGTTTTCGCGGGCTGAGCCCGCTGATGAGCAGCATCACGGTCGATGGAACGAACAACAAGCTGGCCTTCCGCAGCCAGCAACGCGGAATGGAGAACGGCGGTAACGGCTTCACCACGGTACGGTCGGCCGTGAGCGCGTTCGCGGTGAGTGGGGACGGGTTCGCGGGCGGGTCGGGCCGCGGGTTCGATGCGATGAGTGCCGTGACCAGGAGCGGCGGGAACCACATGCACGGACATGCGACGTTCTACGATCGCGGAAGCTTTGGGCAGGCGGCCAACGCGTTCAGCAGGACGATGGTGCAGGAGCCGGCCGGAACGCTGACTGCAAATGGGCAGCCGGTGCTGTATCTGAACGGACAGCCGGTCACGTATGCGGAGACGCCGTATCATGCGCCGGACCGCCGGCAGCGGTGGGAGGTGGCAGCGGGCGGTCCGATCCGGCGGGATCAGGTGTGGTGGTATTTCGCGTGGGAGCAATACGGGCGGCACGATCCGGCGGTGGCGCGGGCGAATGAGCCGGAGGTTTTCTTTGCGGCTCCGTCGGCGCAGTCGCTGGCGACACTGGAGTCGCGCATCGCGACGAGCCGGCATCCGCTGCTGGCGGAGTGTCCCGGAGATGCACCGGGATCGACGGCGCGCGCAGAGTGCGCGTGGACGGCTGCACTGGGACAGTTGAACGGGATGCTGGGGACGGTGCCGCGGGAGACGCGGCAGACGATTCTGTTTCCGAAGATCAACTGGCGTGTGAACGCGAAAAACGAAATTGTGGTGCAGTACAACTCGATGCGGCGGACGGGGATGCATGCGGCGCTGGGCGGAGCCACCGAGACGGACGCGGTGGGAAGCTTCGGCAACAGCGCAACGAGCGACGATACGGCGATTGCGCGATGGACCTGGTTTGCGACGCCGGGATGGCTGAGCAGCGCGCGCTATCAGTACAGCCACAATCTGCTGGCGCAGGCGCCGGGGACGGCGAGCGCCTTCGAGCAGCAGTTCGCGAACAACGTGTGGGGCCTGGCGCCGGAGGTTTCCCTCGACAAGAGCAAAGGGCTGAGCTTTGGGACGCTGGGGACGGTGAACAAGCGGCAGTATCCGCTGGAGACGCGGCAGCAGCTGGCCGAAGGGATGACGTGGGTGCACGGGCGGCAGACGCTGCGGTTTGGGTACGACTACAACTACGTGACGGATGCGCTCGACGGATTGAACGGGGAGAACGGGGCGTACACCTATGCGAGCCTGACGGACTTTCTCTCGGACATGCTGGCGCCCAACAGCTGCGACGGCACGACGACGGGAACGGGACGGTATCCGTGCTATTCGCGATTCCGGCAGACGCTGGGCCCGACGAAGTGGAGATTTGAGACAGCGGATTATGCGGGCTATGCGGCCAATGAGTGGAAGCTGGGGCAGCGGCTTTCGCTGACGCTGGGCGCGCGCTACGAATATGAACAGTTGCCGGATACAAATTCGGCGCTGGTGAATGCGGATATCCCGCAGACGGCGCGGTTGGCGCACGACCGGGCGGGGCTGGGCCCTCGGGGCGGCTTTGCCTGGGATGTGCTGGGCGGAGGGCGGACGATTCTGCGCGGCGGATTCGGAATTTACTATGCGCGGGTGCCGAACGCGACGGTCTTCAGCGCGCTGACCTCGACCGGAACGGCGCGCTCGCCGCGGACGTACTCCTATCGGCCACTGGATGTCGGGGCACCGGTGTTTCCTTATGTCTTCGCGAGTGACGAGACGCCGTATGTGAATCCGAATGCGCCGAATCATAATTCCACGGCGCCGGAGGCGGTGTATTTCGACCCGCACTTCCGCCATCCGCAGATCAATTCAATGCAGTTGGCGCTGCAGCAGGAGGTGGGGCTCAGGACGATGCTCACGCTGACCGTGATGGCGACGGACGGGCACGACCTGACGCAGTTCATCGATACGAATATCGATCTGCAGAGCTGGGCCGCGATGTTTTACAGCGTGACGGCACCGGGAAACGCGGGAGCGGTGGGGCCGCTGGGCAAGGCGACGAGCGGGGTGTCCGGATATACGAACCGCATCTACGTGCCGCGGCGGTTCTACTACCAGCGAAAGAATCCGGCGTATGGCGCGGTGACCGACATGGTGAGCGAGACGAACTCGAGTTACCGCGGCCTGGCGGTGGAGCTGACGCGGAGGATGTCGCGAGGGCTCACGGTGAATGCGGCGTATACGTGGGCGCACGCGATGGACGATAACCAGAACGAGGCGACGTTTGCAGAGCGGAACAGCGTTTACGATCCGGCGGAGCTGAGTCTGGAGCACGGCACGTCGAATTACGATGTTCGGCAGCGCGTGGCGGGCGGCGTAGTGCTGCGGGAGCCCTGGCGGCTGGAGGGGCCGGCGGGCCTGCTGCTGGGCGGGTATTCGCTCGCCGGGGCGGGCGCGTGGCGGACGGGACTTCCCTACACGATGCGGACGCTGGGCGGAGTTCCGACGCCGTCGTGTTCGTATGCGAACTGGCTGAATGCGGGCGGCGCGACGGGCGATGGGCCAAATTGCCTGCAGGCGGTGAGCCAGCCCGATGCCACCTTCACAGACAACACTGCGGGGATGGCGGTTCCGATCGCGAGCCTGGGCGGAAGCCTGAACGGGAGCGGAGGCGAGGATCTGATTCCGGCGATCGGACGCAACACTTATCGCTATCCGGCGGCGCTGAATCTTGATCTGCGCTTCACGAAAGATATTCGTATCAGTGATCGTTCCTCATTCCAGGTCATGGGCGAAGCGTTCAATGCATTGAACCATCGCAATGTTACAAATCTTGACACCATCGGCTACCGGGTGGTCAACGACAGGACCCACGCCAACATGGCCACGCTCGCGTGGCAAAGCGGCATGAAGCCGGGAACCAAAACCGTGCTGGTGAATGGCCGCAGCGAGACGCAGTACGTTTACGATTCGACGGCAGGTTTCGGAAATGTGACCAACGCCAACAGCGGCGTCATGAACCGCGAGCGCCAGCTTCAGCTGGGTCTGCGACTGCAGTTCTGAGGCGCAAATTTGCAGCAGTCGGAACCGTGTTTTCCACCGTCTTTCCACGGGGCGGAGTGAAATTCGCCGCCGCCGCCGGGAGAAATCCGTGATGTAATTAACGCGACGTTAACTCACTGGTGACACCCTGATGGGGCGGTCCACGTAGATCCCCCAGAGTGCAGTCAGCAAGGTTCCTCCAGCCTTGCACAAACCGGAAACAAAACCTTTCAGAGGCCAGACAAATGAAATCTTTCCTGTGCGCGCGCTCAGTCGCAGCGGCCTGCGTGTGTTTCATGTTTCTCGTACTTGCGCCGCTTGTGCAATCGCAGCAAACCCTGGGCAGCATGAGCGGGACGGTGACCGACATTTCGGGCGCTGCCATGCAGAATGCAACCGTGACAGTTGTGAATACGCAGACCGGGCTCACTCGTTCTGCGATTGCGCAAAAGAACGGCGCCTGGGAAATTCTGAACCTGCCGGCCGGTCGCTATAACGTGACGGTCACAGAGCCGAATTTCGAGACGGTGAAGTATCCGGCGATCCCGGTGCAGGAGGGTCGCACGGCGACGATCAATGCGGCCATGAAGCCTGGCCAGGTGAGCGAGTCGGTGACTGTGAGCGCCAGCCCGCTGCTGAACACCACGGATACGACGAACGGTTACACGCTGGACAGCGCGCAGATTTCGCAGATGCCGCTGGGAACGGGGAGCTTTACGCAGCTGGCGATTTTGAGCCCAGGCGTGAACGCCGATCTGCTGGCCGATACGGGCACGAATACAGGCCTAGGGAACCAGAACATCTGGGCGAACGGGCAGCGGCTTTCGAGCAATACGTTCACGTTCGATGGGATTCTCGCCAACAACCTGTTCAACGGGGCCTCGTCGAGCCAGGTGGCGGCGAATCGCGCGGTGCTGAACACGGGCGAGTCGTTTCAGAACGGAGGTACGATCCGGACGAACACGTCCATCTACGATGCGATCGGCGAAGCGCTGCCGACGCCTCCGCAGGAGACGATTGCGGAGATGCAGGTGAACACATCGATGTACGACGTGAGCCAGGGGGACACGGCGGGAGCGCACATCGATGTGCAGACGAAGTCGGGCTCGAACGATCTGCATGGTTCGGTGTGGGGCGATCTGGGAGACGGGCGGCTGGACGCCGATCCATTCTTTTACAAGCAGAACAATCTTCCGACGCCGGACCTGCACCGCTACGATGTGGGCGCAGCGGTGGGAGGGCCCTTCGTCAAGAACAAGCTTTTCTACTACGCGGGATACGAGTGGACGCGGGCGCGCGATCAGCTGAACTCACTGGATCAGTACAGCGTGCCGCTGCACCTGACCGACGACCGCAGCGCGGCGGGTCTGGGGAGCATGGCTTCGCAGGATGCGAAGTACACGGGTGCGATCGATCCGGTGGCGCAGTATTTTCTGCAGGCGAAGGCGCCTGACGGAACGCTGCTGATCCGTTCGGCCAATCCTTCCGCGAGCAAGACCTTCAACGACGTGACATTTGTTGGGCCGGCGTCGAAGTTCCAGGCGGACCGCGCTCTGATGGATGTCGATTACAACCTGGGAAAGAGCGACACACTAAGCGCGAAGTATTACTTCCAGCACGATCCTACGGAGAGCCCGTTCGGAAGCGCAAATCTGCTCGGTTTCCCGCAGAGCTTCAACGCCGGCAGCCAGGTGGTTTCGCTGGAGAATACCGTGGTGCTGAGCCCTCGACTTACCTGGGAACAGAAGGTGGGCTTTCTGCGGATGAACGTGGGCTCCTATACCGGACAGCCGTTTGGCCCGTCCGCGGCAGGGATCAATCTGTTCGGCAGCGCCAACCTGCCGGGTATCGGCGTCAGCGGATTCGATGGTGGAAGGAACAGGCTGAACATCGGACCGACCTCGAACTTCTCCAACACGGGATTCGTGCAGAACACGTGGGAGGGCACGACCAATCTGAACTGGCAGCTCGGGCACCACACGCTTTCGTTCGGCGCGAATTATGACTACACGCAGCTGAACATCCTGAACCGGGCCAACCAGGTGGCGACGCTGAACGTGGCGAGCCTGCACAACTTCCTGCAGGGTTATCCGCTGAAGACCAGCGGTGACAGCACGGTGTTCTTCCAGGGATCGAGCAATCGCTACTATCGTGCCCCGCAGATTGGAGGCTACGCGCAGGACCGGTGGCAGCTGACGTCGAAGGTGACGGTGACGCTGGGCGTTCGCTACGACAACGATGGCGGCCTGTATGAAAAGTACGGGCACCTGGTGAACTTCGACCCGAGCCAGTATCAGTACGATCTGGCGTCGGACACGATCCGGAACAGCGGCCTGATCGTGGCCGGCAACAACAAGCAGTTCAAAACGCCGGGAGCGAGCAACTCGACGCTGACGCAGGCGCAATGGGGTTTTGGGCCGCGTATCGGGATTGCCTACAGCCCGACCAGCAAGATCGTCTGGCGCACCGGACTCGGGATCTACTACGACCGCGGCGAGTACTTCACGGAGTTTTCACCGAGCGCGGGCAACGGCTTCAACGGACCCTTTGGCGTGACGCTGCAGCCGCCGTTTGTGCAGCCGGTGGTGGGAACGTCGAGCAGCACGCTGGAGCAGCCGTTCGGAAGCAGCCTGCCGACGGTCGACACCAATCCGGCGGACTTCATCAACAATTTGCCGAATCAGGCCGCGCTGATGAATGGCGCGAATCCATATCTGTTCGGAGCGTACGCGCTCAACAACAAGCTGCCGTACACCGAAGACTGGAGCCTGGATTTCCAGTACCAGGTGCGGCCGGATATCTCGCTGACCATCGGCTACACCGGCAACCACGACGTGCGGCAAACGATTCCAATCCCGTTCAACCAGCCGCTGATCGCCACTGCGGCGCATCCGGTGAACGGACAGACTTACAGTTATGGCTGGCAGGCGACGGACAGCAATTACAATCCGCTGCTGACCGAGCCGCAGAACACCTACGACGGCGGCAATACGGATCTGCGCGCTCCGTATATCGGGTACAACCCAAACTCGGTGGCGTGGACGACGGCGGGCATCGGAAGCTACAACGCGCTGATGGCGTCGGCGCGGAAGTCGTTCAACAACGGGCTGGATTTCCTGGCATCGTACACGTGGTCGCATGCCCTGGATGAGAGCAGCGACTACGGCCTCTTCTACAACGGCAACGATCCGCGGGATCTGCGGTCCGGCTATGCGTCGTCGGACTTCGACCGCACCAACGTGACGACGCTGAGCTACGACTATTTCCTGCCCGCGTTCAAGAGCGGCAACGCGCTGGCGAAGGGGCTGATCAACGGGTGGGGCATGACGGGGATCGTGGATTTTGAGAGCGGCCAGCCGTACAACGTCTACGATTTCAGCGGAACGGTGGGGAGTCTGTTCTTCTCGTCGAACGACTACCTGACGAATCCTGTGCTGCCGCTGGCCAAAGGCGTTCGCCCGAGCCAGGCGCTGACGGGACACAGCGGAGCATTTCCGCAGAATGTGGCGTTTAAGCCGGAAGCGTTTGCCTATCCGCTGGTTCAGCCGGGGCAGGATGGCGTGCCACCCTGTGGGCCGACCACGGCGGGGACCACGGTCTGCGATGCATTCGAATCGACGTTCAGCTACGGCGGACGCAACATCTTCCGCGGCGCGTTCCAGAAGCGCGCGGATGTTTCGATCGTAAAGCTGACGAAGCTGGGAGAAGGACGGGAGCTGCGCCTGAGCGCTGACTTTTTCAATCTCACGAATACACCCAGCTTCGATACCCCGGGCAACAACTTTAACGGCGACCCAAACTACTCGCCGTATAACTTCGACAACAGCGGCAATGTGATCGGGTACACGCCGCTGAGCGGAACCGCTTTCTCCGACCAGGGGGTGGGGGTGATCACGAATCCGCTGGGGAGTCCGCGGCAGATTCAATTCGCCGGCCGGATTTCATTCTGACGGAAGATCCTGTTGCCGATATCAGGGGCCGGCCTGCGGGCCGGCCCTTTTTGTCGCAGAGGCAGTGCAGATTTGGCGGCCTTTTCCACAAGCGGGTGCGCGCTTTTCTGCGCGTACAGGGCGCCGTCATGCTGTAATCACATGTTCATCGAAATATGGGAAGTTAAAGTTCGCCCTGCCAGGCAACTTTGCGGAGCAGCATGCGGAGAAACCCGCGGAGTCGGCGTTTCCCTTCTGCACCGCGCGCCAACGCAACTTCGCAGGCCGAGCGCGAGATTCGCTGCCACGCATCGGCGATCAATAACCAGAACTCTTTTGAGGAGGGCCAGAATGCGCACCTTTTGTAACCGATTTGGATCTTATTTTTTGTTTTATCTCCTGACGGTTTTCGGGGCAAATTCCGTGCTGCACGCGCAGACCGCGGTGGACGGCGCAATCGGCGGAACGGTCATGGATGCGAGCGGCGCGGTTGTGCCCGCGGCTGCGGTGACGGTGCGGAATGTGGCGACGAACGCGCAGCAAACGGCGACCACCGACGCTTCCGGCTATTTCCGGATCATCCACCTGCAGCCGGGGACGTATAACGTGACGATCGCGGCGAAGGGATTCGCCGATTACAAGGCCACGGATGTCACGGTGCAGGTGGGATCGATGACCGATGTGGAGGGCAAGCTCAGCGTCGGAAGCGCGGCGCAGACGGTAGAGGTGACCGGCGAGGCGCCGATTATCAACACGAGTTCGCCGGATTTTGCCGGCGTGGTGGATCAGGTGCCGCTGAAGAGCCTGCCGGAGAACAACTACCGCTGGTCGGCTTTCGCGCTGCTGACGCCGGGCGTGACCAACGATGCGAACGGATACGGGTTGCTGAGCTTCCGGGGCGCGAGCACGCTGCTGAATAATGTAACGGTCGACGGCACAGATGATAATCAGGCGTATTTCTCCGAAGAGCGGGGACGGACGCGAGCCGGCTACTCGACGATCAAGGACTCGATTCAGGAATTCCAGGTCAACACGTCGAACTACTCGTCGGAATACGGGCGCTCGGCGGGCGGCATCGTGAACTCGGTGACGAAGAGCGGGACGAACGAGTTCCACGGCGACGTCTACTACTTCGACCGCGACGGCGCGTGGGCCGCGCAGAACAAATACGTGACGCATCCTGTGCAGACGGCGCCGGGGACCTACAACATTGTCTCGTTCAAGCCCACGGATCTGCGGCGGCAGTACGGGTTCACGGTGGGCGGCCCGATTCTGCGCGACAAGCTGTTCTTCTTCCTGGCGGCGGATCGCTTTTATCACGACTTCCCTGCCGCGGCGACGATCCTGGGCACGAGCGCGAACGCAAACTTCTTCGGCACGACGGGTTCATATGCGGCATCGCAGATTGCGGTGCTGGCGGCCGCCACGGGGATGTCGACGGGCGCTGCGACGACCTACTACCAGAACGGCATCGCCAGCATGACCTCGATGCTGGGACAGGTGCCGCGCACGGGCGACCAGACGATCTATTTCCCGAAGATCGACTGGCAGATCAACGACAGGAATCGCGCGTCGGTGGAGGCGAACCGGATGCGCTGGACCTCACCTGCGGGCATTCAGACCAGCCCGGCGGTGGCTTACGGCATGTCCAGCTTCGGCAACGACTACGTGCGCGATAACTGGATTGTGGGTAAGCTGGACACGTTCTTCACGAATTCGTTCAGTAACGAAATCCGTTACATGTACGGGCGCGATTTCGAGTTCGAGTTTAACCAGACGCCGACCGCGTACGAACAGAACAACCTGGTGAAGACGGCGAACTACACGAACTCGCTGGGGCTGCCGGCGAATGTGTATCTGAGCGGGTTCTTCCAGTTCGGGACGCCGCAGTTCCTGAATCGCGCGGCCCTGCCGGACGAGCGCCGCTACCAGATCGCGGACACGCTGGAGTGGATCCACGGCGGCCACGATGTGCGGTTCGGCGGAGATTTCGTGCACACCTACGATCTGATTTCGAACTTGTACAACCAGTACGGCGGCTTCAGCTACAGCGGGAACACGCCGCTGGGGAATTACCTGGCGGATTTATATCTGTCGCAGAATCCGCAGCCGGGAAAGACAGCGGAGCACTACAACTACTTCAACCAGGGCGCGGGGCTGGCGGGGCTGGACTTCACCACCGGCGACTACTCGCTCTTTGCGCAGGACGAGTGGAAGATCCGCCCGCGGCTGAGCCTGACGTATGGATTGCGGTGGGAGTACGAGCACATCCCGAGCCCGCAGCTGGCGAATTCGGCAGTGCCCGCGACGGGAACGATGCCGAACAACATCGGCAACATCGGGCCCCGCGTGGGATTTGCCTACGATGTGTTCGGCCACGGGACGACGGTGGTGCGGGGCGGATATGGTTTCTTCTTTGCGCGGGCGATCAACGCGACGATTTATCAGAACCTGATTGTGACCGGCGCCTCGGGGAGCCAGACGAATCCGCAGTTCAATCCGGGCGCGGCATGCGCGCCGCAGTTCCCGCAGGTGGTGGATCCGAGCAATTACGGAAAGTGCCTGGAGGGAGCGAGCGGCAACGCGACCGTCTATTTCTTCGACAAGAATTTCCGGCTGCCGGCGATTTACCAAGCCGATCTCTCGGTGCAGCAGCAACTGACGAAGAACGATGTCTTTGGCTTGTCGTATCTGGGATCGTGGGGCCGGCGGCTGCCGGATTTTGTGGACACGAACCTGCCCGCGCCAACTCGTGTGAGCTTTACAGTCGCGGATGCGAAGGGGCTGGGCCCGCTGCCCAATGGCCATACCTTCACGACGAATGCGTATCTCGGGAAGAGGCCCAACACCGGTTTCAGCTCGATGACGGACACCTTCAGCGGGGTCAATTCGAGCTATGACGCGCTGGTGGCGCAATATCAGCACCGCATGTCGCACTTCGTATCGTTCAACGCGAACTTCACCTGGTCGCACGCTCTGGACTTCGGCGAGAACAATAACACGGCGCCGACGGCGAATGCTTTGCTGGACCCGTCGAATCTGCGGCTGGACTACGGCAACTCCAACCAGAACGTGCCAAACCGGCTGATGATGTACGCCGTGATGGATTCGCCCTGGCATGTGAACGGACCTTTGGGGTATCTGGTCAACGACTTCCAGATTTCTCCGGACTTCCAGTCGCAGACGGGTTTGCCGTATTCGATGGGGATCAGCGGATCGCAGTCGAAGCTGTATCTGCCGGGTTCGGCGACGCAGGGCTCGCTGGTGTCGACCGGATCGTTCAACGGATCGAACGGCGTGAACCGGGTGCCGTTCGTCGATCGCAACAACTTCAACATGCCGCACACGAATGTTGTGGATCTGCGCGTGTCGAAGAAGGTGATGTTCCGCGAGCGCTACAGCCTGGAGTTTCTGACGGAGGCGTTCAACCTGGCGAATCACCAGAACGTGACGGGTGTGGGCGCGAGCGCGTATGCCGTGGCGCTGGACACCACGAACCACGTGAATCAGCTGGTGCCGTACACGAGCACGCCCTTCCAGAGTGTGACGAGCACGGACAACAGCAACTTCGCGTACAACATCCGGCAGGTGCAGATGGCGCTGCGGCTGCAGTTCTAAGCCGAACTGGCGCATCGGTCGCCTGCCTCACCGGGGCGAAAACACCAAGCGGGCAGAAATGAAGTTCAACCAGCGGCAGCCCAGGGGCTGCCGCGTTTCATTTGGGGCAGGAGGGGCCGGTAGAATGGAGGAGTCAGTCCCCGTCCCCAATGGTATTTACCGAGCAATATGATGTGGTGGTGGTCGGCGCCGGCCACGCGGGCTGCGAAGCGGCGATGGCTGCGGCGCGCATGGGGCTGCGCACGGCGCTGTTCACCCTGAACCTGGACCTGATCGCGCAGATGAGCTGCAATCCGGCGATCGGCGGGATCGCGAAGGGGCACCTGGTGCGCGAGGTGGACGCGCTGGGCGGGATCATGGGCGAGGTCGCCGATGCGGTGGGGATCCAGTTTCGGCTGCTGAATACATCGCGCGGGCCGGCGGTGTGGTCGCCGCGCGCGCAGTGCGACAAACAGCAGTACCGCGTGAAGATGCGCGAGGTGCTGGAGTCGCAGGCGGGGCTGTTCATCAAGCAGGCGGAAGTGGTGGACGTTGTGCTGGAGACGGGATCCGAGGACATGCCGCGCGCGACTGGAGTGAAGCTGCGGGATGGACGGGTGATCCATGCGGGCGCAATTGTCATCACGACGGGCACATTTTTGAATGGGCTGATCCATTGCGGGGAGGAGAATTATCCCGCGGGGCGCAGCGGCGAGCCGCCGTCGGTGCTGCTGGGCGAGGCGCTGAAGAAGCTGGGGCTGCGTGGCTGCCGGTTGAAGACGGGGACCCCCCCCCGGCTCGATGGCCGGACGATCGACTGGACTCAATTCGCGGAACAGCCGGGCGATGCGGATCCGACGCCGTTCAGTTTTCGCACGCGCACGCTGGCGCAGCGGCAGGTGTGCTGCCACATCGCGTACACCACGCCGGAGACGCTGCGGATTATTCGCGAGAACGTGCACCGGTCGCCGATGTATTCGGGACAGATTACAGGCGTGGGCCCGCGGTATTGTCCGTCGATCGAAGACAAGGTGGTGAAGTTCCCGGACAAGGAGCAGCACCAGTTTTTTCTGGAGCCGGAGGGACTGAACACGCACGAGGTCTACGTGAACGGGATGTCGACGTCGCTGCCGATGGAGGTGCAGTGGCAGATCGTGCGTTCGATACCGGGTCTTGAGCACGCGGAGATGCTGCGGCCGGGGTACGCGATCGAGTACGACGCGATCGATCCGACGGAGCTGGATCGCGCACTGCGCGTGAAGAAGTTTGCCGGGCTGTATCTGGCGGGGCAGATCAACGGGACCTCGGGGTATGAGGAGGCCGCGTGCCAGGGCATCATGGCGGGGATCAACGCGGCACTGAGCGTGAAGGGCGAGGGCGCGTTTACGCTGGATCGCACGGAGGCGTACACGGGAATCCTGATCGACGATCTGATTTCGAAGGGCACGAACGAGCCCTACCGGATGTTCACTTCGCGCGCAGAGTTCCGCCTGCATCTGCGCATCGATAATGCGGACCGGCGGCTGACGCCGTATGGGCGGCGGCTGGGGCTGATCGGCGAAGCGGCGTGGGCGGAATACGAGGCGAAGCAGGCGCGCGCGGTGGCGCTGGAGAAATTGCTGTCGACGGGCAAGGCCGTTGGGCCAGCCGAGAATGGCTGGGCCGCGGGGCAGACGTGGGTGCAGATCTTGCGGCGGCCGGAAGTGACGATCGAGGCGATCTGGCCGGCGCTGCGCGAGCAACTGGCGGATCCGGTTTTTGCGCCATGGCTGGCGGCGGGGACGGATGAGCATCTGGGGGCGCGCGCGCACAACGAGCTCAAGACGGTAGAGACGGAGATCAAGTACGCGGGGTATCTCGACCAGCAGAAGAAGGCAATCGAAAAGCTGAAGAAGGCGGAAGAGCGCGGGATCCCGGAGTGGTTCGATTACACGCAGGTGAGTGGGCTTTCCCGGGAGATGCAGGAGAAGCTGATGCGGGTGCGGCCGGCGACGCTGGGACAGGCGAGCCGGATTCCGGGCGTGACGCCGGCCGCGCTGAGCCTGGTGCACGTGTACATCGAGATTCAGGGAAAGCGGAAGAGCGGCGGCCGGGCGTCGATGATCAGCGAACAAGCGGCGGGCTGAAGCCGGGGCTGGTACGCATCCGCCGGTCTTCAGGCTTGTTTATGTCCGGAGTGGATCAGGGTTGCAGCGTGCATCCGCGTCCGATTCCTGCGGGGCGACAGAAGGATCATCGTGATTGCCATGGTAGGGATGAGGAAGACGGTGGAGCCCATCACCCACATGAATGCGCCTGCGGCCACCTGATCGTTGAGCGCGCTGAGTCCGAACAGGCGCGGCACCGCAGCGTAGCTCGGATAGAGCAGTCGGCCGGAGAAACAGAGGAAGGCCGAGAGTCCGGTATTCACCAGATCGGCCAGCAGCAGGTAGGGGAGCAGGAACCAGCGCGACCAGGTCTGCCGCCACGGCCAGGGGGCAATGACCGGCCACCAGAACATCAGGCTGGTGAAGAAAAAGCAGGCATGCTCGAAGTTGTGCCAGTTCTCGCTGGACAGCGCGAACTCATAGGCCCTGGGAACATGCCATCCGAGAAAAGCCGCGTTCATCGCCAGCCACGCTATTTTGGGCTGGGTCAGGAATGCGCCGACGCGATGGAAGACACCGCTGCGGAATAGCGGCCGCAGCGCGCGGATGATGCCGCGCGGCAGCCCGCGCAGCATAGGCACCACCGGCGCGCTCAGGACAATCAGCGGCGGCGCAATCGACATGAGTACGAAGTGCTGCGCCATGTGCATGAACAGCAGCGTCTCGCTGAAGGTGTCCAGCGGCGATGCCACAGCCACAAAGAGGGCGAGAATTCCGCCCAGGAAGGCGACGAGCCGCCAGCGCGGAAAGAGGTCGGGGCGCGTGCGGTGAATTTGTAACCATCCCCGCACATAAATAGCCGCCGTCACCGCCAGCGCCGCGGTTACGGCCCAGGGCACATCCCACTGCGTGAACAGCGCGTCTTCGGTCATGGTCTACGGGGTTGCGCTGTGGTTCACCGGTTCCGGAGCAGGATTCACGTCCAGCCGATGCTGCGAGGCATCGAAGGCCGGCGCCTCATTCTTCGGATGCAGCGTTTCGAGGAAGCTGACAAGCGCCTCGATTTCCGGAGGCGAGAGGTTCTTACCGTACGCCGGCATATTGCCGCCGCCGGTAACGACTTTGAAGCGCATCTGGTCCGGCGTCATGCGCGTGGCAATGGAATCGAGCGCCGGACCGCGCTCGCCGCCGTGGCCGCCGATGGAGTGGCAGTTCCGGCATTGCTTCGCCTGGAAGATGACCGCGCCCTGGCGCTCGAGCGGCGTGGCTTCCTTCAGATATTGCACGGGCAGCGTGTCGCCGCTCCACGCGCTCATGTGCGGGCTCCACGGTGTGGACATCGCGAGATGCGTGAAGACCGCCCAGCTGACGGCGACCATGCTCAGGGCGAGGACGGCGATCGGGCGACGGTGCCAGCTCTTCTCGCCTTCCGAAGCGACAAACGGCACGGCGAGCAGGCCAGCGATCATGAGGATCGGCGCGACCAGGATGAAGGGCGTCTCCATCGAGGGCGGCAGGTAGGAGAGCACCGCGTAAATCCAGAGGAACGGGAAGTCCGGCCTGGGCACGGTCTGAATGATGGAGGGATCGGGCTGGCCGCCCGGACCGGAAGGGCCAAAGACCGCGGCGCACACGACCACGGCGGCCAGCACTGCGCCGGAGAAGACCAGGTCCTTCCAGAATGCGCCCGGGACAAACGGGATGCCATCTTCGTGGGCGAGCTTGTTGTATTCCTCGGTGTAGGTTTCTTTGCGGACCAGGCGGCCGGGCATCGGCCACTCGTTCACGCCGAGCTTGAGCACCATCCAGACATGCACGGCGGCGAGGAAGAGCAGCGTGCCGGGGATGACGAAGACGTGCAGCGCGAAGAAGCGCGAGAGCGTTGCTCCTGCGATCACCGGACCGCCGAGCAGCAGATGCACCAGCGAGCCGCCCAGCCACGGCACGCGGCTCATGATGAAGACGCCGATGCCCAGGCCCCAGTACGCATCCTGATCGAAACGCAGCACCTGCCCGGTGAAGGCCATGCCGAGGGTCATGAGCAGCAGGAAGACGCCGACAGTCCAGGTGAGTTCACGCGGGTACTTGTAGGCGCCGAAGAGAAAGACCTGGGCCATGTGGATGAAGACCACGGCCACCATGAAGTTCGATCCCCAGGCGTGCACGGCGCGCAGGAACCATCCGAGCGGGATCTGATGATTGAGAATGTTGAGGCTGTTCCACGCCTGCGCTGCCGAGGGCACATACACCAGCGCCAGCAGGATTCCGGTGACGATCTGGAGCATGAGCAGCGTGAAGGCGGCGCTGCCGAAGACGTACCACCAGCTCGCCGTGTTGCGCGGCACCTTGTGCAGCACCGCATCCTTCACCGGCCCTTCGATCTGCAGGCGGCGCTCGAACCAGTCGTATACCTGTTTCCAGGTCGTCTTGTTCGTCTTTATCCCCGGCATGAGCAGTCCCCATCGTTGCCTGGCGTGGCGATTTTCACGAGCTTCGCCGTGTTTGAGAGGCTCGGCATTTGTCCGGCGTTAATTTGTAACTGTCCGCTGACGATTTTGTAGTCGTAGGTGAAGAGTCCGCGCTCCGGGGGCCCCGAGGCGCGCGATCCATCTGCGTAATACACGCCGCCGTGGCAGGGGCACATGAAGAGCTGCGACTGCGGGAACCAGCGCACCGGGCAGCCCAGGTGCGCGCAGTTGATGGCGAAGACGGTGAACCGGCTGGACCCCTGGCGGCGCACGTAGCAAGCCACGTTGTCGGTTTCGCCATCCCACGTCCGGTTCCACGGTGTTTTGTAGAACGCGAGCCGGGTCTCCCCTTCGGGGAAATTCTGAACGTCGCCCAGCGAAACCCAGGACTTGTAATCATCGTCCTTACGCACGGGAGCGAGCAGGTAACGGATGATCGGCACGGCGAGCGCGATTCCCACCAGCCCATTGAGGGCCACGCCGGCTTTCAGCAGCAACCAGCGGCGCGAAACAAGGGCGGGGTTCTCCTGATCGCTCGCATGCTCGCCTGCAGTCCCGATTTCCGGCCCGGTGCTTTGTTTCTCCGGGCTGTCGCTTACGTCGCTCATCTCATCTCCCTACCGGCGCTGCCGATACCGCAGCGGGGTTCCGCAGCGATCCCAAATATGTAACAAGGTCGGTTACATCCTGTGCGGAGAGGGGTCCTCCGGCACTTCCGCCACCTTTTGTGTCCTGCATCCGCCAGTCCGGCTGTCCGATATCGGGGCGTCCGGCGATAATGATCGTGCGCAGCGCCTGGTCGCTCACCAGTGAGAGATAGGCCGGGCTCGTCACCTGCTGATCCTGGGGTTTCTGGTGGCAATTGGCGCAACGCGCCTGATAGACCTGCTCGCCACGCTTCACATCGCCGCCTGCAGGCTGCTGGAAGGGCGGCGGTGTGGCCCCGCCAAAGGCATTGGGTTTTGCCCATTCGCTGCGCATGCCCGCGACGATCGCATCGATCTCCGCATCGGTCAGCATGCCGCCCGCCGATTGCGCGAAGGCCGGCATCTGCGTGCCGGGCATCCCGTTCGAGATGATTCGGCGGAGCGTCGCATCGTCGAGCAGCGCCTGGAACCCGGGATTCGCGTGGTCGATCGCCGGACCGTTGTGCCCGTTGGCGCCGTGGCATGCCTGGCAGTTGCTGGCGTAGAGGGTGGTGAAGTCCATCATCTGGTCGGGCCGAGGTGCGGTTCCCGCCGCCGCGGCCGCACCCGGCAGATGTTCGCACCCGGCCAGCGACAGCATCAGCGGCAACGCTGCGAGCAGAACTCCCCAGCGCATCAGTGCTTCTCCCTGTCGCGGTCCACCGGCGGCCCCGCATGTGGGTTCGACTCCATCAGTCCCGGGGCTTCGATCCCCATGCGCGCAAAGAACGGCAGCCCGCGCCCGGTGCGGATCTTTCCTTCGCGTGCGACCACGAGTCCGGCGACCACGCCGAAGGTCACCTGCGAGACGACAAACCAGCCCCACGCGATTCTCTCGTCGAGCGCGGGGTTGATGATGCCCATGGCGGAGTGCAGCAGGCCGGTCCACAGCAGGGGTGCGACGAGGCCGCCCAAAATCACGGGGCGATTCGGCAGCATGGGCAGCATGGCGCCGTACAGCAATCCGACGAGACAACATGTAACGGTCTGGATCACAATTGCGACGACCAGCCAGCTCGCGTGGAATTGCGCAATCTCCGCCGTGGTCACGTGCGCCGAGGGACCCACACCGGCGCCGCCCAGCAGGTTCACCGGATACCAGATGCTGTGCTGCGCGATCAGTCCATAGAGCAGGGCCGGGAAGATCATCGCAATGCCGCCGGCGATGCCGCCCTTGAGCCCGCTGATGATCGGATATGTCTCGACGGGCAGTTGGCTGCGATGCTCCGGTCCCAGTTGCAGGCGCTGCACCACCTTGCGCGTCGAGGTGATCGTGACCGACTGCACGACCACAGGCACATCCTCGTGCGCCTCGTGGGGCAGTACCTGGCGGAACCAGCCGATGCATCCGCTCACCATGAGCACGGCGCCAAAGACCGAGACCCACAGGCTGGTGACGAGGCCCGCGGCGGCCATGGTGCACCCGAAGGCCAGCACAATGGGCCATGCGGTGGGCGCCGGCAGGTGGATCGTTTCCCCGTGCGCCGGTCCCGCGCTGTGCAGTGTGTCGTGTTGTGTTGTGTGCGCCATGCCTTATCTGCCCACGATGTAGACCACAGTAAAGACCACCACCCACACCGCATCCACGAAGTGCCAGTAAAGGGCAAAGACCTGGATGCGGTCCGAATGCTCTTCACGGACATGTCCGGTGAGGGTGAACAGCAAAATCGTCAGCAGGCCGATCAATCCGACCAACACGTGCGTTGCGTGCAGACCGACCAGCGAGTAGAAGGTCGTCCCGAACAGATTGGTGCGGATGGTGAGCCCGTCGACATAAATGAGCTTGTGCCATTCGATTGCCGTGCCGCCGAGGAAGATCGCGCCCAGCGCAATGGTCAGAGCCCACCAGGCGGCGAACATCCTCATCTTGCCGCGCTCGATCTGGCGTTCGGCGAGCCAGATCGTAACGCTGCTGGAGAGCAGGCAAATGGTGTTGAAGATAGGAATCTCCAGCACCTGGCCGGGGTAGGGCGGCGTGAGGCTCTTTCCGATGTAAAAGACGTAGGCGACGACAAAGATGGTGAAGATGGCACTCTCGCCGATGATCAGCGACAGCATGCCCACGCGGCCGCGGGAGGGCAGGTCCCATCGTTCCATGTTCGGAGATAAAGGAATCGCGCTCATTACTCGTATTTCCAGTCCGGATCGTCCGGATGCTTGAGATCCCACAGCGGTCGGCGGCTGTGCACCACCGGATCGGTCACGAAGTTATACACGGGAGGCGGCGAAGGCACGGCCCACTCCAGCGTCCATGCATCCCACGGATCGTTTCCCGCCTCTTTGCCTTTGAAGTAGGAATGCACCAGGTTGTATGCGAAGATCAGCACCGCAATGCCCTGGATCATGCCGCCGACGGAAATCCAGAAGTTCAGCCCATTCCATCCGCGATCCGGCTCGTAGGTGTAGATGGAGCGCGGCATCCCGAGGAAGCCGACAAAGTGCATGGTGTCGAAGGTGACGTGGAAGCCGATGAGGAAGAGCCAGAAATGCCATTTGCCCAGCGTGTCGCTGAGCATGCGCCCGGTCACTTTGGGATACCAGTAGTAGATGCCGGCGAAGATGTTAAACACGATGGCGCCGACCAGCACGTAGTGGAAATGCGCGATCACGAAGTAAGAGTTGTGCAGCTGCCAGTCCCAGGGCGCGACGCTGAGCATGATCCCGGTCAGCCCGGCCAGCAGGAACTGGAAGAGAAAGGCCAGACAGAAGAGCATGGGCGGGGCAAAGCGGATTCTTCCGCCCCACAGGGTGGCCAGCCAGTTGAAGATTTTGATTCCGGTGGGAATGCCCACCAGCATGGTCGAGAGCACGAAGAAGGTGTTGCCCACGGAGGTCATGCCGATGGTGAACATGTGGTGCGCCCACACGCCGAGGCTCACGAAGGCAATGCCGACTGAAGCCGCCACCATGGCCGGATAGCCAAAGATCGCCTTGCGCGAAAAAACCGGGATGATCTCGTTCGCGATGGCGAAGGCGGGCAGCACGAGCACGTAGACTTCCGGATGCCCGAAGATCCAGAAGAAGTGCGCCCAGACGACAGCCGATCCGCCGGCCTGGGTGTCGAAGAAGTGGCCGCCGAGGTAGCGATCGATCGTCAGCATGATCTGCGCGGCGGTCAGGGGCGTAATCGTCACCAGGGTCAGACCGCTGACGACGAGCATCAGCCACGCGAAGAGCGGCATGCGGAGGAGCGTCATTCCTTTGCAGCGCAGCGAGAGGACGGTGGCGATGATGTTGATGGCCGTGCCCAGCGTGCCGAAGCCCATTACGATGAGCGAGATCGCCCAGTAATCCGTCGCATGTCCCGGAGAGAACGCCTTTTCCGTGAGCGGCGCGTAGGCCCACCACATGGTGTCCGGCGCAGCGCCCATGCCGTAGAGGCCGAATCCGCCGATGAAGCTGAAATAGAGCAGCAGGCCGCCGAAGGCGGTGAGCCAGAAGCTGAAGGCATTCAGCCGGGGGAAGGCCATATCCCGCGCACCGATCATGAGCGGGACCAGGTAATTGCCGAAACCGAAGATGATGGTCATGCCAACGAGGAAGACCATCGTCGTTCCGTGCATCGTAAAGAACTCGTTGTAGGTTTCTGGTGAAAGGAAATGCAACCCCGGCCGCGCGAGCTGGATGCGAATCGCCAGCGCCTCCACCCCGCCGACGAGCAGGAAGAAGATTCCGTACACCATATACAGAATCCCCAGCCGTTTGTGATCGACTGTGACTACCCATCCATGCAGCCACTCCAGCATTTGTGCCGTCGAGCGGCGGCGCGGGGTGATGTCAACGCCCGCAATCGGTAAGGTCTGGTCTGCCATTCCGTCGTCCTAACGCAGCGTTTCCAGGTACGCCACGAGTTCGTCGATCTGTTCGTTGTTCAACTGCATTGCCGGCATCAGGGCTCCCGGCTTGAGGTCGTCCGGATTCTGAATCCACGCATGCAGATTCTCCGGCGTATTCGTGGCGGCTCCGGCCGCAATCGTTGCCCGGCTTGCCAGATGCGTCAGGTCCGGGCCGAAGGTTCCGCGGGCTGCGGTTCCGGAGATGGTGTGGCAATTGGTGCAGGCTTCGGTTTCAAAGATGTGCCGCCCGGCGGCGACCTTCGGATCCTGTACGCCGAGCTGCTGCTGTGCTTTCACCCAAGCATCGAACTGTTCGGGCGTATCGACGTAGACGCGCAGCAGCATCTTTGCGTGCTCGATCCCGCAGAACTGCGCGCACTGCCCAAGAAACACACCCGTGTGCTTCGGCTCAATCCAGGTATCGTTGGGATGGTTGGGGATCAGGTCGGTTTTGCCCGCCAGCTGCGGCACCCAGAAGCTGTGATCGACGTCGGCGGAAAGAAGGTGGAGATAGGTGGGCTGCGGATCGAGCGCGGTGCTTACCGGCACGTGCAGCTCATTGGCGGTGACAATGCCGAGCTTCGGATAGCGGAACTCCCACCAGAACTGATGGCCCACGACCGTCACATCCAGCGCGGCCTGCGGTTTGGGCGCATCCTGAATGGCGAAGATGATGCGTGCGGTGGTGAGAAACAGCACCACGACGATGAGAATCGGGATGACGGTCCACGCCAGCTCGACCTGCGTGCTGCCATAGATCTGCGGAGGCTCGCTCTGGTCGTCGCCTTTGCGCTCGCGATAGCGGATCATCGCCCAGGTCAGCAGTCCTCCGACGGTCACGAAGATCCCGCTGAGGATGGCGATGACAAACCAGCCGAGCCCGAGGATGGTGTCGGCCGGGGTCGAGGATGGAGAGAAAATGCTCGGGGAGCCTTGCGGGCTCTGGGCCCACGCCGATCGGGTTGCGCACAGACAGGCCAGGCAAAGCGCCGGCGCGGACATCCGCCGAATCGCTCTCGCGCCGAAATCCTGAGTCAGGAATCTCATCTGCTCTCGCGTCAAACGTTAGTTGATGCCGGTGCAGTTGAATGGGGTTCAGAAATGGGGAGTGAGCGTTGACAGCCTGGGGATGCACGCCATCTTGAGCCTGTTGGGTGGCGGCTTCGCGCGAGCCTGAGCGACGTGATGAATGCCTCGCCCGAAAAACAATCTTAACAGCAAAAATTCAGTTCAAAGGTCCATCGCAGGGTGGAGTTAACTTTCTATCTTCGGTGTCACATGCTCGTCGCAAAAACCTGCGCGAATCTTCGCACGGCATTCGCCAGCGCGGCGATCTTTGTCCCGTTGGCATACGCGTTGATCACCGCCGTGCGAAACACCGGCGCCGTGAGCGCGCGATAACCGACGTCGAGATTCCCGTAGAACCACCGCGATCCCGAGGAGGACAGCGCCAGGTCCTGCCGCAGCTGCGCGGTGAGTGAGGCAAATGCAGCCTGCGCGGGCCTCGCGCCGCGCAGTTCTCCCGCGATCGCCTCGGCCGCCGCCTGACCGCTGGCAATGGCGCCGTGAATTCCCTCTCCTGTCAGCGCATCGGCAAAACCGCCTGCGTCGCCCACCAGAAAGACGCGCTCCTCTGCGGGGGGAGCCGTTTCCGCGCCGAAGCCGAGGTATTGTCCGGTGACGTGCTCGGCACGCGCATCGCCGAATCGTTCCCGGATGTACGCCTCCAGCCGCGGACGGTCCAGCTTTTCCTGGCCGGTGTCGTTGTAGACGCCGAGCCCCACATTCAAATGGTCGCCCTTCGGAAACACCCATCCATAGCCCTGCCGCACCGGCGCGAAATCGAAGACCAGATCGCGGCTGTGTTCGCAGGAGGGATAGACCTTTGCTTAGAGGGCGAAGCCCCGCCGGAACCAGGCGGGCCGGTCGCCGTAGATCAGCTGGCGCACGCGGCTGTGCACGCCGTCCGCACCGACCAGGAAGCGTCCGCGGAGGTCACGGTCCGTTGTGCGAAGGGTGACGCCATCGCGGTCGGCGGCGACGGCGGTGAGGGTCCCGATGCGGGCAAACTCCGCTCCGGCCGCGAGGGTCTGCTGCAGGCAGAAGTGATCCAGTTCCTGGCGGACGGTCATGGCGCAGACCGCGTTGCGGCTGGCCAGGGTTGCCGCCACCCCACTGCGGCGCTCCACGATGATGGCGGAGACGGTTTCGCGCACGACGGGCGCGACGGAATAGCGCAGCGCGCGCAGAGATTTGCGCGTGAGACCGCCGGCGCAGGCTTTGTGGCGGGGAAACTCGGCTTTATCGAGCAACAGCACGGAGCGGCCTGCGCTGACCAGGTCGTAAGCGGCCGCACAGCCCGAGGGTCCTGCTCCGACGACGATGGCGTCGTAGCGTTCCATCCGGGAAATAGTATGCCCGGGAAAGGCGATTCAAGGAATAACTTCCGTATACACTTTCGGACTTCTTTCGATGCCTTCTAGGCCACCTGCGGCGGATTGGCCGATCCGCCCGGTTCGCGGTGCGGTAAGGCCTCGGCCATGCGGATGGTCAGATCCACCCGCACCGGGTCGCTGGCGGTGGTCTCCAGCGTTTCGCGGGTGCACTGGCAGAGCGTCGACAGGATCATGTGCGACTGCGCCGTCAGGTCCAGCCCGGCTGCGATCAGCACGCTGTACATTTCCACGCAGGTGGCGCGGATGAACTCAAACTCGATCGCCGCTGTTTGTTCGGCGTCAAAGCGACGCGAGAGCACGTATCCGCCGCACGCCATCACCGCTCCGGTCAGGAAACGCACGGTTCGCGCCGGATCCTCCGAGCAGAGGGCAGCGAGATTCAGCTCCCATCCTTTGCGTCCCCAGCGCTCTTCATCGATTGGCTGCACAGTAGTTCCATCGGATTATCCGGGCGATCGCATGACGGCGATTTTTATTGCCGGGGAGCTAAAGATTCCTGCTGTGCTACCGTTGGCTCATGCTGGTTGGAACCGGCATCGATCTGGTCGAAGTGCCGCGCATCGCCCGCTCCATTGAGCGCTATGGCGAGCGTTTCCTCGAGCGCATCTTCACTGCCGGGGAAATCGCCTATTGCCGCGCCCGGGCGAGCGCTGCGGAGAGTTTCGCCGCTCGCTTTGCCGCGAAGGAAGCGGGAGCCAAAGCGCTCGGCACCGGCATCCAGCACGGCGTTTCATGGAAGGAACTGGAGGTGCGGCGTGAGCCTGGCGGACGCCCCACGCTGGTGCTGAGCGGCCGCGCCCGTGCCATCGCCGGACAGCTCGGCGTCACTCGTGTCTCACTTTCGCTCACGCACACGGCAGCGCTGGCCATGGCCACCGTGCATCTGGAAGCCTGACTTATTTCTGGACCAATTCGGGCTTCTCTTCGCCGGCACGAGGCGATGCACCGGGCGTGTGAGGTTTCCGATCCAGATCACGGAAGGCCGTGTAGACAAACGAGCCGAGGTACCAGCCATCGATGAATTTGTAGGGGGTTTCTCCGGTGGTGTAGTGGCCGCAGGGCAGCACTTTGGCGACGAAATCGATGCCATGCTGCGCGAAGGCCTGGACCACGAGCTCCGAATACTCCGGCAGAAACGTCAGATCGTAGCGGGCATACACGGCCAGCACCTTCTTCTGCAGCTCGGCGAAGCGGGCCATGTAGGACACGGGGCTGATTCCGCTCCAGAGGCGGTAGAGTTGCTCCTGCGTGAGGGCGCCTTCTTCGAATCCCTGGCGGATATGGCGCGTGCTCTGGCCGGTCCACACCACGTCACCGAAGGCCATCGAGGCGTGGTTGAATGCATTGACGCGGATTCGCGCGTCGTGGGCGCTGGCGATGAACGCGTAGCAGGAGCCGAGGCTCGTCCCGAGGATGCCGAACTCTTCGTAGCCCTGCTCTTCGAGCCAGTCGAGGCAGCAGCGCACATCGATGACGGCCTGCCGGCCGGCGGCAATTGTGCGCCCGATGTTGGCGCTCACCGCGTAGTCGGATCGCTCGATCTCCGCAGGCCGGCGGATATCGTGGAAGGGCTTGCTGAGCCGCAGCGCCGAGATGCCGAAGCGGTTGAAGAGCGAGCAGAGCGCGTTATGGCTGAAGGCATCCGCATTCCACTGCGGCATGACGATCATGGCCCGCTTCGGTTTGCCCTGCATGCGCTGCGCAGGCGCGGGGTACCAGCGGGCATTCACCTGGTCGTTTTCCGGATAGGGTGTCCGCACCGGCGAGGTGAAGCGCAGGAAGGGCGCCTTCTTCAGCTTGCCCTCGTCCATCAGCCGTTTGAGGTGCGCGTCCCTGCGCAGGGTCTCCGGCCGCACGTTGGTTGGGAAGAGCAGCGGCGCGCGCTCCTCCAGGTGAAAATCCGCCGGGCGCGCATATCCGAAAAATGCCTCGCTGTTGCGGACGATCGCCTCGTTCAACGCAATCATCGCGGCTTCGGCTGCTGCCGGATTTCCCTCGGCGCGGTCGACCATGGTACGCAGACCGGCGGTGTCAATAAAGTCGTCGAGCCACTCGAAGCCCCACTCCAGCGGACGCACGACGCGATTCTCGTCGCGTGTCGTGAGCGCCCACTCCCAGCGATACATCCAGCGTCCGTAGAGTTCTTTCAGCATCCGTCCACCATCGTGCGCGGTACACGCGCCGCAATCCTGCACAGCACTTCGTAGCTGATCGTCCCGGTCAGCTTCGCCATCTCCGCTGCTGTGATTCTTTCCTCGCCCTGCATGCCGATCAGCGCCACCTCATCGCCGACCTCGACGCCGGCTACCTCCGTCACGTCTACCGAGGTGTGATCCATGGAGATGCGCCCGGCGATGGCCGCCCGCTGTCCGCGGACCAGCACGGAGCCGCGATTCGAGAGGAGCCGGTTCAGTCCGTCCGCATAGCCCACCGGCAGCAGGGCCAGCCGCGTCGGCCGTCGGGCTGTGAAGGTCGCGTCGTAACCGACGGTGGTTCCTGCCGGAATCCCGCGCAGCGAAACGATGCGCGTCTTCCACGCCAGCACGGGCTGCAGCTGCGTCGCGCTCTCACTCGGATGCTCCGCATCGGGCGCATAGCCGTACATCCCGATGCCGGTTCGCATCATGAGCTTCGCTCCGATGCGATGCGCGAGGTCGGGCAGTCGCGCATCCGGCTCGAGCGCGCCGGCAGAGCTTCCGGCGCTCAGGAACTGCGGGTGGAGGCCCGCGTTCGTAATCGTATCCACGGCGGTTGCAAATGCGTGCACCTGCGCCGCCGTCAGCTCTGCATTCCCCGGCGTGTGAAAGTGGGTCATCGCGGCCTCGACGCGCAGGGGCGACCCGGGTCCCAAACGCTCCAGCAGCGGTAGCAGGTTGCTTTGCTCCACACCCTGGCGCGACATGCCGGTATCGATCTCCAGATGCACCGGGCAGTCTCCCGGTGCTGCACGAAGGCGGCCCGCTGCCTTCTCCAGCAGCGCAACGTGACGCGGATCCCAGATCACCGGGGTCAGGTCGTGCTCCAGCGCAGCTTCCGCCTCGCCGTCCCAGATACCGCTCATGACGAGAATTCGCACCTCGGGCAGCTCGCGGCGCAGGGCCACGCCTTCTTCCGCGCAGGTCACGCCGAACCAGCGCGCTCGGTTGCCTTCGAGAGTGCGGGCGCAGTCGCGCAGGCCGTGTCCGTAAGCATCGGCCTTGACGACGCATAGCAGTTCGGTGTCGCGCCCGGAAGAGCGTCGCAGGAGATCGTGATTGTGCAGGAGCCGGTTGCGTGAAACCTCAGCCCACGTGGGTCGTGTCCGCGTCATCGTTTTCAGGCTCGCACAGCAGAAGGCAATCACCCGCGAGCCGCTGCTAACAGTCTCTCGCGAACAGCACGTCGCAGGAAGCTCTTTGCGGAAAGCTTCCTGCCCGGAGTCACTCGTGAAGGGCTAGTTCGGAGGAATATCGGTGGGGGCCGTTGCGGTTTCCGACGGCTCCGCTCCCTTATGGAAGAACGGGATGTGGAAGGGCTCGGCGGCATCGCTCTTTTTCTGCACGGCGGCCTTTTGCTGCTTGTTGGCCGCCAGCTCCACGACTGCTGTCCGCTGCGCGTTCACGCAGGCCCAGTGCCGCTGGGCGCGGTTGTACACGTGCGTAAAGATGCCGCGTTCTTCTTTCACTCCGCCGCTGGCCCGGCGCTTGACGATGTAGGTTCCGCTCACGATCGCTGTGTCGCCAAACTCCCGCACGCTGACGACGCGCTGCTGCATGCTGACGAGGCCGGTGCCCTTGTCGAGCAGTTCGGCGATCTGCTGATTGCGCGTCCGCACATCGCCATTGGAGGCAATGTCGACGTAGAGCGGCGAGAGCAGAAACTCCATCGTGTAACTGTCGCTCTTCACGGCCGCCTCGCTCCACTGATCTTCCAGCTGCTGGAACTCTTTCACTTCGGGGGGCTGCTGGGTCTGTCCCGGCGGGACGGACGCGGTCTGCGCGTGCAGCGCACCGGTCGCACTGCACACGAATCCCACACAAATTGCCATCAAAAATTTACGAAAATGCATAAAGACATCAACTCCAGGGGGGACTCTCTGATGATAGACGTTTGGGGGCCCCAAACGCTATCGCCGGGGCCTCTGTGAACGTGTTTTTCACAGAACGTCCACCTTCTTCCAGAGGCTCATTCCAGCCCGTGGTCCTCGTTCCGTCCTACACTCGTTCAAGGTCATGGCCACCACCCCCGACATCGAATTCGAGCGCGGACTGCCCGCCTCGCCCGACGCCGAACGCACCATCCTCGGCGCAATCCTCCTCGACAATCACGCCTATAGCGAAGCGGCCACGATGCTTCGCCCCGACGATTTCGCGCTCAGTGCGCACCAGCGCGTCTTCGCCCGCATGGGCGAGCTCATCGATCAGAACCACGTGGTCGACATCGTCACGCTCGCCGAAGAGCTCTCGCGCCGCAAGGAGATCGAATCGGTCGGCGGAGTGGCGTGGCTCGCTTCTCTGACCGAGGGCCTGCCGCGCCGGCTGACCATCGAGGAATACGTCCGCATCGTCAAGGACAAATCGCTCCTGCGGCAGCTCATCAATATCTGCTCCAGCGCGATCACGCGGGCGGCGGACCAGAGCGAGCAGGCGCTCGACGTTCTCAGCGCCGCGGAGAGCTCGCTGCTCGAAGTCACCGAGAAGGGCATCACGCGCGGTTTCACCCGAGTCCACGAGATTGTCGCTGACTCGTTCAAATCCATCGACAATCTCTACCAGCAGGGGCAGCACCAGGTCACGGGACTGCGCACCTTCCTGACGAAGTTCGACGACATGACGGCCGGGCTCCAGCCCTCGGAGCTGATCATCATCGCGGCGCGCCCCTCCATGGGCAAAACTGCGCTCGCCATCAACCTCGCGCAGAATGCGGCGATCAAAGGCGGCAAGATCGTAGCCGTGTTCTCGCTCGAAATGTCGAAGGAGTCGCTCCTGCGCCGTATGCTGGCCTCGGAGGCGCACGTCGGAGCCAAGAAAATCCAGACCGGCTTCATCCCGCGCGAGGATCGCGAGAAGCTCACCAACGCCCTCGAGCGCCTCGTCGAAGCCCAGCTCTTCATCGACGACACGCCGGGCATTTCGCTGACCGAGATGCGCGCCAAGGCTCGGCGTCTGCGCCAGCAGGCAGGCGGCCTGGACCTGATCGTGGTCGACTACCTGCAGCTGATGACGGCCGGCACCAGCGGGCCGGAGGGCCGCCGCTATGAGAACCGGACGCAGGAGGTGTCGGCGATCTCGCGTGGGCTGAAAGCGCTGGCCAAGGAACTCGAGATTCCGGTGATCTCGCTTTCGCAGCTCTCGCGTGCTTCAGAACAGCGCGGCGGCGATCGCAAGCCGATCCTGTCGGACCTGCGCGAATCGGGCTCGATCGAGCAGGACGCCGACGTGGTTGCCTTCATCCACCGCGAGAGCTACTACAACCGCGAAGATCCGGAGCTGGATCACAAGGCCGAGATCATCATCGCCAAGCAGCGCAACGGCCCGACAGGATCGATCGACGTGGGCTGGGTCGCGGACTACACGCTCTTTGCCGACCTCGACGAATACCCCGGCCAGGACGGCGGCGGCGACTACTGAGGATGCCGATCCCGATCGCCGCGAAAGACGCTCGGGATTGGCATCCGTGGCCTCAGGGCTTTGTCGCCAGGATCAGCGGTGAGGGACCGGGGGCTTCGAAGAGGCGGGCGTCAGTGAAGCCGGCTTCTTCGAGCCAGGCGCCGATTTCCTCGAAGGACCAGGTATTGCCCTCCTGCGTATTGACGAGCATGTTGACGGCGAAAAAGAGGCCGTTGATCGGGCCCGTCCGCTCCTTATTGACGAGGAATTCCTGAACCGCGATGGTCCCGCCGCTGGCCAGCGCCGCGAAGGTTTTCGCGAGCAGCTTGCGGCTGCGGGCCTCGCCTTCGCTGTGCAGGATGTGGCCGAGCGTGGCGACATTGTGATCCGAGCCGAAGTCGACGTCGAGCAGATCGCCTGAGAGGAAGGAGAAGCGGTCGGCGAGGCCGAAGCGCGCGGCAGTTTTCTTTGTGACGTCGATGACTTCGGGCCAGTCCACGGCGGTCACCTGCACGCGCGGGGAGCTTTGCGCCTGAGCGATGCCCCAGACGCCCGAGCCGGCGGCAAGGTCGAGGACGCGGACCGGGTGGCCGGCGCTGTCGTAGTTCATGTGCGCGGCCAGGGCCCGGGCCGGGGCGTAGCTCATGGGAAAGATGTCCAGAACGAACTCGTGGAAGAATTCGCCGCCGGATTTTTCTTCGTTCACGGGGGTGACCGGCTTGCCGGTGGCCACGACTTCGTTCAGGTGCAGCCAGCGGGGGATGAGCTGCTCGCTGCAGTGCTTGATCATGCCGCCGAAGAAGGTCGGTTTGGTACTGACCAGGAACGTGGAGCTTTCCGGAGTGAGGGCGAAGCGGTTCTGCTCGTCTTTGGAGAGGAAGTTGAGGCCGACGAGCGCATCCATGATGGCGGTGAGACCACGGGCCGAAGCGCCGGTGGCCTGCTGGACTTCCCAGATGTCTTTGGGGCCGCTGTCGAGGACGTCGAAGACGTGGTGGCGGATGGCGGCTTCCAGCACGAGGGGTGGCACGTAGCCCCAGGCCATCTGCATGATGCGTTCAGGGGTGACTTGCGCGGGCGTCGCGGTAGCCATGAGGGTTCCTCATTTCTGGTGAGTTGGGGATTTCCCGCGAGCGATCGGAGGAGCTGGGGATGCGGAGGAGTGTAGCAGCTTTGCGGAAGGCTTCGCTCCTGGCCCCGGGGCGGGGCGAAAAGAAGGGCTCGCGCCAGGAGCGAGCCCTTCGGGGGAGGAAGTGGTAACGGCCCGGCCCCGGGTTGGAGGGTCGGGTAGTCGTTAGACGGGGGCACCGGGGGCAGCGTCAACGCCGGCCGATCCAGGAGCGGGCCCCGGCTGACCAGACATCGGCAATCCCGTAGAATCGGATGGATCAGCCGCATGGCGCGCGTTCCTGCCAATTCGGAGTCTGCAGGGATCAGGCGTGGCGCCGGCGCGCGAATTTTTTACGCCCTCGTGCCGAGCACCAATCCGCCGGCGGTTCTGTCTGCGTATTCACTGCAGAGACGCATGAGCAGCCGATGCGAGGCGCGATGACCCAGCCGGACTCGGCGCTCATCGAGCGCATCATGACCGGAGACGAAGGAGCGCTGTCGGCGCTCTACGACCGCTATTCCGGAATGCTGTACGCCATGCTGCTGCGCATCCTGAAGGACACGGGCGCGGCGGAAGAGGTGCTCCAGGATCTGTTCCTGCAGCTGTGGCGCGGGGCTGCGCGCTTTGACGCGAGCCGGGGATCGCTGGCCGCATGGCTGCTGGTGATCGGACGGAACCGGGCGCTGAGCCGGCTGCGGGGCAAGCAGCGCCGCGAATTCGTTCCCGATGGCTCAGAGGGATTTTCTCTGGAAGCCGTGCCGTCCTCGGAAGATCTGGAGGACGAAGCCGCGCGCATGCAGCTGATGAACCGGCTGCGCGAGGCGATGGCCGCGCTTCCGGCGGAGCAGCGCGAGGCTGTGGAACTGGCCTATTTTGAAGGGATGACACAGAGCGAGATTGCAGAACGGACGGGGAGTCCGCTGGGAACCGTGAAGTCACGAGTACGGGCCGCGATGCAAAGTTTGAAGCAATTGTTCGACGATGAATCGACACGTTCAACCCGAACACTCTGACCTGTACGCGCTGGGCGCGCTCGACGGGGAGGAGAAGCAGGCGCTCGAAGCCCACCTGCGCTCGTGTGCGGAGTGTGCGCGCGAGGTTGAGGCGGCGCGGCAGCAGATCGCGTTGCTGGGGCTGGCGGCGGCGGAGGCCGCTCCGCCGGCTCGGGTGAAGGAGTCGCTGCTGCGCAGAGTGCATGCGGAACGCCGTGTGCCGACGCCGCCGGTGGTTCCGGATCATGAGCGACGCCGCGGATTCGGGTTTGGATGGCTGACGCCTGCCTTCGGCGTGGCGACGCTGGTCTTTGCCGCGCTGGCCGGGATGTTCTGGATGCGGGACGCGCGCGATCTGGAACGGATTCACGCTCTGGAAGGACAGCTCGCGCAGGTGCAGACGCGCTCGCAGGAGATGGCTCGAGCCTCGGAGACCACCGACAAGCTGCTGGGGATGCCGGGAACGAAGCGCGTAGCCCTGATGCCGATGCCCGGGATGGGCAACGGCCGCGGCGGTGTGCTGTACAACGCGAAGATGGGCATGGTGGCCTGCGCCGGATGGCTGCCGCCTCCGCCCAGCGGCAAGAGCTATCAGCTTTGGCTGGTGCCCATGGAGGGCAAACCGATGCCCCTGCACGTCTTCAGCAGCGGCGAGTGGGATAAGCCGATGGCCATGCAGATTGCGCCCGGCATGGAAGCGAAGACCTTCGCCGTGACCGAAGAACCGGCCGGCGGCATGCCCTGGCCCACCGGGCCCAAGGTCCTCGAAGGCGCAGGAGAGTGATGTGCAGCCGGTAGCCTGTCGCCGGTAGCCGGTAGCGAACCACGGGCCGCCGCAATTCGCTGTCCCTGTCCGCTAACCGCTGTCCGCTATCCGCTAAACTCGGGATGTATGCCTTCGAGCACGTCGCAATCCGGAAAAGACACGGGTCGGTGGAGCGGGTCGGCGATCCGCGAGATGTTCCTGAAGTTCTTCGAGACGAAGGGGCACCGGCGGGTGCACTCGTCGTCGCTGGTGCCGGCCAACGATCCCACGCTGCTGTTCACCAACGCGGGGATGAACCAGTTCAAGGATGTTTTTCTCGGCGTGGAGCGGCGCGACTACTCGCGCGCGACGACCTCGCAGAAGTGCGTGCGCGCGGGCGGCAAGCACAACGATCTGGAAAACGTCGGCTTCACGCGGCGGCACCACACCTTCTTCGAGATGCTGGGGAATTTCAGCTTCGGCGACTACTTCAAGAAGGACGCGATTGCCTACGCGTGGGAGCTGGTGACTTCGCCCGAGTGGTACGGGATTCCGAAGGACAAGCTGTACGTGACGATCTTCAAGGGCGAGAACGGCGTGCCTCGCGATGAAGAGGCGTACAAGCTATGGCTCGACCACGTTCCTGCCGAACGCATCTTCGAGTACGGCATGAAAGACAACTTCTGGCAGATGGGCGATACCGGCCCCTGCGGGCCGTGTTCGGAGATCTTCTACGACATGGGGCTCGAAGCCGCGGAGACGCCCGGCGTCGACAAGCCGTTCGGCCAGGATGATGCGCGGTATGTGGAGATCTGGAACCTGGTCTTCATGCAGTTCGATCGCAACGCCCAGGGCGAGCTGAACCTGCTGCCCAAGCCGAGCATTGATACAGGAATGGGGCTAGAGCGCACGGCCGCGGTCCTTCAGGGAGTCATCTCGAATTTTGATACCGATTTGTTCGTACCTCTTATCGAGGTTGCTGTCAGGCTTGTATCGGCGACCTCGGCATCCGGCAAAGCCAAATTTAGTGAAGTGGGCGAGAATGCGGTGGGCGCTGCATCATTTAGAGTGATCGCCGACCACGCGCGAGCGGCGACGTTCTTGATCTCAGATGGCGTTTTGCCTTCAAACGAAGGCCGGGGCTATGTCTTACGCAAGATCATCCGGCGTGCTATTCGCCACGGACGGATTCAGGGCTCGACGATGCCCTTCTTCTATCGAATGGCAGTAGCGGTGGCCGAGTTGATGAAGGGCGCTTATCCGGAACTAGAGGGATCAAAGGAGAGGGTTCAAAAGGTCCTCCTCGAAGAAGAAGAAAGATTCCTCAGAACGATCGAGCTCGGGTCGGAAAAGTTGGAGCAGGAGTTTGACGCTGCTATAGCCGATGCCGCCAAGGTGTCTGGCACGATATTGCCCGAGCAGCCCGATTTGGACCATGTCGTGCGCAGGTCGATTCAGATCGCGTTAGCGCGGAAATCCGGTTACGTGCCCACTATGGCCGGGAGTCGAGGCTTCCACCTTTACGAGACCTACGGCCTCCCGCTTGACTTCATGATGGACGCCGCCCGCGACGCCGGCATCCACTTCGACCTCGAAGGCTTCGAAGCCGCCCGCGCCGAAGAGCAGGCCCGCGCTCGCGCCTCCTGGAAGGGCGGCGCGCAGAAGACCGCCAGTCCCGTCTTCCGCGATCTGCCGAAGACCGCCTTCGAAGGCTATCGCCACCTCCGTATCGATGGCGCCGAGGTGCTGGCGATTGTGAAGGAGGGCCAGGGCGTCCCCGCCGCGAGCGCCGGCGATGCCGTCGAGATCGTCCTCGACCGCACCAGCTTTTACGCCGATTCGGGCGGCCAGATCGGCGACACTGGCTGGCTGATGTCCGACGATCACAATGCCGTTCTCGCGGACATCAGCGGCTGCACCAAGCCCGTGCAGGGCGTCTTCGCTCATCGCGCGATCCTGCGCCAGCCGGTGAAGATCGGCGACCGCGTCGACACCGTCGTCGACGAAACCTTATAGAAT
>JBKICP010000349.1:0-20590 GCA_046567085.1 Acidobacteriota bacterium
TTCCATGGCCGTGGCAGGCAGCGATTGCAGCCGACAGGCCGTTTGTCACAAATGCAGCATGGCCGATTTTTGCCGGGGCTCCGGGAAATGGCATAGCCGCCCGGCTGGGCGGGATGAAACGGGTCGGACAGCGAGTGTTCGAAGTTGGACAATGGAGTCCGGTTCCGGGCACCGGGGACCCGGCGGGCCTGTTGAAGTGACGGCTTACTGCGCCTCTTTTCAGCGGGATGCGCCAGATTGGGATTTGGTCATGAACGGGCAATCTTACTCACCAAGACCTGGTGTGCAGGGCCTGCTCCAAGTTCCCCCGTGCGCCCCCAGGCAATGGGAGGCTCGATGATTCTCCAGACCGTACTGGCCGACGATGAACCTCTTGCCCGGCAGAAACTGCGTCAGATGCTGGCGGCGATTCCTGAAGTCGAAGTGGTTGGGGAGGGCGGCTCAGCCGCTGAAGTGCTGGATGTGGTGCGGGAGACGGCACCGCAGCTGCTGTTCCTCGACATCTGCATGCCCCGGGTCGACGGCTTCGCGCTGCTCGACCAGCTCAACGCACTCAGCGGAGTCACGCCGCCGCGGGTCATCTTCACGACGGCGTGGGATACCTATGCCCTGCGGGCGTTCGACATGAACGCCGTGGACTACCTGCTGAAGCCGTTCACGGCGGATCGTCTGCGCACGGCCGTGAATCGCGCTCGGCAGGAGATCCTGAACGCGGCGAAACCAACGAACCCGCGCGAAACTCCGAACGAGGGACGTTATACCAACCGGATCGTCTTCAAATCGCGCGGACGGATTCTGTTTCTGCCGGTCTCCGACATTCGCTGGATCGGCGCCGAGGAGAATTACGTGCGCATCTGCACGAACACGGAGACGCACCTGCTGCGGCAGACGATGACCGATCTGGAAAGCAAGCTGGATCCGGAGATGTTCGCCCGGGTGCATCGCTCGGCGATCGTGAATCTGCAGTATGTGAAAGAAGTGCGCACGGAGTCGCGGCGGGACTTCGCTGTGCTGCTGGTGAACGGGCAAAAAATCCCGATGAGCCGCAGCTATCACGCGCGCATTCTGCAGTCGTTCAAGACGCAGCCGGCGCGTCCTTCGCAGGTGGCGTAGCGCGCAGGCTGAAGAGGAGAAACGCCGGTCCGGCTGCTGCGGATCGGCGTTTTCTTTCGCACGGCAAAGCCGGCGATATCGGCGGAGGGATTATGTGTCGCCGTAAACCGGGACGGAAGCGCCGTGGATCAGCCTGGCGTCGTCGCTGCACAGGAACAGGATGATCTTCGCGATGTCTTCGGGCTTCGGCCATTTTGCAAAGTCGGCGCCGGGCATGGCCTGGCGGTTGGCGCCGGTGTCGATGATGCTGGGGATGACCGAATTGACGCGTACTCCTTTGCCGCGCAGATCGGCGGCGAGGGAGTCGATCATGGCCACGGCGGCGGCTTTGGATGCGGCGTAGGCAGCGGCTCCGGCGGCGTGATCGAAGGCGGCGCGCGAGGCGACGTTCACGATGGAGCCGCTCCCCTGGCGCAGCATGAGAGGCGCAACCGCGCGGCACAGGGAGTAGCCGGAGCGGAGGTTGAGAGCCATCATGCGTTCCCACACCTCGGGTGTGGTGGACCAAAGGTCGGTGCCGCCGGCATAGCCGCCGATGGCATTGACCAGGATGTCGATGCTTCCGTGTTCGGCGGCGAGCGCTTCGATGTGCTGCCGAACCGCATCGGGATCGGTGGCGTCGAGCTCACATCCGATCAGCGAGCCGGAGGCCGGACCAGCGTCGCGCATCAGCGCGGCAAATTCCGCCTGGCGGCGATAGGTGACGACGACCCGCGCCGACTTCTGAAGAAAGGCGAGGCTGACGGCCCGGCCGAGTCCGCCGGTACCTCCTGCGATGAGTGCGACCTTGCCCTGAAATCGCTCTGCCATGGTGATTCCTTCCTGAAGGGATTCGGCCGCGCCGTTCAGAAATTCTACGGGATCGGGCGTTCAGGTCCGGACCGCGTGTTCAGCGCCGCGAAAAAGGTTGCGGAGAGCGCGCACGACCCAGCGGACGAGCATGACGATGATGACCACGAGGACTGCGGCGATGGAGGCGGCTACGAAAGGATGCCGCGTGGCGAGCCAGGTGATTCCAATGGCGAGCACGTCTTCGCCGAGACTGAGACTCATATTGGAGAAGGGTTCGGGCGATGGGGTGACGGCGGCGCGCACCGCCGTTTTACCGCCATGAGCGGCCAGCGCGATGAGTCCGCCGAGCAGGGTGGCGGCGAGTTGCTCGCCGGGGCTGAGCGCCGAGGTTGCGCGCCAGGCAAGGAGGGCCGCCACGGGCACACGGATGAAGGTGTGCAGCGCGTTCCAGATGAGGTCGAAGGCCGGCACTTTGTCGGCGAAAAATTCCACACCGAAGAGAGCGGCGCTGGCGCCGATGACCCACCAACTGGAGAGCGCGTGGAGCGCGGCAGGAAGCGTCAGAACGCCCCAGTGCGCCAGCAGGCCGAGGGTGGCCACAGTCGCATAGACGTTCAGTCCGGCGGCAAACGAGACCGCGACGATCAGCGCGACCAGTTCTTCGCCCGGGAGGGAGAATCTCACGCCGTCAGTATAGGCGCGTGGCGGAATTTTGCATCAGCCAGGCTGTGAGCCGGTGCACTCTGGGGCGTTGCCGGATCTCTGCCTTGCCTGGAGAGTGCACGCACCCGTAACCAATCAGGATCGGAGCGGCTCGGCGCCTTTACGCCTGGCGTGCTTTCCTGCATCTGTGTCAGAGTTGGATTCGAAATCCCGCGCGAGGATTGTGGAATGTTCAGACTCGGCAAGCCGGAAACGCCAACCCAGTGGATCGGCCACATCGTTCTCGCCGTGGTCGCACTGTTTCTCGTCTGGTGGATGTTCCGCGTCTACGTGTTCTGAAGCTCGCGGAATCACCCGCAGCGCCGGTCTGGGCGCGGCGGGGTTCCTATGCGGTCTGGCGCTCGTCCACCCGCAGCACCAGTTCCAGATCCGACTCGTGCGCCAGCTTCCTGGCCGGGGTGTGATTGCCGTCGAGCAGAACCACGTACATATCCTGCAGATAAGCGAGCTTGCGATCGACCACCCCGACCACCTGCCCGCGCTTGACTCGAACCTGCTGCCCTTCTGCAAATGCCATGCGCCCATTCTTGCCCGAGGCGCGCCACACAACAATGGCTCGATGGGGATACCCTCCACCCCTCCTCAGTGGCAGCGCTGGGCATTACTATCCTGCCGCGGAAGTTCGGTTACTACCGTCCTATGCCGGGGCTCGCGACCGGCGCTAACCCGTGTGCCGACCATCACATCCCATTCCACGCCGGAACCTGCGAGAATGTCGGGTGATCAGCACTCTGGAAATCCCTTCCGCCAAGCCGCCCCTGCTCCCGATCGCCGCCATCGCTGAAAAGCTCGGTCTGCAGGAGAGTGAATACGATTCGCTCGGGCCCTGGTTCGCCAAGCTCCATCTGGATCTCCTCAGCGATCCGGCGCGGCCCTTGCGCGGGAAGCTCATCCTGGTCACGGCCACCACGCCCACCACTTCCGGCGAAGGCAAAACCGTGACCTCCATCGGCCTGGTGCAGGGACTGGAACGCATCGGCAGGCGCGCCATCATCACCTCGCGCGAGCCGTCGCTGGGCCCGGTCTTCGGCATGAAGGGCGGAGCGGCGGGGGGCGGGCTCTCGCAGATCGAGCCCAGCCAGAAAGTCAATCTGCACTTCACCGGCGACTTCCACGCGATCACGTCGGCGCACAACCTGCTGGCCGCGCTGATCGACGCGCATCTCTTCCACGGCAATGACCTCCATCTCGATCCCGAGCGGATCTCGTGGCCGCGCGCGATGGACATGAACGACCGCGCGCTGCGCCGCATCAACGTGGAGATCGACGGCAAACGGGAGGGCGCGGGACGCCGCACCGGGTTTGTGATCACGGCCGCCTCGGAGATCATGGCGATTCTGGCTCTGGCTAAGGATCGCGCCGATTTGCGCCGTCGCCTCGATGCCATCGTGATCGGCGCCACCCGCGACGGAAAGCCGGTGACCGCCGGCGACCTGCACGCCACCGGCGCGATGATGGCGCTGCTGGCCGACGCGATCGAGCCGAATCTGGTGCAGACCACCGAAGGCACGCCGGCGCTGGTGCACTGCGGCCCCTTCGGCAACATCGCGCATGGGACGTCGAGCCTGATCGCCCAGCAGAGCGGGTTGCGCCTGGCCGATTATGTCGTCAACGAAGCCGGCTTTGCCGCCGATCTGGGCGCCGAGAAATACATCGACATCGTCATGGGAATTTCCGGCACCAGTCCCTCGGCTGCCGTTCTTGTCACGACCGTGCAGAGCCTGCGCAACCAGGGCGGAGGGGATCTGGAGAAGGGTTTCCCGAACCTCGCCCGCCACGCGCAGAACCTGCAGCGCTTCGGACTTCCCACGCTGGTCGCCATCAACCGCTTTCCGCACGATACCGATGAGGAACTCGCGCAGCTTCGCTCGTTCTGCGAACAACTTGGCGTAGCGACCGCGCTGACCGAGCCCTTCACCCGGGGCGGCGAAGGTTCCGAAGCGCTGGCTCGCGCAGTGGTCGCGCTGATCGAGAGCCATCCGGATGCGAAGGCACGTGCGATTTACGAGTTGCCGGAGTCCTACGAAGAAAAGCTGACCCGGATCGCCACGCAGATCTACGGAGCCGACGGCGTGACTCTGAGCGAGACCGCGCGCACGAAGCTGCGGCAGTTCGTGGACTGGGGCTATGACGGCCTGCCCGTGTGCGTCGCGAAGACGCAGTACTCGTTCACCGATGATCCGAAGCTCCTCGGTGCGCCGACCGGCTGGACGCTCCGCATCAACGACGTCTCGCTCTCAGCCGGAGCCGGGTTCATCGTCGCGATCTCCGGCAACATGATGCTGATGCCGGGGCTGCCCAAAGTCTCGCGGGCCGAAGAGATCGATGTGGATGAACAGGGGGAGATTCTGGGGGTCTAGCTTCCGCAGCGGCCGATGCTGCGGCTTTACGAGAGCCCGGCACGGGGGCGCGGGGTGGCCGACGAGCAACAGACGGGCCGATTCCTTTACAATCAACTCGCGCAGACGACCCAGCGTCGCGATCAACCCCGAATCTCGTCACGGAGCCTCATGAGACCTGCTTCCCCGATTCTCGCCGCCGCCCTCTTCGCATTGACCACCCTTGCCCTGACCGGCTGCGAGACCACACGCGGCAACAAGCTCCATGCGAACTTCGAACACGTCTCCGACGTGACGACGACGGCGCACCCGAATCCGAAATACGCTTCGATCGCCACCGGCATTCCTCCGGTTCCGGGCTCGCCGACGGCGGCCGACGCCAATGGCATGCAGCCCTATAACGACAGCGAGGCGCGGATCGATCCCGGCGCCGAAAAAGGCATCTCCATGGATCCCCGCCAGCAATCGGCGTATCGCTTCGTGCGTCAGTGAGGTTCGGACCAGGTCGGCGTCAGATGGAATTGCGCTGATGCCGGCACCGGCGCGAGCGTGGTTTGCGGTCCTTCCCAGAAGAGAGCCGGGCCTCCTGTGGGAGGAGCCGGCTCGTTTTCAATTCCAGGATCGAGCTGAATGCGGACGTGATGCAGTCCCGCCTGCAGAGCCGCGCTTACCTGCACCGGCTGCACGGCATCTCCCAGAGATCCACACACCTGAATCTGCAGCTCCGGGCTGTGCACCGGCGGCAGATCGTCGAGCGTGACCGTCGCCCTGCGGCTCGTCAGCAGCGTGATGTCGTAACCGCCGTCAGCGGGAATCATCAGCCAGCCGTCGTAACCCGAGATCGACGCCTGTTGCGGAATGGACCCGCGATGATCGACGCCGGCAACGCCGGGAATAGACGGCACCACCTGGTTTGCAACCACGACGCCACGCGAGACCCAAACCTCATCGCTGCCGCGCGTGGCATGCAGCAGCACGCGGAAGCGTCCGGAGCCATCGAGCAGCGTTCCCTGCGCATCGGGAAAGGCGTGACGGACGACGGCGCCGGTTGCCATCGTGCCGTCGCCGAAGAGCCAGTCGTATCGCCACCCGGTCTGTGGCGCGGTTACGCGAAACGTGACGTACTCGCGCGGCCGGATCAGGCCCGGTGTCCAGGTCCAGGAAGCGTCGGTCGACGGAGGCCGATAGTCAGGCTCTGCCGCGTCTCCGCTCACTTCGACGGGAACCGCCGCGTCCCGCGTGGCGATGCTGCCCGCGACGCGCACGCTGTCGAAGAGGACGCCCTTCACGGGCCCTGAGATCACCGACGGCAGCATGGCCCCTCCATCCATGGCCGTGATGTTTGAGAAGACGATGCCCTGGATTCCTGGCGCATTGACCATCCGCAGCTGCGCGAGTGAATAGAAATCCTCGAGGCGGATGTTCTGGAAGCGGTAGTCGGTGTGCGATTCCACGCCTTCGTTGTCCGACCACATCTCGGCGAAGGCAAAGGGAACGACGCAGCTGCCGAAGCCGGAGTGGAGGACGTCGAGATCGCGGAGCATCACATGCGCGCTGCTGAAGGTCTTCTTCGGCCAGCCGACCCGCAGCGTGTTCGAGATGCTGGTGGAGACGACGGAGTCTTCGATGGTGATGTTGTTCACATCGGCGCCGGGCGCGCGCATCGCCTCGTCGGTGTAGCCGTCCCAGTTGCCCTGGATCGCGAAGTCGTCGTCGGAGGCGCGGATGAAGCAGTTTCGCACGGTGGTGTCGCTGGTGCCTATGAAGTCGAGGCCGTCCTGGTTGGCGTTGTGTGCCTCGCCCCCGATGATGTTCACGTTGTACAAGCCGATGCCGCGGCTGTCGGTCATCTGCACCTGCCAGGTGCGGCTGCGGGTGATGCAGGTGATCCCGTCGATCTCGATGTCGCGGGCGTGATCCATCACGATGCAGTGCCAGTTCGGCACGTGGCGCCACCCGGAGTCGTCGAGCGCATTCTGGGGACCGTCGTAGACGATCATTCCCCGCCCGAACACTCGCACATCGTGGACCTTCCAGAGGTTGAGCGACCCGAAGATGACCGCGCCGGGAGCGAGATCGATCCGGTCGCCCGAGTGCGCGTCGATGTCTTCGCGATGCACGCCAGGCCCGTAATACCGCACGCCCGGTTCTCCTGCGTCCAGCTTTTCTCTTCTTCCTTCCGGCTCGCTTCCCAACAGGAACAGCATCACGCCGTCCGCAAAGCGATCGCCGGGACGGGAGACGGAGAGCTTCACCGGCCCGGAAATGCGGAAGGTGATCGTTGCGCCGCGGCGCACAGGACGGATGCCGTAGCGCAGGGGCTGGATCTCGACGCCGTGGTCCCAGAAGTGGGGATCGGCCGCGCGCACGCTGACGGTGGCCGGTCCGTCGAGGTCGAAATTGAGCAGCGAGTAGCTGGATGCGGCATGCACGACCGGCGTCGTACGGCCATCGATGGTGACGATGAACTGCTCGGAGCGGACGTCTTCGGGGATGGGGGCGATGGAAACGCGCGAGGCGGCGAAGGAGGGTGCGCAGCTCGTGACCATCAGCAACGTGCACGCGATCCAACGAGTCATTCGGCTTGCGAAACCCCTGTCCTCTCCATCGGCCAAAAGGTCGCCCACTTTCATGCGCCGACGGAGGTTCCGCCTACATGACTTCCGGGGCGCTGACTCCCATCCAGTCGAGGCAGCGCACCAGTTCCCGCTCCGTCACCGCAGCCGTCGCCAGCAGCAGCGTCTTCCGTGCCGAATCCTCCTCGCTGAGGATGTGGTGCAGGCGGTAGAAGTTGGAGAAGTCCTGGGCGAGCTGAAAGGCATGTTTCGCCAGATACGCCGGCTCGGCGGTCTGGATGCACTGGTCGAGCAGCAGCGTTGTCTTCCCTGCCCGCAGCCAGACCTCCCAGATGCCTTCACTCCCTTCGCCGGTGAGATAGCGCCCCACGTCGACGCTTTGCAGGCCGGCGAGAGCCGCCTCGGCGGTGGTGCCTGCCTTGCGAAAGATGCTGCGCACCCGCACCACCGCATATTGCAGATACGGTCCGGTCTCGCCTTCGAAGCTCAGCGCGTCCTTGAAGTCGAAGGCGATAACGGAATTTCGCGTGTAGCGCAGCATGAAGTAGCGCAGCGCGCCCACGGCAATGGCTTTCGCCGTCGCATCGCGCTCGGCCTCGGCCAGTTCGGGATGGCGACCGTCGACCTCGGCGCGCGTCGCGGTGATGAGGGCGTCGATCAGGTCGTCGGCTTTGACGCCGAAGCCCTTTCGCCCCGACACCTCAATGTACGGCCGGGCGCGATCCTCCTCCGCGACCTCGTATCCCAGATCGAGAGCGCAGCGCGGGGTGAGCGCGACCATCTCATAGCTGAAATGCGTATAGCGCGCCGCCTGGTCGGTGTAGCCCATCCCGCGGAGGGCCTCGATCACGTTCGCCTGCGGATCGGATTGCCGCGAGTCGATGACGTTGTAGATGGCCTGCGCTCCGCCGAAGTGCGGATGGTCGGCCTCGCCGCTCCCGGCGGAGATCCAGCACTCGTGGTCGGGGTACCGGAAGAATTTGCGATAGGCAAAGTCCTTGCCCAGCAGCCCAAACTTCCACAGGTGATAGGCGATGTCCTTCCCCACGTAGGTCACGGTGCCGTTGGAGCGCACGATGACCTTCGCATCCTCATCGGGTGCTTGCCGCACGGGCGACTCGCTTCGTGTCTCGTCTTCAGACTCGTTCGCCGCGTCGCTCTTCTTCTCGCCAGGCTCAACCGCCTTCCCCGACACGCTCCCACTGACCGCTGACCGCTGGCTGCTGATCGCTCGTTTCATCACCCAGCAGCCTTTGTTCTTCCCTTCGGTCTCGAAATAGAGCACGCCCTTCTGCTTGAGTTGCTCAAAGGCGAGGTCCCAGAAGTGCAGGTGCAGAATCTCGCTCTCGCGCGGGAGCAGATCGTACTCGATGTCGAGGCGCAGCATGGTTTCGAGATGCCGCCGCAGAATTGCGGTGGAGACCAGCTCGGCCATGCGCGCCGTCTCGTTGCCGCCTGCTTCAATCGCATGGAGCGTGTCGAGGCGCAGCTTTTTCCGCGCGGGTGCCTCGGCCGGGTCCGCCTCGTACCACTGCGAGACGCGAGCATAGAGATCCCAGCAATAGAAGTCCAGCCGCTTGCCATCGTCGGCGAGTTCGCTCATCAACTCCTCGACGCCGGCCAGGTTGAGCGACTCCAGATGGGCGAGCCCCACCACCACATCGGCCACCTGCACGCCGGTGTTGTCGATGTAGTTCTGCACATCCACCTGCTGGCCGGCAGCGCGCAGCAGGCGCACAAAGGTGTCGCCGAGGATGGCGTTGCGCAGATGCCCGACGTGGGCGGCCTTGTTCGGATTGATGCTGGTGTGCTCGACGAGCGAGTGCAGACGCTCCGGCGGAGGCTCGGGGTCCCCCGAGCGCGCCAGCGACTGCGCAAAGCCACCGCGGTCGATGCGGGCGTTGATGTACCCAGCGCCGGCAACCTCGAATCCGGCAAAGCCCGGCACCGCGCCGGACGAGGTGAGCGCTCCCACGATCTCCTCGGCGATCTTCTTCGGAGCCTTGCGCAGCTTCCGCGCCAGTTCGAACGCGACAGGAGTGGCGAACTCGCCGAATTTCAGCTCCGGCGGCTGTTCGAGCACCACCGTTTCGACTTCGATCTGATACAGGCTGCGGAGTGCACTGCGAATCGCCTCCGCGAGCTGTTTTTGCTGTGTCCAATACACGGGTGCGTCAACCTGCCTTCGGAAAAGCTTGATTCTAGCAGCGGGAAGGCTGTCTCCAGCGTGACGGACGGCCGCGAGCCTCGGGTCCGGCGTCCCTCCCAGCGAACCCGTTGCGTTGACACCGCCGGAATCTCTTCATCTACTCAGAACAAGCGACTCAATATGCTCCCCAAAACGCTCCGCTGCTCGCTCCTCGCCGCCTTCCTTCTTCTGACTGCCACTCTGACCGCCGCTGCCCAGGACGCGACAGCCGCCTCGCCCCATTCAGCCGCTTCCCTTCCCACGCTCTGGATCATTGGCGACTCCACGGCGCACATCGATCCTCATGCCAATGAACCGCGCGTCGGCTGGGGCACGCCCCTCGCTGCTTTTTTCGATCCGGCGAAGATCCGGGTGGTGAACGCGGCCAAAGCCGGCCGCAGCTCCCGCACCTACTTCACCGAGCACCGCTGGGACCCGGTCTTCCAGCAACTCAAGCCTGGCGACTTCGTGCTGATCAACTTCGGCCACAACGATCCCGGCGAAATTGGCACCGGCAAAGATCGTGGCTCTCTCCCCGGCATCGGCGATGAAACCCGCACCATCACGCACGCCGACGGCACCACCGAAGTCGTGCACACCTTCGGCTGGTATCTGCGCCGCTACGTTGACGACTCTCGCGCGAAGGGCGCCACTCCGATTCTTCTTTCCGTCACGCCGCGCAACATCTGGACCGACGGGAAAGTCGAGGCCGGGCTCGGACACTACCGTGAATGGACCGCGCAGGTCGCCCACCAGGAGAACGCCGCCTACGTGGACCTCACCGGCATCGTCGCCCGGCAGTATCAGAAGATCGGCCCCGAGAAGGTCGGCGCTCTCTTTCCGCTCGATCACACGCACACGAACCTCGCCGGCGCGACGCTCAACGCGCGCTCGGTGGTCGCCGGCCTGAAGGCTCTGCCCGACTCGCCGCTCAACCCGTATCTTTCCGCCGAGGGACAGGCCGTGGTCCGCGCCGATGAACTGTCGATGGCGCTGCCTGCCAATCCGGCGCTGCCCACCCTGTGGATCATCGGCGACTCCACGGTGCGCAACGGGCAGGGCGATGGCGCCAACGGCCAGTGGGGCTGGGGCGACGAGATCGCGCCGTACTTCAGCTCCGCAAAGATCAACGTCGTGAATCGCGCGCTGGGCGGGACGAGCAGCCGCACCTACTACAACTTCCACTGGCCCACGGTGCTGGGCATGATCCACCGGGGAGACGTGGTGCTGATGCAGTTCGGACATAACGACAACGGCCCGCTCGACGACCCGGCCCGCGCCCGCGGCACGCTGCCTGGGAATGGCGAGGAGACGCGGACGATCGACAATCCCCTCACGCATCGGCAGGAGACGGTTCACACCTACGGCTGGTATCTGCGGCAGATGGTCAGGGAGGCTCGCGAGCAGGGCGCGACCCCCGTCGTGCTTTCGCTGATCCCGCGCAAGGTCTGGGTCGACAACCGCATTCGCCGCGAGCCCTACGTCGCGTGGGCCCGGGAAGCCGCTGCCGCGTCGCATGCGCCTTTCGTTAATCTCAACGAGATCATCGCCGAACAATATGACAGGATGGGACCGGCTGCGGTCGAGCCGCTCTTTGGAGATCCTCACACGCATACGTCGCTGGCCGGCGCCGAGCTCAACGCGAAGAGTGTCGTCGAGGGGCTCAAAGGATTGAAGCACGATCCCCTGAAGAAGGATCTGTCGCCTGAGGCGAAACCGTTGAAGGCTTTCCGGGAGTGATCCCCGGCGCCGAGCATGCCGGGCCGTGGTATTCTCCGCCTCATCCGTCATGCATGCCGACCCGAACGCCTTCGCCAAGGAGTGGATTGCCGCGTGGAACGCGCGCGATCTCGATCGCATCCTCGCCCACTACGCCGCCGAAGTGGTGCTGATTTCGCCGGCGGCTGCCAGGCTGCTCGAGGATCCCTCCGGCACCGTCCGGGGACTGGCGGCGCTCCGCGAGTATTTCCGGCGCGGGCTCGAGGCTTTTCCTAACGCCTGCTTCGAACTCGTGGAGGTCCTCGCCGGGGTCTCCAGCATCGTGCTGCTTTTCAGGAACCAGCGGGGAACACACACGGCCGAGTTCATGGAGTTCGACAGCGAGGGTAAAGTGAGCCGGGTCGTCGCCAACTACTCGATCTGAGCCGCAGATCGGAGGGTCGGCTCCGCCAATCCAGATTTTTTATTGTTTAAGTGTTGGATTTGGTGTAGTTCCACTGTATCTGCCCAGAATAAATCCCATGCAGCCCAGGTATGGCGACCCGAGGCGGAGGGACCCCGTCAGCCCTGGCGGACACCGCCGTCGCCGGCCGCGACCTACGACTTTCGTGGCCTTGATCCCCAAAATCACTGAAATCGGATGCCGTATCTGCCGAAGAGTCGTCCATCGGCCCAGCTGTCGGCCGCAGAGCGCCTTACCGCCAGAACCTAAACGACGTCCCGGCCCCCCGGATTTGGGAAACAGAAAGCGGGACGCAAACGCGGGAGAAACGAACGTTGATTTCCCTGAAGAAATATCTCGACCAGAAAGATTCGCGCCCCCACCCCAGCGAGACTGCGGATGAAACCGTGCAGTGTTACCGGGGCTTGCTGCTCGCCGTCGGCCGGAGCGCCCTGCAGGGCAGCCCCGCGGTGGGTGCGGATCTGGAGCGAGCCCTCAAGGGCCTCGAACATCGCCTGTCCATCCACTCGTCGGCCTCGGCGCTGCTGCACACGCAGAAGCAGGTCGAAGTGCAGTTGCAGGAATGGGGCGAGCGCACGGCCGAGCACTTCAAATCCAAAGCCGATGAGGTGAAGGAACTGCTGATCGCCCTGGCCAAGACGGCCGAAGCGGTCGGAGACCGGAACCAGGGCTACACGGGCCAGTTCAAGGATCTGACGAAGCGCCTGGAGGCGATTGCCGATCTCGACGATCTGACGCAGATCCGTACGTCGGTGGTGGAGAGCGTCCGCGAGCTGAAGACCCACGTCGAGCAGATGACCCGCGACAGCAAGCAACTGGTCGAGAAGCTGCGGACGGAGGTCAGCACCTACGAAAACCGCCTGAAGGCGGTCGAGAATCTCGTGCTCAAGGACGAGCTGACGGGCGCGGCGAGCCGCCGCAGCGTCGAGGAGAGAATCCAGCGCTGCATCGAGAACAAGATGCCCTTCTCGGTGATCATGATCGATCTGAACGGGTTCAAGCAGGTCAACGATCAGTACGGCCACATGGCCGGAGACGATCTGCTGCGCCAGTTCGCCATGGAGTTACAGATGTACACGCGCGCCGGCGACATGGTCGGCCGGTGGGGCGGCGACGAGTTCATCGTTCTACTGTCAACCGACGCGGAAGGCGCGGCCAGCCACATGGAGCGCATCCGCGAATGGGTCTTCGGAAAATACACGATCCAGCGCGGCGCGAACAAGGAAGCCACGGTGGTTCACATGGATGCATCTCTCGGGCTCGCCGAGTGGAAAGAGGGAGGCACCCTGCAGGAAGTGGTCGCCGAAGCCGATATGGCGATGTACCGGGAGAAGAACAAGGGCCGGAAGAAGCCGGCCACCGACAAGGAACCGGTCCTGGCGTAGTTTCGTTCTTGGAGTTTTGCGCGCAGCGGTCTGGGGTGGGTCAGTCCAGATCGTCCTCGGCCGCTGCCGCAAGCGGAACGGAAAGCAAGGGTTGTACCTATAGGCTCGATGGCACCAGATCGACTATTGGTGTCTATATACAGTTTAGTGTATACTTGAGCCATGAGAACCAATTTGAATCTTGATGACGATGTGCATCAGGTCGTCTCGGTCTACGCCAGCGCTCGCGGAATTAGCCTGGGCGCGGCCATCGGCGAGTTGGTTCGGAAAGCCGATGCGATCCCTCCACGTCCGCCAGACATAGCGCATTCTCCAAACGGCCTGCCGTGTTTCCCACCAACCGGGAAAGTTCTGACGCCGGAAATGGTCAAAGAGGCGGAGAGTGAAGTCGACTGACCCGATGTACCTCCTCGACCTGAACGCCCTGATCTCTCTCGCAGACCCGGATGCCATTCACCATTCCGCCATGCATCGCTGGTTCGATGGGGGTGGTGGTAAGGACTGGGGAGTTTGCCCGCTGACCGAGGCTGGTTTCATCCGCGTGACGACGAATCCCCAATATCGCGGCCCCCAGCGCACCGTTGCTCAGGCGGCGGCTATTCTCGCTGAGTTCTCGCGATCCGCCGGTTATCATTACTGGCCGATTCCAGGCACCTGGTCCGAGTTGACCGCGCCCTTTGCGTCCCGCATCCTTGGGCATCAGCAGGTCACGGACGCTTATTTGCTGGGGATCGCCATTCGACAGAAGGGAATCCTCGTAACCTTTGACAGAGCGATTACCTATATGGCTGGCACTGAGTTCCATCGCCACCTGATGGTTCTCCAGGGCAACTAACCTCCACCAGCTGCTCCTACTCCAGATCGTCCTCGGCCGCTGCCACAACCGGAACGCCGCCCTGGCGTTTCATCAGCAGATAGCCGCGAATATACGGATCGAGATAGCCGTCGAGTACCTTATCGACGTCGCCCACTTCGACTTTGGTCCGATGGTCCTTGGCCATGCGGTACGGCTGCAGGACGTAGGAGCGAATCTGCGAGCCGAAGTTGATGTCCAGCTTCGAGTCCTCGAGCTTCTTCGTGGCCGCCTGCTTCTTCTCCAGTTCGTACTCGTAGAGGCGCGAGCGCAGCATCTTCATCGCCTTCTCGCGATTCTTGTGCTGCGAGCGCTCGTTCTGGCACTGCACCACGATGCCGGTCGGGATATGCGTGATGCGCACGGCCGAGTCGGTGGTGTTGACGTGCTGGCCGCCCTTGCCGCCCGATCGATAGGTATCGGTGCGGAGCTCGTCCGGCTTGATGTCGATCTGGATGGAGTCGTCGATCTCGGGGGAGACGAAGACGGAGGCGAAGGAGGTGTGCCGCCGCTTGGCCTGATCGAACGGGGAGATGCGCACGAGGCGGTGGACGCCGGTTTCGCCGGAGAGCAGGCCGAAGGCGTACTCGCCGGTGATGGTGAAGGTGGCCGATTTGATGCCGGCCTCTTCGCCGTCCTGGTAGTCGTTCATCTCGGTTTTGAAGCCCTGCTGCTCGGCCCAGCGCAGGTACATGCGCATGAGCATTTCGGCCCAGTCCTGCGACTCGGTGCCTCCAGCGCCGGGATGGACGGTGACGATGGCGTTCAGCGCATCGGTCTCGCCGGAGAGCATGGTGCGCGATTCCATCTTCTCGGAGACGTCGGCCAGGTTTTTGATCTCACGCTCGAGGTCAGGCTCGACGGCCTCGCCTTCGCGGGCCAGCTCGAAGTAGGCCTCCACATCGCCGGTGCGGCGCTCCAGTTCGGCGTCGTCGGTGAGCTGGGCTTCGATGCGCTTGCGCTCGCGCATGAGCGGCTGGGACTGGGCAGGGTTGGACCACAACGCCGGGTCGGCGAGCTTTTGCTCGATGGCCGCTAATTCAGTTTTGAGGCGGGGCGAGTCAAAGATACTCCCGCAAACCGCGCACCTTTTCGCGGACGGGAGCGTAAGCAAATTCGAGATCGGAGAGCATGGGTCCATTTTAACGAATGGGGGCGATGCAGCCTGTAGCCTGTAGCCCGTAGCCGGTCGCCCGTAGCGATAGGTCTTTTGGCCCAGTATCTGGAGTTCCTGACTACCGGCTACGGGCTACTGACTGCTTTTAAAGCCCCAGTTCGGTCAGGCCCGGCTGATCCGCCGGCCTCTTGCCCAGGGGCCAGTGGAACTTCCGATCGGTTTCTCGGATCGGCACATCGTTGATGCTTGCCTCGCGCCTCTGCATGAGGCCGTTTTCGTCAAACTCCCATTGCTCATTGCCATAGGCGCGGAACCAGTTGCCGGAGTCGTCGTGAAACTCATACTGAAAGCGAACGGCGATGTGATTTTCGTGGAAGGCCCAGAGCTCTTTGATCAGGCGGTAGTCCAGTTCTCGCGCCCATTTGCGGCGCAGGAACTCGACGATTGCCGCCCGGCCATGGAAGAACTCGGCACGATTCCGCCAGCGGGCTGTCTTCGGTATAGGCGAGCGCCACACGCTCCGGGTCGCGGGTATTCCATGCATCCTCGGCCAGACGCACCTTCTGGATGGCGGTTTCAAGACGAAAGGGTGGAAGTGGAGGACGCGGTTCGGCCATCGGGCCATCTCCTTCGAGCCAACACTCCTGAGATGATCGCCAGCAGGCAAACGGCGCAGCAGAGGTACGCAAAGACGTCGCCGAAGCGCGTGTAAAAGGTCAGGTGGGACTTATATCCGTAGCGGGCGACCAGCGTGGTGAGCGTGTGCCGCGGCGCGGAGACCGTCACGCGGCCTTCGGGATCGATGGCCGTGGTGACGCCATTGTTGGTGTCGCGCAGGATCCAGCGGTCGTTCTCAATGGCGCGCATCCGTGCCATGTTCAGGTGCTGCCAGGGAGCGCTGGTGTCGCCGTACCAGCCATCGTCGGAGATGTTGACCAGGACCTGCGCGCCGTTTTTGGCGAAGAGGCGGACCTCGTCAGCGAAGACCGACTCGTAGCAGATGAAGACGCCGAAGGTATGGCCGTCGGCATGGAAGACGCGGCGCTCGCGCCCGGGATTGAGATCGACCAGCTGGTGGGTGAGCTTCTTCGCGAAGAAAAACAGATCGCGGTAGGGCACATATTCGCCGAAGGGCACGAGGTGGATCTTGTCGTAGCGCCCGGCGATGGTGCCGTCGGCCTGGATGAAGAGGGCGGAGTTGTAGGTTCCGGAGGCATCCACGCCGAACATGCCGGCGATGAAGGGAGCGTGCGCCGACGTGGCCACGGTGCGGACAAGGTCCAGCGTGCGCGGATCGTCACTGCGGAACCAGGAGCCAACCTCGGGCCAGAGGACAACGCCCGGAGGCGGCGTGTTCTGCGGGCAAGCCCGATCCGGCGGGACCTCCTTCGCGGTGGGCATCCCCTCAAAGGCAGGCGTACAGGATTGGCGCGCTGCGCTGGTGAGCCAGCCAACACTGCCCTCCCACTGCGGGCCCTGCCAGTTGTCCGGGGGCTCGACGTCAATGTTGGGTTGCAGGAGGACGGCGTACGCAGAGGTGGGCGATGGTGCGGGCGCGGTCCGGCGGGCACTGAAGAATAACAGCGCCAGAACCACGACCGAGACGGACGCGCGCACGCCGGCGCGCAGCTGTTGGCGTGCCAGCCAAACTGCGGCGAAGCAGGCATTGCTCAGCACCAGCACAAAGCTGATGCCGTAGACGCCGGTCCAGGGAGCGAGCCGCGTCAGCCAGAGGCTGTCGATCTGCGAATAGCCGAGCTGATCCCAGGGGACGCTGGTAATCCGCGCGGCAGCGAGTTCGAGGGCCGCCCAGAGAAACGGCGCCAGCGCCAGCGCCCCGACGATTCCGAATCGGCGGCGGAAGAAGGCCAGGCCCAGACCGAAGGCGCCGAAGTAGAGCCCCAGCACGGCACTGAACAGGACGACGATGCCCGCCGCTCCAAAGGGCGGCACGTGGCCGTAGTAGAACATCGTCTGGTAGATCCAGTAGCAGTTGAGGATGTACCAGATGACCCCGCAGAGATAACCGCTGAGGGCTGCATGGCGCAGGGGGCGTGGATGCTCAGCGGCACCGTCGCGCAGCAGAGCCAGCAGCAGCGGAACGAGAGCGATCCAGGCCAGAAATCCGTGCCACGCCGGCATAGGGCCGCCGACGGGAAAACAGAAGTCCAGCAGAACGGCCGAGACAACGGCCAGAATGAGGGAGAGGGGCCAGGGCGAGCGGGCTGTCTCGGAAACAGGAGTTCTGACAGTGGCAGCCACGTGGATTCCGCAGCTATTCCTTGCCGATCAGTTCGAAGAGGTCTTCGAAGAAGCTGATGAAAATGACCAGCAGAGATCCGGCGCTTCCGATGAGAAAGAGCCAGGTCAGCAGGGTCATTCCGGCATGGGCGAGGGCGATCACAGAAAGATTCTAAATCACGGGGCGGCCGGCGAAAGGCCGCGGACAGCCCGTTTTCGGGCATTCGGCGGACACGACTTTTCCGGCGCCGGGACGGGGTCCGGAGCAGGAACCGCTACGACTAACGGGGCAGAAAGGGGTTTGGGGCCACATGGTACGATGAGGCGAGTTCGGCCCCCCTGGAAAGCGCGCCAGCCCGCCGATGCGCCAAAGTGAAGGCTGTCCCGCCTGACAGTCTCCGGCCCCGGGGCAATGAGGAGCGATTGAGAGCGATGAGTGAGACAATTTCCATCGCAGTTGTGGGATCGGGGTATGTAGGCCTCGTTGCGACAGCATGTTTTGCCGAGATCGGACACCGGGTCATCTGCGTCGACAATGACGAGGCCAAGCTGCGCACGCTGGAGAGCGGCGGCATTCCGATCCATGAGGAATACCTGCCGGAGCTGCTGAGCCGGCATCGGGGAACCTCGATCGAATTCACCAGCGATCTGAAAGCCGCGACCCGGGCGGCGCAGGCCATTTTTGTTGCCGTAGGAACGCCGCAGAGCCGCACCGGCAGCGCGGACCTTTCCTATGTGGACGCCGTGGCGAGCGAAATCGCACGCTCCATCGACGACTACAAGGTCATCGTGGAGAAGAGCACGGTGCCGGTCTACACCAACGAATGGGTGCGGCGCGTGGTGGAGCGGAACGGGGTTCCGCGGGAACTGTTCGACGTTGCCTCGAATCCTGAATTTCTACGCGAAGGCACAGCGGTGGTCGACTTCCTGCATGCCGACCGCATCGTGATCGGCACGGACAGCGACCGGGCCACCGATTTGCTGAAAAGGATTTACGAGCCCCTCACCTCGGGCAGCTACTTCCGCTCCGAAACGGCAGTTCCGGGCTGCTGCAGCGAAACGAATACCCCGCCCCTGCTGCAGACCTCGACCAAGGCGGCGGAGATTATCAAGCACGCCTCGAATGCCTTTCTCGCGACGAAGATCTCGTTCATCAACGTGGTCGCAAATATCTGCGAGGCGGCCGGCGCCGATGTGGAAGAGGTGGCGCGCGGCATGGGCATGGATAGCCGCATCGGTCCGAAGTTTCTTCGCGCCGGGGTGGGCTACGGAGGTTCCTGCTTCCCCAAAGACGTTGCAGCTTTCCGCCATGTCGCCGAGCAGATGGGGGTGGACTTCACGCTGCTCCGGGAAGTGGAGAAGATCAACGAGGAGCAGAAGCGGCGGTTCTTCCAGAAGGTCCGCTCGGCACTGTGGACCTTCCGCGGCAAGAAGATTGGCGTCCTGGGGCTCGCGTTCAAGGGCGGAACGGACGACATCCGCGAGTCACCGGCGCTGGATGTGGTTCGTCAGCTGCTGCACGAGGGCTCGATTATCACTGCCTACGATCCGGCGGCTTCGGAGCGCGCCAAAGAAGTGATTCCTGCCGCGCAGAACATGCACTACGTCGACGATCCTTATGCCGCGGCCCAGGATGCCGACGCCCTGGTGATTCTGAACGAATGGCAGGAATTCGCCGATCTGGACCTGAAACGCCTGCACTACACGCTGCGATACCCGATCATCATCGACGGCCGCAATCTGTACGATCCGGCAAAGATGATCGAAGAGGGATTCACGTACCTGAGCGTCGGCCGGCCGGGATTGTCGCAGACGCGGGATGCGGTCGCAGGACCGAAAATTTAGTCCCTGGCAATCCGGGGCCCAGCAACCGAAATTTTTGTTAGCTTAGGGGTTACTGCGCTGGCGAACCGCTCTCGCATTCTCGGGAATCCGATCGCTGCCGGATTAGCTGGGGCAGTCGCGCGGCGAACTGGAGCAGCCACGCCGGCCTTTTGATGAATCCAGAGAACGTCCAACGAGTCCTTGTCTACAGGCTGGGCAGCCTGGGTGACACCGTTGTCGCATTGCCGGCTCTCCATCTGATCGAGCGCACATTTCCAGCGGCGCGGCGATTGCTGCTGACAAACATGCCGGCGCATGTGAAGGCACCGGCCGCGTTCGCGGTCCTGCGGGGCTCGAATCTGGTCCACGACTTCATCAACTATCCGGTTGCGACGCGAAACCCGCTGGAGGTCTCCAGCGTCTGGTGGAAGATTCGCAGGTTTCATCCTCAGGTGGTGGTTTATCTGATGTCGCAGCGCGGCGAACATTCTCTGCAGCGGGACGAATGGTTCTTCAGAATCTGCGGAGCGCGCAGCGTTGTGGGTTTGCCTGAGGGCGATCTCAATACGCGGATCTTCGATCCAGAGACGGGACTGTGGGAACACGAGGCAGCGAGACTGGTACGCTGTCTTCGCGATCTTGGCGACATCGATCCCACCGATCTGGCCAACTGGGATCTGCGGCTGACCCTGGCAGAGGAACAGAAGGCTCGTGAAGTTCTCGCCGTATTTGACGGAGCACCCTTCATCGTGTGCGGGCCCGGCACCAAGATGCAGGCGAAGGACTGGGGCCAGGAGAACTGGCGCGAACTTCTCGGCAGGATTAGCGACCGGCTCCCGCATCATGCGCTCTTATTGATCGGATCGGGTGAGGATTCCGCGATTGCGGCAGACGCCGGCGCGGCATGGCACGGCCCGGTTCTGAACCTCTGCGGAAGTCTCACGCCGCGCCAAAGCGCGGCCGTTCTGCGGCACGGAGAGTTGTTCCTTGGGCCCGACAGCGGTCCCATGCACCTGGCTGCGGCTTACGGTGTGCCTTGCGCGATTCCCTTCGCCGCACGACAGGATCCCGGGGTCTGGTACCCGGTGGGTTCGCAGCATCGCGTCGTCTACCACAGCGTCGAGTGCCGCAATTGCCTGCTGGAGGTCTGCACCGAGAAGAAAAAGATCTGCCTGACTTCCATCAGCGTGGAAGAGATGCTCGCAGCAGCGATGGATGCCTGGCAGAACGGGCACACACGGAAAAAAGCCGAGCTTT
>JBKICP010000350.1:0-46388 GCA_046567085.1 Acidobacteriota bacterium
GTAGACGGCGAGAATCGCGGTGATGACCAGATACTTTTCACTGCCGAGGGAATCCTGGTAGGCCTGGGCGGTACCGGCGAAGAAGCCGTGAACCGTGGAGGGCATTCCGAGGCGGGCCTCCATTTCGGTGATCTCACGCACGGCATCGCTGAGGGACATACCCTTGGCCATGTTGAACGAGACGGTCACGGAGGGGAACAGGCCGGTGTGATTCACCTGGAGGGGCGTGGTGGTGGTGGTGGCGCGCGTCATGGTGGCGAGCGGGCTCATGGTGGTCATGCCGGCGCCGCCGGAGGGGCCGGTAGCCATCCAGATATCCTTGAGACCCTGCGGGGACTGCCAGTACTGGGGCGCGACTTCGAGCACGACGTAATACTGGTTGAGCTGGGTGTAGATGACGGAGACTTCCGACTGGCCGAAGGCGCTGTAGAGGGCTGAGTCCAGGGACTGCGGCGTTTGCCCGAGGCGGGCCGCGGTGACGCGGTCATAGTCGAGCATCTCTTCGAGGCCGCCGTTCTGCTGATCGGTATTGATGTCCTGGAGGCCGGGCAGCTTGCGCATGTTCTCCAGCAGGATCGGACCCCAGCGGGCGAGGTCGGGGATGTCGTCGGACTGGATCGTGTACTGATAGAGCGCATTGCTCATGCGGCCGCCGATGCGCAGGTCCTGCACGGGCTGCAGAAACGCAGAGGCCACGGGCAGCCGCGCCATCTTCGGGCGAATATCGTTGATGACCTGCATGGCGCTCTCCTGGCGTTGTCCGGGACCGTTGCCCAGAGGCTTGAGCGCGATGTAGATGAAGCCGCCGTTGCTGGAGCCGTTGCCGCCGGTATAGGCGTTGACGTGGGCGATGTTGGGATTGGTGCGGATCACCTTCACCAGCTGCTGGATGGAGTAGTTCATGAAGGCGAAGGAGGCGTCCTGCGGACCCTGGACGCCGCCGACGATGGCGCCGGTGTCCTGCTGAGGGAAGAAGCCCTTGGGAATGCGGACGATGACGACGACGTTGAGGGCGATGGTGAGCCCGAGCACGATGAGGATGAGGACGGGATTGTCGAGGGCCCAGGTGAGGGAATGGCGGTAGATGGAGAGCAGGCCGTTGAAGAAGCGCTCGCTCGCCCTGTAGAAGATGTTGTGCTTTTCGCCCTCTTCGTGATGTTTGAGCAGGTGGGCGCACATCATGGGGGTCGTGGTCAGGGAGACGACCATCGAGACGACGATGGCGACCGAGAGGGTGATGGCGAACTCGCGGAAGAGGCGTCCGATGATGCCGCCCATCATGAGGATGGGGATGAAGACGGCGATCAGAGACATGCTGATGGAGAAGACGGTGAAGCCGATTTCGCGGGCGCCGACCAGAGCCGCGTTGAACGCAGGCATGCCGCTTTCGAGGTGGCGCGTGATGTTTTCCATGACCACGATGGCGTCGTCGACGACGAAGCCGGTGGCGATGGTGAGCGCCATCAGGGACAGGTTGTCCAGGCTGAAGCCGAGCAGGTACATCACGGCGAAGGTGCCGATGAGGGAGACGGGCACGGCGACGCTGGGGATGAGGGTGGCGCGAGGGCTGCGCAGGAAGACAAAGACGACCAGGACCACGAGAACGATGGAGCCGGTGAGCGTCTTTTCGACGGTTTCGACGGAGGCGCGAATGGTGGTGGTGCGGTCGAGAACGGTGGTGACGTTGATGCCCTGGGGCATGACCGCGGTGAGGAAGGGGAGCTGCGCGCGGATGTTGTCGACGGTCTGGATGATGTTGGCGCCGGGCTGGCGGAAGATGATGATGAAGACGGAGCGGGTGCCGTCCATGTAGCCGGCGGTACGGATGTTCTGCGTGGAGTCGTAGACGCCGGCGACTTCGGAGAGTCGAACGGCAGCGCCATTGTGGTAGCCGACGACCAGAGGCTTGTACTGGCTGGCGGTGGAGATCTGATCGTTGGTGATGATGTCGGCGGTGACGGCTCCATTGGAGAGCTGACCGCGCGGCTCGTGGGAGTTCTGCAGGCTGAGGACGGAGCGGACGGTGGAGAGGGTGAGGCCGTAGCTCTCCAGTTTGGTGGGGTCGACTTCGACGCGCACCGAGGGGGTCGCGCCGCCGCCGACGAAGACCTGACCGACGCCGTCGATGGTGGAGAGCTTTTGCTCGAGGACGGTGGATGCGAGGTCGTAGATTTTGGTGACGTCGTATTTGTTGGAGTTCAGGCCGAGGATCATGATGGGAGCGTCGGCCGGATTCGATTTGAAGTAGTTGGGATTGCTGGGGAGATTGGCGGGCAGGTAGGTGCGGGCGGCGTTGATGGCGGCCTGGACGTCGCGGGCGGCGCCGTTGATGTCGCGGCTGAGGTCGAACTGCAGGGTGATGCGGGTGCTGCCCAGGCTGCTGGACGAGGTCATCTCCGAGATACCGGCGATGTGTCCCAGCTGGCGTTCGAGGGGAGTGGCGACCGAGGCGGCCATGATGGCGGCGCTGGCGCCGGGCAGGCTGGCGTTGACGTTGATGGTGGGGAAGTCCACCTGGGGCAGGGGAGCCACAGGGAGAACCATGAATCCGACGGCGCCGGCGATGGCGATGGCGATGGTGAGCAGCGTCGTGCCGACCGGCCGCTGGATGAAGGCCCAGGAGAAGCTCACGGATGCTGCTCCTCGGGAGAGGGCATGCGGTCGCCGGCCTGGCCGGATGAGGCTGAGGGGCGCTGGCCGGTGACGCGCTGGCCGATGCGGTCAAAGAAGATGTAGATGACCGGCGTGGTGTAGAGGGTGAGGACCTGGCTGAGGAGCAGGCCGCCGACCATGGCGATGCCGAGAGGACGGCGGAGTTCCGAACCGAGGCCATGGCCGAGGGCCAGCGGCAGACCGCCAAGCAGGGCGGCCATGGTGGTCATCATGATGGGGCGGAAGCGCAGCATGCTGGCTTCGAAGATGGCCTCGGTGGAGTCTTTACCCTGCTCGCGTTCGGCTTCGAGGGCGAAGTCGACAATCATGATGCCGTTCTTCTTCACGATGCCGATGAGCAGGATGATGCCGATGATGGCGACGACGCTGAGATCCTGGTGGAAGAGCATGAGCGCGAGGAGCGCGCCGACGCCGGCCGAGGGCAGGGTGGAGAGAATGGTGACGGGGTGGATGAAGCTCTCGTAGAGGACGCCGAGGACGATGTAGACGGTGACCAGGGCGGCGAGGATGAGCAGCGCCTCATTGGAGAGGGAGTTCTTGAAGGATGCCGCGGTGCCCTCGAAATTGGCCTGCATGCTGGCCGGGAAATGCATATCGGCGGCGACCTTGTCGATGTCGGTGATGGCGGTTCCCAGCGAGGCGTGGGGGGCGAGATTGAAGGAGACGGTGACGGCAGGGAACTGGCCCTGATGGTTGATGGAGAGGGGCTCGGTGGTGACGGATGCGTGCGTGAACGCGCCGAGCGGGATGGCGGCTGCGCCCACGCTGGAGGTGGTGGCATTCGGCGTGGTGCCGGCGAACATGCCTCCGGGGATCGAGGAGGCGCCCTGCAGGCTGGAGACGCCACTCAGCACGGTCGCAGGCGGGGTCATGCTGCCCGAAGAGGGCGTGTACTTCGTCGAGGTGGTGAGGGCATTCGATCCGGCTGATGCGGAGGCCGCCGTGGCGAAGGAGGTGACCGCACCGGCGCCGGTAGCTCCGGCGGAGGCGTTGCCCTGGATGTAGAGGTCGTTCAGGTTGGCCGGGTCGGACGCCCACTGGGGCGCCGTTTCCAGGACGACGTGATACTGATTCAGCTGCGTGTAGAGGGTGCTGATCTGGCGCTGGCCGTAGGCGTCGTAGAGGGTGTTGTCGATGGTGGCGGGGGCGATGCCGAGGCGCGAGGCGGTGACGCGATCGATGATCAGCGAGACGGCGCGGCCGTCGGTTTGCTGGTCGGTGGCGACGTCTTCGATGGCGTCGAGCTTCTTCAGGCGTGCGACGAATCGGTTGGTCCACTCGTTCAGTTCGTCGGTATTCGGATCTTCGAGTGTGTACTGATACTGCGTGCGGCTGACACGGTCGTCGACGGTAATGTTCTGGACCGGCTGCATGTAGAGGTGGATGCCGGAGAGGCTGGAAAGCCGGTCCTGCAGGCGACGGATCACGTCTGAGGCGCTGACTCCGCTGGGAACGCGCTGGTCGAGGGGCTTGAGGTTGATGGAGATGCGCCCGCTGTTGAGGGTGGTATTGATGCCGTCGGCGCCGATGAAGGAGGCGATGCTGTCCACGGCGGGATCGCGCAGGATGATGTCGCCGAGTTCCTTCTGTTTCTGCTCCATGGCGGCGAAGGAGACATCCTGGGGGGCCTGGGAGATGCCCTGGATCACGCCGGTATCCTGGACGGGAAAGAAACCTTTGGGGATGGCGATATAGAGCCAGACGGTGAGCACGAGGGTGCCGAGAGCGACGAGCAGCGTGACGGTTTGGTAGCGGAGCACGACGCGCAGGGTGCGGCCGTAGAAGGCGATCATGCTGTTGAAGACGCGCTCGGAGGCACGGTAGAAGCGGGTCTGCTGCTCGGCGGGATCGTGGCGCAGGATGCGCGAGCACATCATGGGGGTGAGGGTGAGCGACACGATCGCCGAGATCACGATGGTGACGGCGAGGGTGACGGCGAATTCGCGGAAGAGGCGGCCCACGACATCGCCCATGAAGAGCAGGGGGATGAGGACGGCGATCAGCGAGACGGTCAGCGAGACGATGGTGAAGCCGATCTGCCCGGCGCCGGTGAGGGCCGCCTGCATGGGGTTCATGCCCTCTTCGAGGTAGCGGGAGATGTTCTCGATCATGACGATGGCGTCGTCGACGACGAAGCCGGTAGAGATGGTGAGCGCCATGAGGGAGAGGTTGTCGAGGCTGTAGCCGAGCATGTACATGGCCGCGAAGGTGCCGATGAGGGAGAGCGGCACGGCGACGCTGGGAATGATGGTGGCGTACAGGCTGCGCAGGAAGAGGAAGATGACCAGCACGACCAGGCCGATGGTGAGCATGAGCTCGAACTCGACATCGTCCACCGAGGCCTGGATGCTGGTGGTCATGTCGGTGAGGGTGCGCACGCGGATGGAAGCCGGCAGGTTGGTTTCCAGCTGGGGCAGGATCTTCTGGATGCTGTGGACGACGGTGATGGTGTTGGCGCCGGGCTGGCGCTGGATATTGAGGATGATGGCCGGCGTCTTGTCCATCCAGGCGGCCTGATCGGTATTTTCGACGCCGTTGATGACGTTCGCGACGTCGTGCACGAAGACCGGCGCTCCATTCCGGTAGGCGACGACGACATCCTTATATTGGCTGGCCTCGGTGATCTGATCGTTGGAGTCGATCTGATAGTCCTGGCGGGGACCGTCGAAGTTGCCCTTTGCCGAGTTGACGCTGGCGTTGGTGAGCGCGGTGCGGAGGTCTTCGAGGTTGAGGCCGTAGGCGGAGAGCTTGACGGGATTGGCCTGGATGCGGACGGCGGGCTTCTGGCCGCCGCTGATGCTCACGAGACCGACACCGGCAATCTGGGCAATTTTCGGCGCCAGTCGCGTGTCCACCAGGTCCTCGACCTGGGAGAGGGGGATGGTGTCGGAGGTGATGGCCATGGTGAGGACCGGCGCATCGGCGGGGTTGGTCTTGTTGTAGACGGGCGGGGAGGGCAGATCCGAGGGAAGGAAGGAGCCGCCGCCGTTGATGGCTTCCTGCACCTCCTGCTCCGCGACGTCGATGGAGAGGGAGAGGCTGAACTGGAGGACGATGACCGAGACGCCGCCGCCGCTGGTGGAGGTCATCTGGCTGAGGCCCTGCATTTCGCCAAACTGGCGCTCGAGCGGAGCGGTGATGGTGGTGGCGGTGACGTCGGGGCTGGCGCCGGGGTAGAAGGTAAGGACCTGGATGGTGGGGTAGTCGACCTCAGGCAGGGCGGAGACCGGCAACTGGGTAAACGCAACGATGCCGACGAGCAGAATGGCGGCCATCAGCAGCGACGTGGCTACCGGCCGCAGGATGAATGGGCGGGAGGGACTCACGGAGCGCTGTTCTCACCGGAAATTGTGCTGGAGGCGGTGGGGATGCCGATCTTCGACAGAGAGACGTCGGCCTGGTCCTCAAGTTTGTCGAAGCTGCTGTCGGCGACGGTGGTGCCGGCGGGAATGCCTTCGACGGCGGTCCATCCATTGTCGGTGACGCCGGTTTTCACGTTCTGCATCACGACGTGGTATTTGGCCTTTTCGCCGCCGGGATTGCCCGAAGGGCCGGCGCCGCGCTCTCCTGCGCCGCTGCGATTTCCCTGGTTGGGACTCTGTGGCGAGGCGGCACGGGGATTTCCGGGGCCGGGCTGGATGAGATAGACGTAGGCGATATCGCCGTTGTGCTGGATCGCCGAGGCCGGGACCATGATCTGGCTGGTCAGGGTTTTGACCAGCAGGCGGCTGTTCACAAACTGGTTGGGAAACAGCAAGCCATCGGAGTTGGGGAACTGCGCGCGCAGCTTCACGGTTCCGGTGGTGGTGTCGATGAGGTTGTCGACGGTCATCAGCCTGCCGCTGCCCAGTTTGATGGAGCGGTCGCGGTTCCATGCCTCCACGCTGAGGGTGTGGCCGAGGCGCATCTGCTGGAGCACCTGATCGAGATTGTCTTCGGCCAGGGTAAAGATCACGGTGATGGGCTGCATCTGGGTGACGACTACCAGAGATGTGGTGGAATTGGCCGTGACGAGGTTGCCGGGATCGACGAGGCGGAGGCCGACGCGGCCATCGATGGGGGAGACGATGTGACAGTAGCCGAGCTGCACGGCGGCATACTCGACGTTGCCCTGGTCGGTCTTCACCGTGCCCTGATCCTGGAGGACGAGCTTTTCCTGATCTTCGAGGGTCTGCCGGGGGATGGCGTTTTTGGCCCAGGCGGTTTGGTAGCGGGTGAGGTCCATCTGGGCTTCGTCGAGCAGATTCTGATCGCGCTGGAGGGCACCCTGGGCCTGCGCCAGCTGAGCGGCATAGGGCCGGGGGTCGATATCGACGAGAGGGTCGCCCTTTTTGACGTACTGGCCTTCGCGGTAATGGACATCGGTAATGACGCCGGTGACCTGCGCCGTCAGTGAAACGGTGTAGACCGGGGTGACGGTACCGATGGCCTCAAAGTAGACGCCGAGGCTGCCCGCTTTCGCGGTGGCCGGAACCACGGGGATGGCCATGCCGGGAATGACCCCGCGGCGTCCACCGCCACCGCCGCCCATGGCGGCCTGCTGACTTTTCTTGCTGTAAGAAAAGACCCAGTAAAAGAGGAGGCCAAAAGCGAGAAGAACCAGGGCCCAGATCCAACGGTGGCGCCGTCGCCGGGGAGGTTCCGAGGTCGAGGGCGCTTCATGGGCCGGCGGGGCGATGGAAGAAGAAGGTTGAGAATTCATCTATCTTTCTTTGTGGTCCTGAATGCCAAAAAACGGACTTCCCGGAGGGGAGCCGCGAAGCCACCGGAGGGAGCCGGCGGCGACGCGAAAACCTGCGTCAAATCCGGAGTTTATCACCGCAGCGGGAGCCCGGGTTTCGCACCCGGGAACGCGGACCGGGGCTGCCTGAACGCGGTGGGAAGAGGAACTCGTTCTATCGCGGCTTGACAATTAATACGGACGGATGAAGGGGCAAATTGGTCGCAAAATGTCTGTCATCGTCGTGGGATTCGCGAGCGGGCCGCTTGCAGGGCATTCAGAAGACCGACTCCGCGGCATCGATTCGGCGGGGCGGCAGGATCGCCAGGATAGTATCGAAGTGATTGGTAACAACTTACGCGTGATGGACACGCATCCAAACGTGTACTTTTGCCGGACCCGCGCTTTCGCTTCTATCCGGGCCCTTTTTGCGACTCCATGAGCGGCAACCATCATTCAACATCCCAGAACGCGTGGGGCGACCGCATACGCGCTCTGCGCAATGTGCCACCGGTGCTCCGGATCCTGTGGGAGTCCGGCCCTGCCGTTGTTACATGGGGATTAATTCTGCGCCTGCTGGTCGCCTTTATGCCGTGGGCGATCGGCAAGGCGGCCTCGCTGATCATCGGGGGGGTGAAGGAAGCGATCGATCACCAGCCGCTTCCGGTGCATTTCTGGTGGATCGTCGGGGCGGAGATCGCGTTCGCGTTGATCACCGGCGCCCTGTCGCGGGCCATCGATTACAGCGACTCGCTGCTTTCGGATCGTTATACCCACTACGTGAGCGTGCGGGTGATGCGGCAGGCGGCGCGGCTGGATCTGACCACGTACGAGGATCCGGAGTTTTACGACCGGCTGGAGCGGGCGCGGGTGCAGGCCACGGACCGGCTGGCGATGATCCAGCAGATGGGCCGGCTCTTCCAGCAGACGATCACGACGGTGGTGTGGTCGATCCAACTGGTGTGGTATTCGCCGATCCTGCTGCTGCTGCTGGTGCTGGGCGTGGCGCCTTCGTTCATGGCCGAGACGCATTTCGCGTTCCTGGGCTATGCCAAGAATTTCCGCCAGACGCCCATCAAGCGGATCATGGACTACCTGCGCCTGGTGGGCGGCAGCAAGGAAGCCGCCAAAGAGCTGAAGCTCTTCAACCTGAGCGAATATCTTACGGAGCGCTTCAGCGGGCTCTCCGAGCAGATTTACGACGAGAACGTGGCGCTTTCGCGCCGCAAGCTGCTGTGGGGCGGGCTACTGTCGCTGCTGGGAACCTGCGGCTACTACGGCGGGTACGTTTACGCCATCTGGGAAGCGGTGCACGGCAAGTATTCGATCGCGCAGTTCTCGCTGATCACGATTGCCATTCAGCAGTCCAGTTCGAGCCTGCAGCAGGTGTTCTCGATTGCGTCGGGGATTGCGGATCAGGCGTTGTTCCTGACCGATCTGATCGCCTTTTTCGAGATGCAGCCGACTGTCCAGTCCAAGCCGAACGCTCTGCCGGCGCCGCGGCCGATCCGTCGCGGGTTCGAGTTCCGCAACGTGTCGTTTGCTTATCCGGGAACGGAGCGGCGGGTGCTGAAGAACTTCAACTTCACGATCGAGCCGGGGCAGCGCATCGCGCTGATCGGGGAAAACGGGCAGGGGAAGACGACGGTGGTGAAGCTGATCACGCGCCTCTACGATCCGACTGAGGGCGAGATTCTTCTGGATGGGGTCGACCTGCGCGAGTATTCGATTGACGACCTGCATCGGGAGATGGGGGTCATCTTCCAGGACTTCATGCGCTACGAGATGACGGTGCGCGAGAACATCGGGGTCGGGCACATCGAGGTGCCTCACACCGAGCAGGAGATCAGAACCGCGGCGGAGAAGAGCCTGGCGGCCGAGGTGGTGAAGAAACTGGCGGGTGGCTACGACCAGATGCTCGGCCGGCGGTTTGTGAGCGGCGTGGATCTGTCCGGCGGGGAGTGGCAGCGGATCGCGCTGGCGCGGGCCTATTTGCGCGACGCACAGTTACTGATTCTGGACGAACCGACGGCGGCGCTCGATGCCAAGAGCGAGCTGGAGGTCTTCGAGCGCTTTGCGGACCTGACCGAGGGAAAGATGGCGCTGCTGATTTCGCATCGCTTTTCGACGGTGCGCATGGCGGACCGCATTGTGGTGCTGGCGGGCGGACACCTGGTGGAAGAGGGAACGCATCAGCAGCTGATGGCGCTGGGCGGGCAATACGCGGAGATGTTCGAGATGCAGGCGGCCAGCTATCGCTAGTTCAGCCGTGGAGTAGTGTGGATGACGGATCGATTGACGATGATCAACGAACAGCGTTTGCGAGACGCGGGACTGGTGCCGGACGAACTGCGCGCCGCCGCGCGCGAGGATACGCATCGATGGGACGCTGTCTACGGTTCGAAGGAACTGGGAGCCTTTGACGCGCGGGTGGAGAGCGCGCGTCAGCGGCTGGAGAATCTGTTTCAGGATCTCGATGCGCTGCCGACGCAGGGGTGGCCGGGGCCGGAGCCTCTGCTGGAGATTCGCGAGAACCCGCGCATGATGCGTTCGGTGCTGGACGAACTGCATACGGTTCGGCGCAAGCTGCGCCGTTTGCCGCGGGCGGTGATGGGAGACCGGCAGGAGGAGCCGCGGGCGATGACCGTGGCGCGCGCGTATCTGGCGGCCAGCGGCTCGGTCTGGAATGCCGATGCGCTGCGTATCTATCTGGAAGAGCTGCAGCGTGCCGAGGCGCTGCTGCTGGAAGAGCTGTGGGTCTTGCCGGTGGCGCTGCGTTTCTCGTTGCTGGAGTCGATTCTGGATCAGGCAACGGCGCGGCTGGAGGCGCTGTCGTTTTCCGGTGATGTGCCGCACTTTGAAGGAGAAGCGGCAGATCCCGCGTTTGCGAAACTGCTGACAGCGCGCATCCAGTCGCTGCGCGAGATCGCCTACGTCGACTGGTTCTTCGTGATGGAGCCGCTGGTGGTATTCGATGCGGTGCTGCGCGAAGATCCTGCGGGCGCTTATCCGCAGATGGATTTCGACAGCCGCGAGGTTTATCGCAAGCAGGTGTCGCGCATCGCGCGCCTGTCCGAATGCACGGAGACGGAGGTGGCGCGCCGCGCCATCAATCTGGCGGCAGCGGCGAAGGAGAAGCCGGTGGTGGATGGGCGCGTTTATTTACGCCGCGCTCACGTGGGCTACTACCTGATGGATCGCGGGTTCGAGGAGCTGAAGGCGAAGATTGGGTATCACCCGCGCATGATCGACCGGATGCGTTCGTCGCTGCGGCGTTACGCGGACGACATCTTTATCGGCGGGATCGAGATTCTGACGGTCCTGATCATCGCTGCGGTTCTGCTTCCGCTGATTCCGAATTACTCGATCTTCGGCGGGCTGACGGTCGCCTTTCTGATGCTGCTGATTCCGGCGACGCAGGGCGCGGTGGATCTGATCAACAACGCCATCTCGTCGGTATTTCGCCCGCTGCCGCTGCCGAAGATCGATCTGACGGAGGGCATTCCGGCCGATTACACGACGATGGTGGCGGTTCCGACTCTGTTGCTGCGTGAGAGCCAGGTGCGGGAGCTGGTGCAGGAGCTGGAGATTCGCTGCCTGGCGAATCCGGATCCCAACCTGCACTTCGCGCTGCTTTCTGACCTGCCGGACTCGGTGAGCCGGCCGCGCGAGAACGATACCGATCCGCTGGTCATGCTCGCGGTGCGGCTGATCAACGAGCTGAACGATCGCTACAAGGGGCAGAAGAAGTTCGGCCGATTCCTGCTGCTGCACCGCCATCGCATCTTCAACGCGCGGCAGGGCGTGTGGATGGGCTGGGAGCGGAAGCGCGGCAAACTGCTGGACCTGAACAATCTGCTGACCGGGCACTTCGACGCATTTCCGGTGAAGGCGGGCGACACGAGCGTGCTGAACAAGGTGCGCTACATCATCACGCTGGATTCGGACACGCAGCTGCCGCGCGGGACGGCACATGCCATGGTGGGCGCGATGATGCACCCGCTGAACCGGGCCATCATCGATCCGGAACGCCGCATCGTGACAGAGGGCTACGGCATCCTGCAGCCGCGCGTCGGCGTCAGCGTGCATTCGGCGTCGCAGTCGCGCATGGCCAACATTTATTCGGGGCAGACGGGCTTCGACATTTACACGCGCGCGATCTCCGATGTGTATCAGGACCTGTACGCCGAGGGGAGTTTCACGGGGAAGGGCATCTACGAGGTCGCGACGCTGCACGCGGTGCTGGAGAAGCGTTTTCCTCGCAACGCGCTGCTGAGCCACGATCTGATCGAAGGCGCCTATGCGCGGGCGGGCCTGGCGACGGACGTCGAGGTGATCGACGACTATCCTTCGCACTACAGCGCCTACACGCGACGCAAACATCGCTGGGTGCGTGGCGACTGGCAGATTGCGCAGTGGCTGTTCGGCAAAGTGCCGGACGAGACGGGCCGTTTCGTCCGCAATCCGATCTCGACGATTTCGCGGTGGAAGATTCTCGATAACCTGCGCCGCTCGCTGGTGGAACCGGCGACGATGATCCTGCTGGTAGCGGGGTGGGTGGGGCTGCCGGGCGGGGCGCTCTACTGGACGCTGGTTACGCTGTTTCTGCTCTTCGTGCCGGTTTTTGTGCAGCTCATCTTTGGCCTGGGCCGCGCGATGTTCAGCGAGCAGGAGGGCGCGGCGCAGGATGTGGTGGGCGGATTCCAGCAATCGCTGGTGATTACGCTGCTGACGCTGGCGTTTTTGCCGCACCAGACCATGATGGCCATCGACGCGATCATCCGCGCGACGGTGCGACGGATGATCACAGGGCAGCGGCTGCTGGAGTGGGAGACGGCGGCCGAGGCGGAGTCGTCGCAACGGCGTTCGTCGGCAGTGGATCGTTATCTGGCCTTCACTCCGCTGGTGGCGGTGCTGATCGGCGCGGCGCTGGCGATCTTTCGTCCGGTGGCGCTGATTCCGGCAGCGCCGATTCTGATTCTGTGGGGATTCGAAAACGACATTACGCGCTGGCTGAATCGGCCGCCGCGGGAGCCGCGCCAGCAGCTGCATTCCGAGGACGATATTTTTCTGCGCGAGCACGCGCTGCGGGTGTGGCGGTTCTTCCATGAATTCGGGGGCGCGCGGCACAACTATCTGATCCCGGACAATGTAGAGGAGCACGGGCTGTTCGAAGCGGCGCGTGTTTCGCCGACCAACCTGGGGCTGCTGTTTAATGCGCGGCAGGCGGCGTGCGAGTTTGGATTTCTGACCACGCCGGAATTCGCCGACCTGATGCAGCGCAGCTATGCCACGATGGCGAAGCTGCCGCTCCATCGCGGTCATCTCTACAACTGGTACACCACGGATACGCTGGAGCCGCTGCAGCCGATCACGGTTTCTTCGGTGGACAGCGGCAACTTTGTGGCATCGCTCTATACGCTGCAGATGGGCACGCTGACGCTGATGAAGCGTCCGCTGCTGGAGCCGCGGCTGTTCTCGGGACTGGCCACGCATCTGCGGCTTCTGCAATCGCTGAAGGGGCTGCCTCCCGCTCTGGCGCAGTTGAGCATTCCGAAAGACACGGCCACGACGGATGTATGGCTGGCGTGGGTGCTGGCTCCGGAGACGCTGGCGGCGTTTGACAACCTGCCGCCGTACACCGAGCCCTCACTCGACGAGGTCCTTTACTGGTCGAACGAAGTTCGCGCCCGGATCGTCGCCATCGCGACGCTGCTGCGTGATTATCTGCCCTGGCTGAACCCGGCGTATGCTGCGATTCGCACGCGGGTCTACGAGCAGTTCAATGCGGACCGTTGGCTCGGCGCGATCGATCCGGACGGGTCGCTCCCCATACCGCCGCTGGAGGAGAGCGTCGCCGTGGCGGAAGCGGTTGTCGAGCGGCTGAACCGTCCGCAGCCGATGCCGGAGTCGGCGGATACGGCGGCTCTGATGGAGCAATTCCGGAGTGATGCGGCGGCAGCGGCGCAGCGGCTTAAGGCGCTGGTTGAGAGCGTGCGCTTCGTTTCGGATGAAGCGGGCCGCCTGGCCGATGAGACGGACTTCGCATTCATGGTGAACAAGGATCGGCTGCTGCTCTCGATCGGCTACGAATTTTCGACGGGCAAGATTCACTGGGCGTGCTACGACATGCTGGCGTCGGAGGCGCGCATAGCGACGTATATTGCGGTTGCGCGGGGCGAGCTGTCGCAGCAGGGCTGGTTCAAGATGTCGCGCGTGCAGACGCAGGCGTACGGCTGCTCGGTGCTGCTGTCGTGGACGGGGACGATGTTCGAGTACCTGATGCCGGCGCTGTGGATGCGCAGCTATCCGAACACGCTGTTGTCGAAGTCGCTTCTGGGGGCGGTGGCGATCCAGCGCGCGTTCGCTCGGGAGCACAACCTGCCGTACTGGGGAATTTCGGAGTCGGGATACGCGGCGAAGACCGACCAGGGGCACTATCACTACCAGGCGTACGGCATTCCGCAGATCGCGCTGAAGTGGGATGCGACGGCGGGGCCGGTGATCTCACCCTACTCGACGTTTCTGGCGCTGAACGTGGAGCCGACGGCTTCGATCCGCAATCTGCGGCGCATCGCGGCGGACGGATACACGGGTGCTTATGGATTCTACGAAGCCATCGACTTTACGGGGAGCAAGCCGGAGGGGGTGCGCGAGTGGATGGCGCATCACCAGGGCATGTGCATCCTGGGCCTGCTGAATCTGCTGGAGGACAGCGCGGTGCAGCGCTGGTTCTACGACAACACGCAGATGCGGTCGGTGGAACTGCTGCTGCATGAGAAGCCGATGCGCGAGGTGAAATCGAAGTCGTCGCCCGCACCTTCTCCAGCGAAGAAGGCGAAGAAGCCTGCCGCGCTGAAGAAGGCGGGGTAACGGCGCGGCCTTTAAATCTGTGCGGCTTCCAGAGCGCTGCGGTGGCAGTCGTAGAGGGCGAGGACTTTGCCGGCTCGGGCGGGGTCCGTGGACCAGGTCTTTGAGACTTCGGCGATGAACTGTTCGCCGGTGGTGGCGCTGAGGGCGGCTCTGTAATTGGGATAGGCGGCGCTCAGCGATTCCAGCAGCGATCTGCGCTCGCGGAAGCAGGCCGACCAGTCGGCGAATTTCACCCAGTTGGCCTGGACGGCGACCCAGGCTCCGTGGAGAAACTCTCGAGTTGGCAGGGCGATGGTCTCGGTTCCGGGCAGAGGCGGGTGGGCCTGCTTCTGGCCGAAGAGGTTGTTGGCTTCGACGGCGAGGTGGGATAGGCCCCAGCCGGACTCGAGTGCGGCCTCGCAGGCTGCATATGCGGGGAACGGATGACCGGCGGCGCGGGCGGCCTGCGCGGCTTTGATGAGGAATTGATCCTGGACTGAACCCATGGCTTCGTCTCCTTTGGCGGGCAACAAAAAAGGCGGAGCCGTGGTGGGCGTCCGCCTGCTATTGCTTCCAGATTTTATTGTTGGCCGGTGCTGCGAGTATCTCAAGGAGGATCAGACGGTTCAGCAATCGAAGGTCACGTGACGACGGTGCGGATCCCGTTCCGGGGCTGAAAGCCCCTGAATTCCAATGGCAAGCTATTCCATGGCCTGAAGGCCATGGCTTCTACCGTCTTCCTGCTGCGCAGGAATCGTGGCGGCTTACCCTGCCGGGTTCGGCGGTTGTGCCTTCTGTAGTGCGGTTACCCTGCCGGGTTCGGCGGTTGTGCCTTCTGTAGTACGGTTACCCTGCCGGGTTCGGCGGTGTGCCTTCTGTGGTACGGCTTATCCTGCCGGTTTCGGCGGGCCTCTGTTTTGCCGTTTTCCTGCCGGCTTCGGCGGTTGCGCCTTCTGGTCTGGGGTTCATCCCGCCGTGGGATCGTAGCCGAGGTTGGGGCCGAGCCAGCGTTCGGCGTCGCGCAGCGTCATGCCTTTGCGTTCGGCGTAGTCGGCGACCTGGTCGCGATCGATTTTGCCGACGGTGAAATAGCGCGATTGCGGGTGCGCAAAGTAGAGACCGCTCACGCTGGAGCCCGGCCACATGGCGAAGGACTCGGTGAGCTGGATGCCGGTCTTCGCTTCGACGTCGAGCAGGCGCCAGATGGTGCCCTTCTCGGTGTGATCGGGGCAGGCGGGATAGCCGGGCGCGGGGCGGATGCCGCGATACTTTTCGGCGATGAGGTCGTCATTGCTCAGGCTTTCGGTGCAGCCGTAGCCCCATTCCTGACGGGCGCGCCTGTGCAGGTATTCGGCGAAGGCTTCGGCGAGGCGATCGGCGAGGGCTTCGGCCATGATGGCGTTGTAGTCGTCGTGCTGGGCCTTGAACTTCTGGACGAGATCCATGAGGCCGATGCCGCTGGTGACGGCGAAGGCGCCGATGGTGTCGGGGAGGCCGGTTGCTTTGGGCGCGACGAAATCGGCGAGCGAGCGGCAGGGCTCGGAGCCCTCGCGGTTGGCCTGCTGACGGAGGAAGTGCAGCTTCGTCTGCACGGCTGCGCGGGTGGCGTCGGTGTAGAGTTCCACATCGTCGCCGGTTGCGTTGGCAGGGAAGAAGCCGTAGACGGCGCGAGCGGTGAGGAGCTTCTCGTTCACGATGCGGTCGAGCAGGGTCTGGGCTTCGGTGAAGAGCTGGCGGGCCTGAGCGCCCTGCTTTTCGTCATCGAGGATGCGCGGGTAGACGCCTTTCAGTTCCCAGGTGTGGAAGAAGGGGCTCCAGTCGATGCAGGTGCGGAGTTCGGCGAGCGAGACGTTATCGAGAAGGCGAACGCCGGTGAAGGAGGGCTGGGCGATGTCTTCGGGTTTCCACTCGATGGGCGTGTGACGCGCGCGCGCTTCGGCGATGGGAACCATCGGCTGCTTTGGTGCAGCGTGGGCTTTGCGGACGGCGGCGTATTCCACTTTGAGCTGGGTGACGAAGGCGGCTTTGTTGTCTTCGCTGAGCAGGCTGGTGGTGACGGGGACGGCGCGGCTGGCGTCGAGCACGTGCACGACGGGCTGGCTGTAGTGGGGGGCGATCTTGATAGCGGTGTGGGCGCGGCTGGTGGTGGCTCCGCCGATGAGGAGGGGGAGCCGGAAGTCGAGGCGCTCCATCTCGCGCGCGACGTGGACCATCTCGTCGAGGGAGGGGGTGATGAGGCCGCTGAGTCCGATGACGTCGGCGTGCTCGGCTTTGGCGCGCTCGAGGATTTTTTCGGCCGGGACCATGACGCCCATGTCGATGACTTCGTAGTTATTGCAGGCGAGGACGACGCCGACGATGTTTTTGCCGATGTCGTGGACGTCGCCTTTGACGGTAGCGAGGACGATCTTGCCCTGGGTTTTGACTTCATGACCCGCGGCGGCGAGAGCGGCTTTTTCCTCTTCCATGAACGGCGTGAGATACGCGACGGCCTTTTTCATGACGCGCGCGGATTTAACGACCTGGGGCAGGAACATTTTGCCGGCACCGAAGAGGTCGCCGACGACACCCATGCCGGCCATGAGGGGGCCTTCGATCACGGCGAGAGGGCGGCCGAGCTTTTGCCGGGCCTCTTCCGTGTCCGTATCTATATAGGTGTCGATGCCTTTGACGAGTGCGTGGGAGAGGCGCTCTTCGACGGTGCCGTGGCGCCACTCTTCGGTCTGCTTTTCGGTGGCAGTGGAATCGGCACCGGCGGCTTTGAGCTGCTCGCCGAAGGTGACGAGGCGCTCGGTGGCATCGGGACGGCGGTTGAGCAGGACGTCTTCGACGAGGGTCTTGAGTTCAGGCTCGATCTCCTCGTAGATTTCGAGCTGGCCGGCGTTGACGATGCCCATGTCGAGGCCGGCGGCGATGGCGTGGTAGAGGAAGGCGGAGTGCATCGCTTCGCGAACTTTATTGTTGCCGCGGAAGCTGAAGGAGATGTTGGAGACGCCGCCACTGACTTTGGCGTGGGGCAGGTTCTCCTTGATCCACTGCGTGGCGCGGATGAAGTCGACGGCGTAGTTGTTGTGCTCGTCCATGCCGGTGGCGACGGTGAGGATGTTGGGATCGAAGATGATGTCTTCGGCAGGGAAGCCGACCTGATCGACGAGGATGCGGTAGGCGCGCTCGCAGACGCGGATGCGGTCTTCGAGAGTCGCGGCCTGGCCCTGTTCGTCGAAGGCCATGACGACGACGGCGGCTCCGTATTTGAGCACGGTAGCGGCATGCTCGATGAACTTCGCTTCGCCTTCCTTCAGCGAGATGGAGTTGACGATGCCTTTGCCCTGCAGGCATTTCAGGCCGGCTTCGATGACATCCCACCTCGAGGAATCGATCATGAAGGGGACGGCGGCGACTTCCGGCTCGCTGGCGAGGAGTTGCAGGAACCGGCTCATGGCAGCGACGCCGTCGATCATGCCCTCGTCCATGCAGATGTCGATGACGTTGGCGCCGTTCTCGACCTGCTGGCGGGCGATGGCGACGGCTTCTTCGTACTTGCCTTCTTTGACGAGCTTCGCGAATTTGGGCGAACCGGCGACGTTGGTGCGCTCGCCGATCATGATGAAGACGTTCTCCTGCTGGGTGAAGGGGCGCGAGCCGGAGAGGCGGAGGGGGCGGAAGGCTGGCGCCATCGTCGAGACGGGGATTGGTTCCAAGTCTCCAGTTTTCAGTCCCCAGTCCTCAGTGTGTTCGAGAGCGCGGGGCTGCTGGTTTTCGAGCGCTTTGGCGATGGCCGCGATGTGCTCGGGGGTATTACCGCAGCAGCCGCCGGCAATGTTGATGAGGCCGCCGCGCGCGAAGTCGCCGAGGTACTTCGCCATGTCACCGGGGCCGAAGTCGAAGCCGGTGGCGGAGAGGGGATTGGGCAGCCCCGCGTTCGGATAGGCGGAGATGGCAACGTCGGCCTTCTGCGAAAGCTCCTCAAGGAAGGGATACATCAGGTCTGGACCGAGCGAGCAGTTGAGGCCGACGGAGAAGGGCTGCACGTGTTCGACCGCGTCCCAGAATGCTTCGACGGTTTGCGCGGAGATCATCGTCTCGCCGCCACGGCCGACGGCGGCCGAGATCATGACGGGGAGTTCGCGGTGGGCCGCGGTGAGGCCGTCTTCGTCGAAGACCTCGCGGATAGCGACGAGCGCGGCTTTGGCGTTGAGGGAGTCGAAGATGGTCTCGACGAGGAGCAGGTCGGAGCCGCCGGCGATGAGCGCGCGCACCTGCTGTTTGTAGGCGGTGAGCACCTGGTCGAAGGTGACGACGCGGAAGCCGGGATCGTCGGCATCGGGGGAGTTGGAGAGGGAGACGGTGAGGGGGCCGATGGCGCCGGCGACGAAGCGCGGGCGTCCAGTGGCGCTGGCGACGCGGTCGGCCCACTCGCGGCACTGGCGCGCGGACTGCTCGTTGATCTCCCAGGCGAGATCGGCGAGGAACTTGTCGTCGATGATCTTCTGGTAGAAGGCGGGGTCTTTGCGGCCGCCGTGCTCACGGGGATCGTCGACGAAGAACTCGCTTTGGGCGATGCTGGTGGCGCCGAAGGTGTTGGTTTCGATGATGTCGGCCCCGGCTTCGAGGAAGCGGCGGTGGATGTCGCCGATCATCTTCGGCTGAGTGAGCGAGAAGAGGTCGCCGTTATTGAGCAAATCCTTCTTCGCATCGCGGAATCGCTCGCCGCGGATGTCGGCTTCTTTCATGCCATAGGTGCGGATGGTGGTGCCCATGGCGCCGTCGATAATGGCGATGCGCTGCTGGAGGATTTTGCGAAGCGGATGCTGGAGGGTCGTCGTCATATGTGCGGGCCACCTGGGGAGGCGGCTGGAAACGCAGTCGAGTCAGGCTTTTGGCGTTTCGTTCCTTAGATGGTATCGAATTGGGGAGCGATTCCCGAACCGCTGGCCGGTGAGCGGCGTGTCGGGGCGGGGAGCCGTCGAAATTCAGCGGCGAACGGATCGGAGAGCGCGGCTTTCTGCGGCGAATCGCAGGTTGTGAGCGGAGCTATTTCACCGAATCAGACTGCGCAGCGAGTTGGCCGGGCATGCCAACGGCGGGGACGAGCATGTCTTCTTTGCGCATGACCAGGTTGGTGGCATTCAGGCTGGCGAGTTCGAAGCCGTGGCCGTGGGTAATGGCGTCGGTGGGGCAGGCTTCGACACAGTAGCCGCAGAAGATGCAGCGGTTGTAGTCGATGTTGTAGACCTTTGCGAAGCGCTCGGCGCTGGAGATGCGTTTTTCGGCGGTATTTTCGGCTGCTTCAATATAGATACAGTTCGACGGGCAGGCCGCCGCGCAAAGGAAGCAGGCGACACACTTTTCGAGGCCGTTTTCGTCACGCTGGAGGACGTGGGCGCCGCGAAAGCGCTCCTGCAGAACCGCTCCGCGCGTCGGGCCCGGGCCGTCGGGGTAATTCTCGACCTCGGTGGGCTGGAAGATCTCGCGAAAGGTGATGCTCATGCCTTTGGCGATGGCGGCAGCGTTGCGAACGATCGACATGTTCTTAGTATACGGATGTTGGCGGGGCGATTTTGGGTTCGCCGAGCGCCGTGGCGCTGCCGGAAGTACTCGGAGGCGGCTGGAAGTGGTAAAATCTTACTGCGTCTTACCGGGAGGACGGGGCAATGACGATAAACCCCAAAGCAAAACCCACGGTTGTAAGCGCCCGGTCCAGGAAACAGCGGATCCTCGCGCAGCGTCTTGAGCAGGAGGTAAGACGGCTTCCCGACCGTGCAGAAAGGACGAGACTCTCGTCAAAGGGACAGGTGGTGCTGCCGTTGTCGGTTCGGCTGAGACGCAAATGGGAGCCCGGAATCGAATTGACCGTGGAAGAGCGGCCAGAGGGTGTGCTGCTGCGGCCAGTCAAGCCTTTTGCTCCGACGACCTTCGAGGAGGTCGAGCAGATTCTGAAGTACAAAGGGGAGCCGAAGACGCTGAGGGAGATGGACGAAGCGATCGCGATCGGTGTGAAGGATCGGCATGCTCGCGGTCGATACTAATGTTATTGTGCGCTATCTGGTGCGGGATGAGGCCGCGCAGACCGCAAAGGCCGACCAGCTGATTCACAGTCAGGAAATCCTGGTGCTGAAGACCGTGGTGCTCGAAACGGAGTGGGTTCTGCGCTATCGCTATGGATTGGATCGATCGGCGATTCTGGCTGCTCTTCGGGCTTTGGCGGGGTTGCCGAACATTCATCTGGAAGATGCGCCAGCGGTGGCGCACGCCTTCGTTTGGTTCGCCGCAGGAATGGATTTTGCGGACGCATTGCATTTGGCCAGCTCGGTTCCAGCGAGTCAGTTCGTGACGTTCGATCAGGATTTGGCAAAGCTGGCGCGCCGGTTGAAGGCAGGAGAGGTTTTTCTGCCTGCATGACGCCTGTCGACTCCCTCGGCCCGTGCTATGCTCATGCCAGGTTTGAAGCCGATGCGCCGCACCCGCAACAACTCGACTGTTTTCAGCCGCAAGAGCTGGAACGGGACATTTGTGCGCGCCATCGCTCCCCGCCGGTATCGGCGCACCCTGCCGACGCGCACGCGACCGAGTCTCTTCGGTAGCGACTAGTCATCGCTACCCACCCACCCGCCGACAACAGGCGGCTGGCGTGCCCGAAGATGACCTCTCTGCTCCATCGCCATCGTCCTCTCGCCGCCCATCGATGGCTCGACCGCCGCCGGCTCGATTGCCGCAACCCATCGCCAAGGAGAGACCTATGACTGCAACGACCCTCGCCAACGACACTCTTCAGCAGTACGGCCCAAAGATCAAAACAGCTCTGCCGGGCCCTGCGGCGCGCCGTATCGTCGAGGCCGACGACCGGCTGATCTCGCCCAGCTACACGCGCTCCTATCCCATGGTTGCCAAGCGCGGACGGGGGGTGCGGGTAGAAGACGTGGACGGCAACGAGTTTCTGGACTTCGCCGCCGGAATCGCGGTTTGTTCCACGGGGCACTGCCATCCGGAAGTGGTCGCTGCGATTCAGGAACAGGCGGCCGAACTGATTCACATGTCGGGCACCGATTTTTACTACGAGAGCCTGGTGACGCTGTCGGAGCGTCTGTCGAAGATTGCGCCGATGGCCGGGCCCCATCGTTTTTATTACGGCAACTCGGGTGCCGAGGCGATCGAGTGTGCGCTGAAAGTCGCCCGGTATCACACGGGGCGACAGAACATCATCGCCTTCTTCGGAGCATTTCACGGGCGGACGATGGGCGCGCTTTCGCTGACGGCGTCGAAGCCGCAGCAGCGGCGGCGGTTTGCGCCTCTGGTGCCGGGCGTCACGCACATCCGCTATCCCTATGCCTATCGCGGCTGCAGCGGCGGTCCGCAGGAAGAGGAGGCGTTTGCGCTGGGCTGTGCGCGGTATATCGAGGAGAAGCTCTTCCACACCACGCTGGCACCGGAGGAGGTGGCGGCGATCTTTGTCGAGCCGATTCAGGGTGAGGGCGGCTATGTGGTGGCGCCGACGATCTTCATGCAGGAACTGCGGCGGATCTGCGACAAGTACGGCATTCTGCTGGTGGCCGATGAGGTGCAGTCGGGCGCGGGACGGACAGGGAAGTGGTGGGCGATCGAGCACACGGGGGTCGAGCCTGATATCGTCTGCATGGCCAAGGGGATCGCGTCGGGGATGCCGCTGGGCGTGTGCATGACGAAGGCCGGGATCATGGACTGGAAGCCAGGTTCGCACGCCTCGACGTTCGGGGGGAACCCGGTTTGCATTGCCGCGGCGCTGAAGACGATCGACATTCTGGAACGCGAAGGCATCGTCAACGCGAAAACTCAGGGCGAGGCGATGTTTGCGCGGCTGCGCACCTGGCCGAAGAAGCATGCGGTGATCGGGGATGTGCGCGGGCGAGGGCTGATGATCGGGATCGAGATCGTGAAGGACCAGGGCTCGCGGGAGAAAGCGCCGCAGCTGCGGGACCGGATCGTGGATCTGGCCTTCGAGCGCGGGCTGCTGATTCTGGGCTGCGGCGAGAACTCGATCCGGCTGGCGCCCCCGCTGCTGGTGAACGAGCATGAGGCGACGATCGCGCTCGACATCCTGGAGGAGTGCGTTGCCGTGGCGGAGCGGGAATAAGACAGCGGAAGGGTCGCAGAAGAGAGCGATCAAAACGGAAGAGTCAGACAGAGGGCGGGGCCGGAGCGAACCGGGCCTGCCCTTTTATTCGCGGCCGCGTCCGTTGCCCCGCCCGGAGGAGCGCCGGGACTGCTTGCCGAAGAAGATTCCTGCGCCGAGGAAGACGGCGGAGATGCCGGCGTTGGCCAGCCCCCACCCCAGTTTCCCGTGATACATGGAGAGCGCCGCGTTCAGAAACCATACGGCGGCGCCGACGTACCAGATCCAGTTGAAATTGAGGCTCACGTTCCTATGGGATGCGCCCATCGGGGCGCACGCTACCCCTTGTGATTGCTGTTAAAACGCTGAGTTTGAGACACCGGAGAGAGGGGGTTTGTTCCCCGGGCGGGTGCGCAAGCCACAAGTGTGCTACAATTTTATTAACTTTGTAGCACAGAGGATTGTCGTGGCTCAACGTGTCGTCAAGACGAACCGTCGGGAGATGCCACGGAGTATGTCCCTGCGCAAGATTCGGGATATGCACACGATGGCCGCCGAACAGGGGCTGCTCCAGGGCGAAACCGAGGTCGTGCGAGGGCGGATGCCGAAGACCCTGGTGTCCGCGGCGAAAAAGAACACGGGCATTAAATCCCAAACCGAACTGATCCGGCTCGCGCTGGAAACGCTTGCCAACCAGGACAATTATGGAGCCTGGCTCCTCAGCCAGCGAGGAACGGTCCCCCTGGACATCGACCTTGAGTACTGAGGTTGCGTCTTGCCTGGATCGATGGAGCCGGATCTCTCCGGCGAGACGAAACCCCGATCAACTCCCCTTCTTCGACTCCGGTCTTCTGCCGGAACCTGTTCTGTACGATACGACGGTTTACATCGACACCCTGCACAACAAGCTTCCTCATCTGCTGGAAGGGGAGATTGCACGTGTGCAGCCCTGGCATTGTTCGGTCGTCGAATCGGAGCTGGTGTGTGTCTGCGGCAGGCTGGATCCGGCCCACTCGGGAACGGCTGAAGTGGTTCGCCGCATTGCCGGCGTGGTCGACCATTGGCCGGCGGACCGCGTTCTCACCCCCGACCGAGACACGTGGCGGGAAGCGGCGTTGCTCACGGGCATCATCTCCCGATTGCATCAGGCCAAAGCCGAGGATCGCGGCCGTACCATGAACGACGCGCTGATCTTTCTGAGCGCGCTCCGGAACGGCTGCACGGTGCTGAGCCGGAACGTGCGCGATTTCGATTTGCTGACGCAGATGGAGCCGGAGGGCCGGGTGGTGTTTTACCGGACAGTGTAAGGGCTGCGCCGACACCCCACCGCCTGCTGTGCTACTATCCGGGTTCCTGTAAACGCGGGATGAATCGGGTTCCGAAATCCCCTTTTTCAGGAATGCTCTTTGTATGCCGGATGAGGATCGAAGATCCGCGTGTTCCGGCACGCATTCATCGCGCGCCGGAGCCAATCCCGCCTCCGATCAGACGCCCTCCACGACGCCTTCCCGAAATCCCTGCGTTCCGCGGCTGTGTATTGCCCGTCACAGTTCTGGCTCGGGAAATGGTGTCTACTTGCCTGTTTTTGCTGGCGATGCAGCCGCGGCCTCGTGGTTCTGGAGCCGCAACCCATTTTGTTTTCCAAGGAGCCGTCCATGAAAACCTATCAGGGAAGTGAGATCCGCAACGTAGCTGTAGTGGGGCATGCGCACAGTGGCAAGACGACGCTCGTCTCCGCTCTGCTGCATGCCGCGAAAATGACGCCCAGCCTCGGCCGTGTCGAAGACGGATCGGCCGTGACCGCTTACGACGAAGAGGATGTTGCCCGCGGCACCACGATGCAGAATGCGGTGGCCTTCGCCGAATGGAGCGGGGTGAAGATCAATTTTGTCGATACGCCCGGCTTCCATATGTTTGTGCACGAGGCCCGCGCGGCGATGGCGCCTGTGGAAGCGGCGCTGGTGACGGTGAATGCGGTGACCGGCGTGGAGCCGATGACGGAGCGCGTCTGGAAATATGCCGAGGAGTTCAATCTGCCGCGCGCCCTGGTGATCAATCAGATGGATCATCCTCGCGCTGCGGCGTCGGCCGAAGGGACGCTGACGGCGCTCTCGGAGCGATTCGGACGACAATGCGTTCCGGTGCAGCTGCCGATTGCCGATGGCAAAGGTTTTGAGGGAGTCATCGATCTGGTCACCATGGAGGCTTTCTTCTACACGCCGAGCGGCGATGGCCACGGGAAGATCGGGGAGATACCGGCGTCGCTGAAAGAGCCGGCGCAGCGCGCGCACGAGGCGCTGGTGGAGCTGGTTGCCGAAGGCAAAGACGAGCTGATGGAGGAGTTCTTCCGCGAAGGCACGATTCCCGAACAGCACCTGATCACCGCGCTGCACGAGGCGATTCGCGAAGACCGCATTTTCCCGGTTCTGTATGCCAGCGGGCTGGCGAATGTGGCTACCGATCATCTGCTGGACTTTCTCAAGGTCTACGCACCGGCGCCCATCGAGCGCGAGCCGGTGGCGGCGCGTGCGGTGCTGGCGACGGTGGCGGCGAGCGCGGCCGGAAACGGAGGCAACGGCGCGGCGGCCACGGCGGAAGGCCAGGCGCCGGAGATCGTGATGCGTAAGGTCGACGACAAGGAGCCGCTCTCGCTTTACGTCTTCAAGACGATGACGGATCCGTTTGCGGGGCGCATCACCTTCTTTAAGGTGTTTTCCGGCGTGCTGAAGAACGATGCAACGGTGCAGAACTACTCGCGCCGCGCGGCGGAGAAGCTCTCGCATCTGTCGATCATGCAGGGCCGCACGGCGGTGGCGGTGACGGAACTGCACGCCGGCGATCTGGGCGCGGTTGCGAAGCTCCGCGAGACGCTGACCGGCGACACGCTGGGCGACAAGAGCAGCGAGGTCTTCTATGAACCAGTGACGATGCCCGAGCCGGCGATGACGTGGGCGATCGAGCCGAAGTCGCGCGCCGATGAGGATAAGCTGGCGCCGGCGGTGCACAAGCTGATGGAAGAGGACCTGATGGTGCGCTTCTTCCGCGACTCGCAGACCAATGAGTTCCTGATCGCGGCAGCGGGACAGCCGCACATCGAGGCTCTGGTGAGCAAGCTGCGCAAGCGCTATCACACGGAAGTGACGCTGAAAGCACCGCGCGTGCCCTATCGCGAGACGATTCGCGGGCGGGCCGACGCGCAGGGCCGCCACAAGAAACAGACCGGCGGCCACGGGCAGTACGGCGACTGCAAGATCAAGATGGAGCCGTTACCGCGTGGCGGCGGGTTCATCTTCGAAAACGACGTGTTCGGCGGAGCGATCCCGCGCAACTTCATTCCGGCGGTTGAAAAGGGCATTCAGGAATCGGCGGCGCGCGGCTATCTGGCGGGATACCCGGTGGTCGATTTCAAAGTGATTGTCTACGACGGCAGCTACCACGACGTGGATTCCAACGAACTGTCGTTCAAGATGGCGGGCCGCATTGCCTTCCGCAAGTGCATGGAGCAGGCGAAACCGGCGCTGCTGGAACCGATCATGTCGGTGGAGATCGAGGCACCGCAGGAGTTTGCCGGTACGCTGATGGGCGATCTGAACCAGCGGCGGGGGCGCGTGCAGGGCATGGATGGGCACGGTTCGAACACGATCGTTCGCGCCGAAGTCCCCATGGCGGAGATGCTGACCTATGGGCAGAGCCTGACGGCGATGACCCAGGGGCGGGGCAGTTTCCACATGGAGATGAATCACTACGACATCGTTCCGCAGCTGATCGCGGACAAGATCGTGGCGAACGCGAAGAAGCCGACGGGTGAGGAAGAGGAGGAGTGAGCCTGTAGCCTGTAGCCTGTAGCCTGTGGCCTGTGGCCTGTAGCCGGTAGCCGGTAGCCGGTGGCCGGTAAGCTGTGGCCGGTAGCCGGAGGAAGAAGTTCGATCATAGAAAAGGCTCGCCTCATGGACGAGCCTTTTCCCTCTGGCCTCTTGTTGGGTGTTTAACTCACGGCGGCGACGAGGCCGGTGATGGCCATCATGAAGAGGATCCACCAGCCGAAGACGGCAATCGCCGCGGAACTGGTCTTGACGCGGGCGACGACACCGCATCCGATGGCGGAGACGACGAGCGCCCAGATGCCGAAGACATCGAAGAAGGTTCCCAGGGTGACGAGCCAAAGAGGCGCGCTGCCGACGAGGTAGTAGCCGAGGTTCGTGCCGACCGGATTATTGAAATTGAAGCTTTCCGGTGCGAGCCCGGCGAAGAGCGCGACAATCGCCAGCAGATATTTGAGCGCGACGCTGATGATGTTGGAATACATCAGCACCGCAAATACCCTGGAAAATTTGGCCGTTCCTCCGAAGCCGAAGTTGAGGGTGGGCCAGATGAGCACGGCGAAAACAGCGGTAAAGATGAGCGCGAAAATGGGCGCCGCGTAGGCCGTATACGGCTGGCGTGCGATGCCTTTTTGCCGCGCGACGACCTGCTGTTCCGCGGGCAGGTTCTGGATCATCTCCTTCATTTTGGGGTTCTGATTCAGGGTGTTGTCGTAGACGGCAGCCCATCCGATCTTCTTCTGGACGGTGTAAGAGAACGCGACGCTGATGACGATGAGGATGAGAAAGGGGCCCCACCAGGCGGCGCTGCGCACGATATCCTTGCCAAGCGTGGATGGAGCGGCAAAGGTGTCGACGACCCGCTGCACCTCACTCAGCGGCGTTGCGGATGCGTCTGGCTGAGCGATCGCTTCGGCCATGGAAGTCCTCCCGAAAGATTGTGGTTGATGAAAACGGCTGTTTTCTCGATTCGGGGAATTTTACTCCGGGGGACGTCGATCCTGAATGAAATTCGCCGGGACGCAGCACTGGCGAAATCGGTGCGCAGGGGCGCGCGGGTTCAGTTCCTGGCGGATGAGTTTGCGAAGCGGCTGATGCGGAAGGGGGAGAGATCGATGGCGGGTTCCTCGCCGAGGATCCACTGGCTGAGCACGCGTCCGGTAGCGGGGCCGAGGAGGATTCCATTTCTGAAGTGGCCGGTGCCGACCCAGCGCTGCTCTCCGGTGCGGTCGATGATGGGCAGGTCGTCGGCCGAGCCGGGGCGGAATCCGATCCAGGTTTCGGCGACGGTGGCGTCGCGCAGGGCGGGCCAGAGTTCGACGGCGCGCGAGAAGAGCTCGCGGATGCGGACGGCGTCGACGGTGCGATCGAAGCCGGCGTCTTCGACGGTGGAGCCGACAGTGTAGCGGTGGCCGCCACGGGGGACGATGTAAACGCCGGGGCTGCGCAGGACGCAGTCCATCTGGACGGGGCCGGGAAGTTCGGCGGTGAGCATGTGGCCCTTGCGCGGCATCACCGGCAGGGACGGTTCGAGACCGGGCGCCCAGGCCCCGGTGGCGTTGAGGAAGGCGCCGGCTGAAAATGTGCCTGCCGCTGTTACGAGTTCGATGCTGTGGGGAAGCGAGCGGGCGGAGATCACCGGAATGTGTTCGCGCAGATCGATGCCGGCGGCGCGGACGGCGGAGGGAAGAGCCTCGGCGAGGTCCCAGGCATCGAAGCTCGACTCGTCAAGGAGCACGAACTGCCAGCCATCGGGGCGGACTCCGGGGGCGCGGCTGGAGATGTCGTCTGCGCTGAGGAGCCGGGCCGCCGAGGGGGGCTGGTGAACGGCCTGGACGGTGGAGGTGGTGCGGATGGGGATCTTCTTTTGCGAGAGGGTCTCGATGCGATCGAGGAATCCGGGATAGAGGGCGAGACTGAGGCGGGCGAGGTCGCTGAGCTCGGGAGGATTTTCCGGATCGGTACCGGCCAGCATGCCGGCAGCGGCACGGGAGGCTTCGGACATGGCTTCGGCCTGGTCGAAGACGGTTACTTTGCGGCCATGCGCTGCGAGTTCGAGCGCGGTGGTGAGGCCGACGATGCCAGCGCCCGCGATAGCGACATCCGAGGCGTTCATACCGCAATTTTAATGCGCGGAAAAGGGCTAAGGGAGAAAGTAGCTCGCCGGTGAGGTTCGATGGTGATCCGAAAGTAAGTACCGATGGGTGTAACTTTCGCTGTAGTTCGCCGAAGGCGCGTCGCTATTGAGGATTTGCACGATTTGCAGGAACCGGAAAAATCACGGCCCGGTGAAATATTTCAGGAAGAATATTCCCGGGTCTCCGCGCATTTTTACCAGTTTTCACCGATTGGAGAGGGGTGCCGGATGTGGAAATTCTCACTGGGGAGTGCCATGAAGATGGCTCTGTTGGCGGACCCTGGCGGATAGCACGAAAGTAATACGACCCTCGCGAAAGTTGGATATTTGCGTGCTCACCCGTCGGCTAAAATCTCGCAAGACTGGCGATCAGTTCTGAGCAAGATTTGTCGGCGGGCGTTCGAGGACTCGAGCGATCCCGTGCGGGCTCCAGGCTTCCCACCCCCCTCCGGAAAGCCGCACCCGGCGTGTGCCGGATCGCAGGAAAGACTTGTCTGTACGACTCGAGGTGAGGTGGATGTACCAGTTTCCCGTTCGTTTCTCGTCAGATTCCGAATTGGATCGGCGCGTGAGTTTTGGATCGGATCGCCGCTTCGGAAAGAGAAGTGAATGGCAGGCACGCTCCCGAGGCTGGCGGTCGAAGATTCTTTTCTATGCCGGCCTGCTGGTGGGGTTCTGTGTGCTTCTGGCGTTCGCAGGGTGCGGGGCGAGCGCGGGGAACGGACAACTGGTGGCGACGCTGGCCGGAGTGAATTTTGGACCGGTGACGGTGGGGCAGAGCGGTACCGCGACGGTGTCGTTTACGAACACCGGGATCGGCGCGGTCGAGGTTTCCGCTGTAAACGTCACGGGTGGTTCGTTCAAGCTGGCGGACGCGACGACGTTCCCGATCACGATTGCGGCGAAGGCGATCTATACGTTGCAGATTCAGTTCAGTCCCACGGCGGTGGGGCAGGCGACCGGACTGGTGACGGTCACGAGCAACGCCACGGCGGCTCCTCCGCAGGTGAACCTGACGGGCCTGGGGGTGAGCGCTGCGCCGCCGGCGGGCGCGCTGAGCGGCATCTCCTGCAGCACGACAACGATGCTGGGTGCGGGAACGGACAACTGCTTTGTCGCGCTGACCGGGCCGGCGGGAAGCGGCGGACTGACCGTCAATCTGGCGAGCGACAACAATGCCGTTCAGGTGCCGGCGACGGTTACAGTTCCGGCGAATACGAGCGGGGTGGGATTTGCGGCGCAGGTGGCCGCGGTGGCGACGGCGCAGTCGGCGGTGCTGACCGCGAACGCAGGCGGCGTGTCTGAATCCTTTGCGCTCCAGCTGAGCGCGGCGCTTCGTCTGCTGACAGCGAGTCCTTCGCAGGTGTCGTTCGGCAATGTGGCCGTGAATACGACGTCGAGCGAGTCCGTGGTGCTGACATCGGCGGGGACGCAGGCGGTGACAATTCAATCCGCCGCGGTGAGAGGTACGGGCTACAGCATCAGTGGGCTGACGGCGCCGGTGGCGCTGAATCCCGGCCAGTCGGTGGTGCTGACGATCGCGTTCAGTCCCGTGGCAGCGGGAAGTGTGACGGGAAAGGTCACGCTGACGACGAATGGCTCTACGGGCGCACGCGTGACGATCAGCCTGAGCGGCAATGGGGTGACCGGTTCCGGAGGCGGCTCGGGTGGTGGTTCGGGCACGCCGGTCCTGGCGGGATTTTCCTGCAGCAGCGTGTCGATCACCGGTTCCGGAGCGGTTCCGTGCTCGGTGACGTTGAGCGCCGCGGCGCCTGCGGGTGGGGTGGCGGTGACCCTCACCAGCAACAATGCGGCCTTTGCCGTACCGGCAAGCGTGACGGTTCCGAGCGGCGCCATCAGCACCGGTTTCACGGCGACAGCCTCCGCGGTGGCAACGGCGCAGGCGGCAACGGTGACCGCCAGCGCGAATGGCAGTACGAGGACCCTGACGGTGCAGTTGAATGCCGCCGGCGCGCTGCTGACGCCGAGCCAGGCGGCCATCGATTTCGGGAATGTTTCGCTGAACGGGTTGGGAACGCAGACGTTGACGCTGACTTCGACCGGGACCCAGGCGGTGACGGTCAGCGGGGCGGTGCTGGCGGGCAGCGGGTTTACCCTGACCGGCGCGTCGTTCCCGGCGACGCTGAATCCGGGCCAGTCGGTGACGCTGCAGGTCGAGTTCCTGCCGACGGTCGCCGGCGCGGCCACAGGACAGATCACGGTCACCAGCAACGCGACAACCGGCGGGACGATGGTCATTCCCGTGACGGGGACCGGGACGATTCCCTACGAAGTGGATCTGACCTGGACGGCTCCTGTCAGCTCGGCCGATGCCGTGGTGGGGTACAACGTCTACCGCACGCTCAGCGGGACGACCTCGTACCAGCTGCTGAATACGGCGGTGAACAGCGGGACGACCTTCACGGACACGACTGTGGAAAACGGGCAGTCCTATGTGTATTACGTAACCAGCGTGGACAGCGCGGGGGTGGAAAGCATACCGTCCAACGCTTTCAGTGTCGCAATTCCGTGACAAAGGCCGGAGCCGGCGAGGAAGTTTTGGGGTTGGATTCGAGGGGCGAATGCATCGATGGGGATTTCAGCGAAATCGGAGCGCAAGGGGAACGCTATAATCAGACTCTGGGCCCGCTGCGACTACAACCGAGAAAGCCCGTTCAAGACCGTCCTTAACGTCAACTTCAACCGGTTTTCATCCGGGGATGTCTCTGCGTCCGCTCGCTCTTTGCGGGGCATTCCACTGCCAATTCCAGAGGGAAATGGATCCGTAAGAGCGAATCCGACCCCCGGTCGCACGGACTAAACGCCATGGTTGCATTTGCGAATCATTTTCCTTCTCCTGTCCGCATTCTGATTGCGGACGATCATCCTCTTTTTCGTGACGGGCTGCGCCGGCTGCTGGAGTCCGAGCCTGGGTTTGAAGTGGTGGGCGAAGCCTCGGATGGGGACATGCTGGTCGATCTGGTGCGGAAGACCAAGCCGGACATTCTGCTCCTGGACCTGGCCATGCCCCGACAGAACGGCATGGAGGTGCTGCGGGAGCTTTCAGCGTCGCGCCTGCCGGTGCGGACGCTTCTGCTGACGGCCTCGATCGAGAAGTCGCAGATCGTGCAGGCGCTGAAGCTGGGCGCCTACGGGGTAATTCTGAAGGAGTCGACCACGCAGAGGCTGTTCGACAGCATCCAGTGCGTGATGGCGGGACAGTACTGGGTGGGGCGGGAGAGCGTGACGGATCTGGTGCGGGCACTGCGCAGCGTTTCTCCGGCGGAGGATGGGCCGCGAGCCCGCGATTACGGGCTGACAAACCGGGAACTGGAGATTGTGACGCTGGTGGTGGCGGGATATTCGAATCCGGACATCGCGCAGCGGTGCTCGATCAGCGAGCAGACGGTGAAACATCACATCAGCAACGTATTCGACAAGCTGGGCGTGTCCAATCGCCTGGAACTGGCTCTATTCGCGGTGAACCATCGGCTGACAGCAGCCTCTGCTTCCTGACGCGGAATCCACAGAGCCGGGGAGCTATTTCTCACTCTGAGAGAAACGCCGAGGACCCGCGCAGCACCACTCGTTGGTAGCGGCTGCGGGCAGGTTCACCTCGGTAATACACCATGGTTCCACAGAAGTAGCACTATGAAGTCATATGACGATAGTACTGTCGGGCCATTGCTGTCCCCTGGGAACTGCCCTAACCTGAACTTCGCAAGTCGGGATGTCGTGGAAGCCCAGAAGTAGCGGAAAGATGGCAAGGAGAGGGGATGGATTCGGAGCCGGTCTGCGAAGCGACCCAGCCAGAAATCCCCCGAGCCAGGCGCTATGAAATCGGCACGGCCATCCGGTTTCGGGTTCGTGGGGAACGAGAGTGGCATGAGGGGCTAACGGAAAATATCAGCGTCTCCGGTTTGCTGATTCGGGCCGGAAGAGCGCTGGAGCCACGAACTGCGATTGAAATGCGTTTTTTTCTTCCTGTTGAGCTGGACGGCGAATGCGCCGCGGAAGTTTTCTGTCGAGGGTTCGTGATCCGATCGTCAAAATGCCGGATCCCGGCCGGTACCTACACCATAGCTGCCAGGATTATGCATTCTCGTTTTCTCCGCCAAATCAGCAGCAGAGAGTATGTCGTCAAAGCATCGCTGCATGGCAACCGACGGTTGGTTTTGTGATCGAGTTCTCCTTTCCATGAGGATTGTGCAAAACGCTGGAAAAACCGGGTTATAAGACCCGGAGCTGGTTTTTTGAAGTTTCATCGTGATTGTGGAAAACGGGCTGCTGTAGCTCACAGGGCGGAGCTACGCTCTGGTTGCAAATCCATCACGGGGTGCAGAGGGCAAGAATGCTGGCCACGCGCGACATCGACGTACAAACGGCAGAGCATCCGGCCTGGTGGGCGGTTTACACCCAGCACCAGCACGAAAAAACCGTGGCCGAGATGCTGACGGGCAAGGGTTTTGAAGTGTTCCTCCCGCTGCACGAGACGATGCGGCGCTGGAAAGACCGGCAGAAGCTGCTGTCTCTGCCGCTGTTCCCGGGATACGTCTTCGTGCGCGGGGTATCGAGCCGGAGGCTGCAGGTGGTGACGACCCCGGGAATCCACATGATCCTTTCGCGGGGCGAGCAGATCGAGGTTGTACCGGAGCCGGAAATCGATGCGATCCGGCGAGCGGTGCAGGGCTCGTACCGGATTGAGCCTCATCCCTTCCTCAAAATCGGGGAGCGGGTGCGGGTGACGCGCGGCTCGCTGGAGGGAGTGGAAGGCATTCTGATTCGCAAGAAGAACCTCTTCCGTCTGGTTTTGTCCGTGGACATGCTGGCGCAGTCGGTCGGTGTGGAAGTATCGGCATCGGACGTAGAGCCGGTGGGGGGAACGAGCGCCAGAAGCGTGACTGCGGGAACGGCGGAAGCAGGAGTCGGAAATTTCCAGAGGAATTTTGTTTCATCGGTTGCGATTTGCGATGCAAGTTCAGGAAACACCCGCTAACATCGAACCAATCTCCGCATCCGGTCAGGTTACAGTTCAGGTTCTTTAACGGGAGAGTGCCGCTGGGCGTCCGCTCAGCCGCATTCGTCCAGGAGTTGTTGCACAGGTCATGAGATTCAAAGCCGAATACGCTCTGGTGCTGGCAGGTTTGCTGCTGTTGACGGTGGCTTCGCGGGCGCAGACGCTTGCCCCCAGTTCCCCCACGCCGGAGGCGACGGGAGCGGCTCCCGATCAGGTCACTCCGCCGGTGACGACGCGGGCCCATAACACCACGTATCTGATTGGCGACGACGACGTTCTGGATATCAACGTGTGGAAGGAGCCGGAGCTGAGCAAGCAGGTCCCGGTTCGCTCCGACGGAAAGATTTCCCTGCCGCTGGTCGGCGAGCTGCAGGCGGCGGGTAAGACGCCGGTCCAGCTGGAAGACGATATCACGACGAAGCTGCGGAATTTTATTACCGAGCCGGCTGTGACGGTGATGGTGACGAAGATCAACAGCCTCAAGTTCAACGTGATGGGTGAGGTGATCAAGCCGGGCTCGTATTCGCTGACGACGACGACCACGGTGGTCGATGCCATCGCGACGGCCGGTGGCTTCCGCGATTTTGCCAAGAAGAAATCGATTTATGTTCTCCGCTCAAACGCCGACGGAACGGAGGCGCGGCTGTCTTTCAACTACAACGACTTTGTGAAAGGCAAGAATTCGAAGCAGAACGTTCACTTATTGCCTGGAGACACAGTCGTGGTTCCATGAGAACCATTATGACGACGCGAATCTTTCTGCTTCTGGTTCTGGTTGCGACCGTGCCCGGATGGTCTCAGGCAACGGGCGGCGGCAACGCCGGCACTGGGGAAGAGCCGGACAATCCTGTGGCGAACGATGGAATGCTGACGCCTCCGCCGGTGAGCGGCCAGGCCTTTCCTGTGTTGACCGGGGCCGAGACGCGGAAGAATTATCTAAACCTGGGAGTGGTCAGCAGCATTGGTTACGATGACAACGTCGAAGCCGGCTACAGCCCGGTGGCGCAGGCCGATATGATTTACTCGATTGCGCCGACCATCAGTCTGGACAGGAGTTCGGCGCGGTTTCACCAGGTCGTGAATTACAGCCCGGGCTTCTCGTTTTACGAGCCTAACTCGATCTTCAACGCGTCGGATCAGGATCTGACCGTGAACCTGCAGTACCTGATCGCCAGCCATACCAGCATCCTGCTGCAGGACAATTTCATTCGCAGTTCGAGCCTCTTTAACCAGCCTTTTTCCGCCAACCAGGGGGCGATCACCGGAATTGTGCCGACGCAGACGACGGGAGCCATCGCGGCCTTTGCCAATCGGGTTTCCAATGCGGCGATGGTGCAGCTGACCAATCAGGCCAGCGAGAACGGTATGTTCGGGCTCTCCGCGGATTATGGCCAGCTGGATTATCCGCAGGCCAACCAGGTGGTGGGGCTGTATAACTCGACCTCGTACGACGGTTCGGCCTTTGCTACCCAGCGGCTGACGCGGCGGCAGTATCTGGGCGGGCAGATCCAGCACGCGCGGATTGTCAGTTATCTGAAAAGCACCGATAACTCGGTTTTGCGGGACAATATTTTCGGTTTTTATACGGTTTACCTGCGCAACTCGCAGCAAAGCACATTGTCGCTTTCTGTGACCGGAGGTCCGGAGCACTACAGCATCTCGCAGACGCCGTATGCGCTGGTCTCAGCCTGGCTGCCGGCCGGCACCATTTCTCTGGGCTGGCAGGCACATATCTCGAGTGGCTCGGCCAGCTACACGCACGCGGTGACAGCAGGCGGCGGTCTGCCGGGAGCCTACACGGAAGATGCAGCGCAGGCGATGTACCGGCGGCAACTGTCTCCGCTGACCGCGATCAATTTTTCCGCTTTGTACTCGCGGAATGTCAATCTGACGCCGACGTTTCAGTTCGCGGAGCCGGGCGGCCACACCATTGGGGTAAGCACCTCGGTCGACCATATGATCACGCGGAACCTGAAGGTGACGCTGGGCTACGACTGGATGGATCAGACGTATACCGGGGTGGGGGCGCTGTCGCAGTTGCCCACCAGCAACCACGAATACTGTTCGGTCAGTTACCAGATAACCCGACCCGTAGGAAGATAAGATGGCTGAAGTAATCGAAACAGAAGACAGTAAAAAACCGGACCTCGACCGCTATCTGAATATTGCGCAGCGGCGGCATATGCATTTTCTGGTGCCGCTGTTGGCCGGATGGCTTCTCGTCTGGGGGCTGAGCTGGATACTTCCGCCCCGTTATAAATCGACGACGCTGATTCTGGTCGAAGAGCCGGCGATGCCGAAGTCCTTTGTCGGGGTCAGTGTGGATCAGGACCTGCAGGCCCGGCTGCAGACGATGCAGCAGGAGATTCTGAGCCGCACACGTCTGCTGACGATCATCAGCGCCATGCACCTGTATGATGGCGGGCGCAAGCCGATGACCGACGACGACAAGGTCGCGAAAATGCGCAAGGAGATCACCATCGAACTGGCCCGCGACAGCCAGAATGCCGGGGTGACGGGATTCAAGATCGATTACACCTCGCGCAATGCCCGTGTGGCGCAGGCGGTGACCGGACAGCTGGCCGAGCTTTTCATCAATGAGAATCAGCGCACGCTGTTGCAGCAGTCGGGAGACACCACGAAGTTCCTGGAGAATCAGCTGGAGACAGCCGCCCGGGCACTGGCAGAGCAGGACGCGAAGGTCAAGAATTTCAAAGCGGCGCATGTGGGCGCGCTGCCGGAGCAGCAGGCGAGCAACCTGCAGATCCTTGGCGGCCTGCAGGCGCAGCTGACCAACGAGCAGGACGCGCTGAACAACGCTACCCAGCAGCGGGCTCTGCACGAGACGGAGATCCAGCAGCTGCGGACCAATCCGGTTCCGACCGTGCAGCCTGGGCAGCCGCTCGATCCCAACAGCGTGCAGGCGATCGATGTTCAGCTGGCGAAACTGCGGGATCAGCTGACGGACCTGACTTCGCGCTATACGGACAGTTATCCCGACGTTGTGAAGCTGAAAGTGCAGATCGCCCAGGTGGAAAAGCAGCGGAAGGCTGCGGTGATTGCGGAAAAGGCGAAAGACCTAAAGAGCCCCGAGAGCCTGACGCTGGCTCAGCTGCAGGCGCAATTGCAGTCGGACAATGTGGAGATCCAGAACCGCCAGAATTCCATCGCTTCGCTGCAGGGCAGGATCGGGCAATACGAAGCGCGCATCAATGCGGAGCCGGCCAGCGAGCAGGAGCTTGCCGATCTGCAGCGCGGCTACGACCAGTCGCAGGCCAACTACAACGACCTGCTGAAGAAGAAGCAGGAATCGCAGATGGCGACCAGCATGGAGCAGAACATGCAGGGCGAGCGGTTCAAGATGCTGGACCCGCCGAGTCTGCCGCTGAAGCCGGATTTTCCAAATCGTCTGGAGTTCTGCTTCTTCGGCATCTTTGCAGGTCTGGCGTTCGGAGCCGCATCGGTGGCGCTGTTTGAGTTCACCGATGACCGGCTGCATCACGAAGCGGAAATTAACGATTTACTGCCCGTGCCGGTGATCTGTGAAATTCCGGAGGTCAGCAACCCGGTCGACGATCTTCTGAACAAGCGCAAGGCATTGATCGGCTGGGCAACAGCAGCAGTTGTGGTTGTAGTGATCCTGACAGGATCTGCGATCAGTTACCTGCACGGCTAGGCGCCCTACTTCATGTATAAGGCTTTTTTCAAGCTCGCCCGTAACCCCTTCGATCTGACGCCGGATCCGACATACTTTGTGTCGACGCGCCGGCATAACGAAGCGCTGGCCGCGCTGCACTACGGCATTCGGCGCCACAAGGGATTCGTGGTGGTAACCGGCGAAGTTGGCACGGGCAAGACCCTGCTGCTGCGCTGTCTGCTTCGCCTGCTCAAAGAGAGCAAGGACATTGCCTACGCTTATCTGTTCAACAGCCGGCTGTCTCCGACCGAATTTCTGCAGTATGTTCTGGCTGACTTCGGACTGCCGGCGTCGGGCAAAAATAAGAGCGAGTTATTGCTTGATCTGGGGCAGTTTCTGGTTTCGCGGGGAGCGAAAGGACTGACGACGGTTCTCATCATCGATGAGGCGCACCATCTTTCCGAGGAACTGCTGGAAGAGGTTCGCCTGCTTTCGAATCTGGAGACCACCGACGACAAGCTGCTGCAGATCGTGCTGGTCGGCCAGCCGGAACTCGACGATAAGCTGGACTCGATTGCACTTCGCCAGCTGAAACAGCGAATCGCCCTTCGCGCGCAACTGGGTCCGCTGGATGCTGCGGAGACCACCGAGTACGTGAACCATCGTCTGAAGGTGGCCGGACTCGAAGGAGAGCCCGCAAGAATTTTTCCGCCGGAGGTCGTGGATGCGGTCTATCGTCATTCGCGCGGCTTCCCGCGGTTGATCAACACGGTGTGCGAGAACGCGCTCATTACCGCATACGCGCGACAGTTGCCCGCCATCACGGTGGATGTTGTTGACGATGTGGCACGGGAGTTCCGCCTCGATCGGGAATTCAGCGAGTCGGCAGGGACCGGAAACCACAATGAAATGGATGTGCAGAGAGCCACAAAAGTTCTTCGCGATCTGTATTCAGCGCTGCGCAAACCGGCAGCGCGCGGTGCCGAACTGAATTTGCCTGTTTCCCTTGAAGCGAGTGAGTATGAGCCGAATATTTGATGCCCTGCAGCGGTCCGAGTCAGAAAAGTCAGGAATAAACGGGTCCCACGCGGCGGACGCGACCGAGTTACTGCGTCATGCCGAAGATCGCGCAGTCAGCGAATGGACGGAAAGCGCCGCGCCCGAAGCTGAGGTCGCAACGGAGAAAGTGGTCGCCCTGAACGGACACCTGCCGCAATCGAGTGGCGCAGCCCCGCGTGGCGGCAATGGCAAGCGGGGGCGGAAGGCAGCTGTACCCGAAGAACCACCGATCCAGGAGCGTCCAGCCATTTTCGACGAGTTCCCGATGCTGCGGGTTTCGGCTCCGGCGCAGGGGCGCCTGGTGAGCGTCTCGGACAAGGAGAGCGCGGCCGCGGAGGCGTTTCGCCTGTTAGCAGTGCGCCTGCGGCATCTGCGCCGCGATCGGCCTCTGAAGCGGGTTCTGGTCACCAGTTCGATTCCGCAGGAAGGGAAGAGCACCTGTTCGGCGAATCTGGCGTGTTCGATTGCGATGCGCGCGCAGCAGAGAACTTTGCTGCTGGAAGGCGACATCCGGCGGCCGTCGCTGGCGCCGATGTTCGGGCTCGCCCCGCGGCCCGGCATTTCGGAGTGGCTGCGCGAGAATCGCGAACTGAAGGACAGCATTTACTTCCTGGAAGGGCCCGGGCTCTGGTTTATGCCGGCCGGCAGTTGTTCGGCCAATCCGCTGGAACTGCTGCAGTCGGCGAGGTTATCGCAGCTGATGGATCAGCTGTCGGAACTGTTTGACTGGATCGTGGTGGATTCGCCGCCGGTTCTGCCGCTGGCCGACACCAGCGTGTGGTCGCGGCTCTGCGACGGAATTCTTCTTGTTACACGGCAGGGCGTTACCGAGAAGCGGCAACTGCAGCGGGGCGTGGAAGCTATCGAGCCGCAGAAACTGATCGGGGCGATCCTGAATTCCTCCAATAACGCACCGCACAGCGATTACTACTACAGCTCGCGGAACAGCAGCGGCGGGGCAAGCCAGACATGATGAACCTGGATTCGACCGGACCGGTTGTGCTGGATCCGGGACAATCCTGCCGGCGACTCGGAGCCGGCACAATTGAAGTAAAACTAACAGCGGAACGATAAGCCGACACGATGATAAGTCAAAAGACTATGTATACCTTTTCGCACCTGGTGTTCGAACATGCATCGATGCTCGAGAGAGGAGCGAGTTGTGACTCTGCCAAGGATCAATAAGATTGCGGATATGGTCGACCCTATCTGTGATGCGAATGCGTATGGGGAGCGTGACGTTCTGGCCGAGGAAGCGTTTCGGCGGCGGATCGCGATTGAGCGGAAGCGGACGGAGCGTTCCCGGGAACCGTTCCTGCTGATGCTGCTTGAGGCTGGTGCCCTGCAAAATGGCGACAGCCCGGACAAAACCCTGAACGGCATTGTCGCAGCGATGCAGGCATCGACGCGCGAAACCGATGTCGTCGGATGGTACAAGGATCGCAACACGGTCGGCGTGATCTTCACCGGTCTGGTGGTCAGCGACAAGAATTCCGTTCTCAGCACGATTCTCGGACGTGTGAGCAGCGCGCTGCAGCAGGAAGTGACGCTGGAGCGGTTCAATCAGATCACTTTTTCGTTTCATTTCTTTCCCGACGACTGGGATGGCGACAGCTCCGGGCGCCCCAGCGACCCGATTCTCTATCCGGATCTGTTCATCCCCAGCAACGACCAGCGCGTCCTGCTGCGGGTGAAGCGCGTGATGGATGTGGTGGGCGCGACCCTCATGCTGATCGCGTGCATGCCGCTCTTCGCTGTAATCGCCCTTGCCGTGAAACTGACGTCGAAAGGCCCGGTACTTTTCCGCCAGGACCGGATCGGCCAGTACGGCCGCCGCTTTACGTTTCTGAAGTTTCGCTCGATGCGCGTCAATAACGATGCGAGCGAGCATAAGGAGTACGTCAAGCGGCTCATCGCCGGGGTGGCGGAGGGCGTCCAGACGGCGAACGGTCAAAGTGTCTTCAAGCTGGCCGGCGACAAGAGAATTACTCCTATCGGGAAGTTCCTTCGCAAGACGAGCCTGGATGAACTGCCTCAGTTCATCAACGTGCTGCGGGGCGATATGTCCCTGGTGGGACCGCGCCCTCCGGTTCCTTACGAGCTGGCCGCGTACCAGACATGGCATCGCCGTCGCGTGCTGCAGGTTAAGCCTGGTATCACAGGCCTGTGGCAGGTGACCGGCCGCAGTCGTGTGCGTTTCGACGATATGGTTCGCCTGGACCTGCGTTACGCCATCTCCTGGTCGCCCTGGCTGGATTTAAAAATTCTTCTGCGCACGCCTGCAGCTGTCATTAAAGGCGCTTACTAGCTCACCTACCGCGCAGAAGCTGTTATCCCCTTGTTTTGCCTGACAGCAGGTTCAGCTCCATTGCGGGGCGGTCCTGTGCTGCGTTGCGTCAGAAGCTCCTGAAAGTATGGTGACAATCTCGTGAATTTCGGTGTTATTGGTTACGGTTACTGGGGGCCTAACGTCGTTAGAAACCTCGCCTCCCTCGAGGATTCCCAGGTCGCGGCGATCGCAGAACTCAGTCCTGCCGCCCAGAAGCGGGCGCACAAAGCGTATCCGGGTATTCATATCACTTCCGACGCGATGGAAGTCATCACGTCGCCCAACATCGACGCCATCGCGGTGATTACTCCCGTATGGACACACTATGAGCTGGCCAAAGCTGCGCTGGAAAACGGCAAACACGTATTTGTGGAGAAGCCGTTTACGAGCAACGTGGCGCAGGGCGAGAAGCTGATCGATATCGCCATCCAGAAGAACCTGAGGATCATGGTGGATCACACCTTCCTGTTTACCGGGGCGGTGAAGAAGATCTCGCAGCTGCTGCGTGAGGGAACTCTGGGAAAGCTGTATTACTACGATTCCACGCGCGTCAATCTGGGGCTTTTTCAACACGACATCAACGTCCTGTGGGATCTGGCGCCGCACGACCTGTCCATCATGGATTACGTCATCGAGGGCAGCCCGGAGGCGGTGGTAGCGACTGGGCAGTCGCATCTGAATTCCCACGAGGACGTGGCCTTCATGACCCTCTACTTCCCGGAAAATGTGATTGCCCACATCAACGTGAACTGGCTTTCTCCGGTGAAGGTGCGCACGACGCTGATCGGCGGCGAAAAGCGGATGCTGGTGTGGAACGATCTGGAGAACGATGAGAAGGTCAAGGTCTACGACAAAGGCGTGAACATCAACAACAGCGAAGGTGTCTACAAACTGCTGGTCAACTACCGCTCGGGCGATATGTGGTCGCCGCAGCTGGAACAGGTCGAAGCGCTGCGCCAGGAACTGACCTACTTTGTGGACTGCATCGGTACGGGCAAGGATCCGTTTAACGATGGCTGCGCGGGTCTGCGCGTGGTCAAAATGCTGGAAGCGGCCAGCGAGTCCATCAGCAAGAGAGGGTCGCTCGTCTATCTATGAACTCCTGGAACGCAATCGCAGATACCGTCAAGCTGGGAAACAACGTTAAGCTGTCGAAATTCATTAACCTCTACGGCTGCGAGATTGGCGACGACACCAAGATCGGCGCATTTGTCGAGATTCAGAAAAATGCCACGGTCGGCAAGTGCTGCAAGATTTCCAGCCATACCTTCGTTTGCGAAGGCGTCGTGATCGAGGACAACGTGTTCATCGGGCACGGCGTGACCTTCATCAACGACAGTTATCCGCGTGCAACCACAGGCGACGGCCAGTTGCAGACCGAAGCGGACTGGAAGGTTGAACGCACGGTGATTCGCCGGGGCGCATCGATCGGGTCGGGCGCCACCATCCTCTCCAATACGACAATCGGTGAAAACGCGATTGTGGGTGCAGGCAGCGTTGTCACCAAAGATGTTCCACCCAACACGATCGTGGCCGGCAACCCTGCCAGGATCCTTCGTTCCATCGAAGAAAGATAAGAGGACTCCCCATGTACGCGTCAAACGATATCCCCTTCCTCGATCTGGTTACTCCGCACGTTGAGCTTGAAGAAGAACTAACCGCCGTTTTTCGCCGCGCACTGTTCAGCGCCGGCTTTGTCGGCGGGCCGATGGTGGAGGATTTTGAGAAGGCCTTTGCGGCGTTCTGCGACACCACTCATTCGGTAGCGGTCAACAGCGGAACCGATGCCCTGCGTTTCGCCATCATGGCGTGCGATATCGCGCCGGGCGACGTGATTGTAACGGTACCGAATACCTTTATTGCCACGAGCGAGGCGATCTCCCAGGCGGGCGCGATCCCGGAGTTCGTCGACATCGATGAGAACACCTATAACCTTTCCATCGAGCGTCTGCAGGAGTATCTGGAGGAGGGCTGCGCGCGCGATGCATCCGGGCGGCTGATCAGCAAGCGGCATCAGCGGCCGGTGGCGGCGATCATCCCGGTCCACCTCTACGGCCAGATGGCGGACATGGATTCGATCCTGCGCCTCGCCGGTCAGTATGGACTCACGGTTATCGAGGACGCCTGCCAGGCGCACGGGGCGGAATACTTCTCCGGCAAGCTGAATCGCTGGATGAAGGCCGGAACGATGGGCCGGGCTGCGGCATTCAGCTTTTATCCCGGCAAAAATCTTGGCGCGCTGGGTGAAGGCGGCGCGGTCACGACGAACGACTCCGCGATTGCCGCGAAGATCAGGATGATTCGCGAACACGGCCAGGCGAAGAAGTATTACCACGACATGGAAGGCTACAACGGCCGGCTGGATTCTGTGCAGTGCGGACTGCTGCAGGTGAAGCTGGGCCATCTGGCGAAGTGGAACGCGCAGCGGCGCGATCGCGCTGCAGAGTACGATCGCCTGCTCGCCGGCAACGACGCGATCACCTGCCCGTATGAGCCCTCGTGGTCGCGCGCGGTCTATCACCTGTATGTGGTGCGCACCGCGGATCGCGACGGTCTGGCGCAGCATCTGAAGACGGCTGGTATCGGCACGGGCATTCATTATCCGGTTCCGCTCCACCTGCAGAAGGCCTACAAGGGGATGAATTACCGCGAGACGGATTTTCCGGTGGCAACCCGGCTGGCGCGCGAGATTCTCTCCCTGCCGATGTATCCGCAGCTCCTGAGCGAGCAGCAGGCGCGAGTTACTGACGAGATCCTCAGCTTCGTCCACGACCAGCTTGTTCCGCAGCAGCAGTAGGTTGCGGAGATCGAATGTTATTCGAGACCAATCCAGTGCCTCGAGTCACAGTCGTGATGGCGGTCTACAACGCCGCTCAGTTCCTTGAGGAGGCCATCGCCAGCATTCTCTCGCAGAGCTGGCGTGACTTCGAACTGATCGTCGTCGACGATGCGTCGACGGACGGGTCGTCTGCGTTGCTTGACCGCTTTGACGATCCGCGCATTCGGGTGATTCATCACACGTCGAATCAGGGCGCATCGTTGTCCCGCAACGATGCGCTCGCCGCTGCGCGAGGCGAGTTTATCGCCATCATGGACGCTGACGACGTCTGCGCCCCGAACCGGCTGCAGCGGCAGATCGAGTATCTGGAGGCACATCCTGCCGCTGGATTGGTGGGGTGCGCCGTCTACGACAACATCGATGCCACCGGCGCCGTGCTCTACACGTCGCGCCTTCCCGAAGACAACGAAACAATTCAGCGCAGTATTCAGCGGCGCTGGTGCTTTCTCCATTCGTCCATTGTGTTCCGGAGATCGCTGGGCGCAGCTGCGGGCGGGTACCGCGCGGCATTTGAGCCCGCCGAGGATCACGACTTCGTCCTGCGGATTCTGGAGCGGACGGAGGCACATAACCTCAGCGAGCCTCTGGTTACTTACCGGCTCAATCACAATGGGCTCACAGTGGTGGGCCATCAGTATGTCGATGAGCTGCGGTCCATCCTGATCGGACTGGCGGGACGGCGTCGGCGGGGTGAGCCGGAAAATCTCGACGCGGAGATGCCGCGTATCCTGGCGCTGAAACAGAAGCGCAGAGCTGTCAGGGGCCTTGCAGGGATTGTGCAGAGGCTGCGCGATTCGTTGTATGCCGCACATCGCTATTACGGTTTTGGCTGCCGTGAGCTTTGTGCCGGTCAGATGGAACGTGCGCGCCGCTGCTATATTCAGTCGCTGCGCACGAATGGCCTCTTCATCAAGTCATGGATCGGGTTGGTGCTTTCGTTGCTGCCGTGGGTAGCCTATCGTTTGCGCTTTCTCTTTCGATCCTCAATGCAGCAACACCACGAAACCGTAGGTTCACGATCGGTCGCTGACAACGATTCCAGCCGGTTGACTTCGGTCGTTCATGGCACGGCTGCTCACTAATACGGAGATCCGGCATTGACTGTCCACACCCTTGATCCGCTGCGCGACCCACGTTGGGCTGAGTTTGTCGATCGCCACGAGTCGGCATCGGTTTTCCATACAGTGCCATGGCTCCAGGCAATTCGGCGAACCTATGGTTACACGCCGGTGGTGTACACGACCTCTGCGCCGTCGGCGCCCCTGACGAATGGCGTGGTGCTCTGTCAGATCCGGAGCTGGCTGACGGGACGCAGAATGGTTTCGCTGCCCTTTTCCGATCATTGCGAGCCGCTGCTGGACAATGCGGACGTCGGCGCTGCGATCTTCCATGAATTGCGGAGGCTGGTTGCGGCGGGAAAATGGCACTATGTGGAACTGCGACCGCTGCAGAAAATGACAGCGGCGGATGGCGCCGTGGATACGCCGCCCTTCTATCTCCATGTTCTGGATCTCGAGCCCACCGCGGAGCAGCTATTCAAAGGCTTTCACAAAGACTGCGTGCAGCGTAAGGTGCGGCGCGCAGAGCGGGAGCAACTGGAGTACCAGACGGGAAATACGAAGTCTCTGGTCGAGGCGTTCTATCGGCTGATGATCCTGACGCGACGGAAGCATCAGCTTCCGCCCCAGCCGATCGAGTGGTTTCATAACTTAGCCGAGTCGATGGGCGATAAGCTGGCGGTCAAGATTGCCTTTAAGGACGGCAAAGAGGTTGCTGGCATTCTGACTCTGCAGCACGGTTCGACCATGGTCTACAAATATGGTGCCTCGGACCAGGCCTTTGCGAATATGGGCGGTACCCCGCTGCTGTTCTGGAAGGCGATCAGCGAGGCAAAAGAGGCGGGGCTGACTTCTCTGGATCTGGGCCGGTCGGACACCGACAACGAAGGGCTGATCGATTTCAAGAATCGCCTCGGCGCAAAATCCACGATGTTGAGCTATCAGCGCTGGTCGCGCAAGCAGGCAACGGGCGAGAGTAAGGTGCCGGGAGGGCAGTTCGCCAAGCAGCTCTTTTCCGTGATGCCTGATCCGGTCCTGCGGGTGACAGGTCGCATTCTCTATCGCCACGTCGGCTGAGCCGCCCGACTTCTGCAAGCCTGGCTGAGTCCCTCTATCCCCGGAATTCCATTGGTGAATCAATGAACGTATGTATGCTGGCGTACGCGCACTATATCAATGATGCGCGAATCAAGAACTATGTGCGCACGCTGGAAGACCATGGGCACCATGTCGATGTGGTCGCTCTGCGCTTCGACCGCGAGGCGGCGGTGGAACCGCTTGGTACCGGGACCATCTTTCGGATCATGGAAAAGTATCAGGGCGACAGCACCCTGCGGTACGTGTGGTCATACCTGATGTTTTTTCTGAAGTCGGCGTTGTTTCTCACGCGGCGTTCGTTTGGGCGGAGGTACGATGTCATTCACGTGCATAACATGCCCAACGCGCTGGTCTTCGCGGCGCTCATGCCGCGGATACTGGGCGCGAGGATCATCCTCGATGTCCACGATCTGATGATGGTCAATTACATGGCAAAGTTCGACTGCGCGGAGAACGCACTGCCGGTAAGGATTCTGCGCCTGGAACAGCGTATCTCAGCACTGCTGGCGAACAACGTCTTCTGTGCAGACCATAATCAGGGCGACTATCTGGTGGAGCACTGTGGAGTGGCGCGCCGGAAGATCACGGTTTTGCTCAACCTGCCGAATGTGGAGCTGTTCAAGCCGGTTAAGGTTGAGAAGAAGAACGAAGGGTTTCACATCGTCTATCACGGGACGATCGCGCATCGGCTTGGCATCGACCTCATCCTGCGCGCCGTGGCCAAAGCTGCCGCACAGATTCCCGTGGAGCTGTGGATGTATGGAGCGGGGGATTTCCTGCCGGACGCGCTGGCGTTAGCCGAGGAACTGGGGCTGGAGGGCAAGGCGCACTTCAGTAAGTCGTTTTTCCCTGTTGAGAAGATTCCGGAGATGGTGTGCGGGATGGACATGGGAATCATCGGCAACCGGCACAATCTCGCGTGCGACAGATATATGCTGCCGGACAAGCTGCTGGAGTACGTCTATCTGGGCATTCCGGTGGTGGCGCCTCGTCTGGAAGTTATCCAGTATTACTTCGATGAGACGATGCTCCGTTTTTATGAGCCGGAGGATGTCGAGG
>JBKICP010000351.1:0-8184 GCA_046567085.1 Acidobacteriota bacterium
ATTGCGCGTTGAGAATGGGGTCCGCAACGGCCACCCCGGCGAAACGTTGTTTCGCCAGGACCCCGGCCGCCCGCCCTCATGCCCTGGCGTCTCCTCGCACGCGAGGAAACGCCACCGGTTTTTGGGGATGGCTTCGAGATGGCACGGCTGAAGCCGCGCCCCTTCACATTTTCGTGCGTTGTTGCCAGAAGCGCGGCTGGTTCAGGCCGAAACATCGGCTATACGGAAGTTTCGGAGGTCGGAACGCTGGGCATGAAGCCCCCTTTCTCGATGAGACTGATGTGCGGGTTGCGCGTTGAGAATGGGGTCCGCATCGGTCACCCCGGCGAAACGTTGTTTCGCCGGGACCCGGCCGCCCGCCCTCGTGCCCTGGCGTTTCCTCGCACGCGAGGAAGCGCCACCGTTCTGAAGGGCCTGTTGTCGGGAGAGCGGTTTGCGGAAAGGAGCCCGGCCCTTACGCCACCATTCTTGAAAAGCATTTGCGGGACGCAGATGGATGTTCGCAGCGCGCGGCTAACGGGTGAGTGACGGAATCGGCTCGGTTTCCGGTGGGGCCGGAGCGAAGAGGAGCCAGGAGGCGCCGCCGGCCAGGAGAGCGAGACCGAGCAGAGATCGCACGGGGGGCAGCATCCGTTCGAGGGCGAGGCCGGCGAGCGCGGCGAAGAGGGGAGCGAACAGAAACGCCGCCGTTAGCCGGGAGGCGGTGAGGCGTCGCATCAGCCAGAAGAGGAGGAAGAGGCCGGGGAGATCGATGAGGAGGAGCCAGAGTGACGAGGCAGAGAGGCCGCTCGGGTTCCAAGTGGCGGAGGTGGAGGCGGCGACGACGAAGCAGAGAGCGGCGGTGGCCCCGGCCGGCGCCGCCATGAGGGGGGTCGACGGGCCCGCTGTGCTGCGCGCGAGCCGGACGGCGAAGCCATAGGTGGCGGCGAGGACGAGGACCGTTGCGAAAAAGACGACCAGCGCAATTCCGGCGCGGAGCGAATCGGGTGCTTCGAGGGGGAAGAAACACAACACACCGGCAACGGCGGCGACCGCGCCAACGAGGGCGGCTTTTCCCTGGGGCGGCGCGTCGGGGTGAACGTAGGGCTCCAGCACGACCGCGAAGACGGGCGTGAGGCAGAGCAGCGCCACCTGATCGAAGCTGGAGATCGAGCCGCGAGCGAAGGCGGCAGCGGTGAAGGGGAGGACGAACAGCCCAAGGCCTACGAGTGCGGAGGCTCCTGCAAGGCGGCGGGGAAAGGCGAGGCGCCGGGTGCGGGCGATGGCGAACGAGAGGAGGGCAAACGCGGAAAAGAGGATGGCCTGAGCCAGCGCAAGGGAGGCGGCTGCCGCACCGGAGTGCGGCAACAGGTCCGGGAGCAGCCAGTCGATGGCCCAGAGCATGGCCAGGAGCAACACGCCGAAGGACGGGCCAGAGCGCAGCTTCATCGTTCCCATGAGAACACGGCGTGCCGCTCTGGCGGCGCTGCCTGGCGCCGAGAGCTTCGACTGCGAGCGGCGCCGAGGAGGCGGCCGAGGATAGGGCGCAGGCCCATGACTTCGAAGTCGTGGCCGTCGACGACGCCGGCGGGGAGTTCGCGGCTGGATGGGGAAGACAGGAAAAGGAGCAGGCAACAGAGGGCGGATGCATTTCGCGGCCGGCTGGATGGAGATCCAGCCAGCCGCGAGGTTCAGGTCCGATCACCGGGCAGCGATCTGAATGGTGCTCGGGACGGGTGGCTGGTTTTGGGCGGTCTTCAACTCATAGACATGCGGAACCAGGAACTGAGCGCACTGCGTCGATCCCGGCATTCTGATTTCCTTCAGGACGTAGTCGTTGCCGTTGACCAGGAAGGTCATGACGCCAACGGGTTCGACGGTGACGCCGGTTTCATGACGTGTGGGCAGGAACATCGTGTGCCCATCCTGGCGATTCAACACGGTGATGTACTGAGCGCCGATGCCGAGCCGGACTTCATACTGGCCCGCCGGTACAGCAAAGTTGTTGGCGGTGAAGGCAAAGGGGATGGTGAATCGCGCGGCGGTCTGCGCCAGGGCACTGGCACCGAGGAGACCTCCGACGAGGAACAGCTCGATCAGGAAGACGATACGGTTTTTCATGGGAAACCTCCGTTGTGGTCCGTGGCCTGTGGGCCGCGGACCGCGATTCGATTCCGAAGAGCGTTTCGCGGCCGGAGGAGTCAGGCTCGATCCGGCCGCGAGGTGCCAGCCTCACTCACTTCGAGGCGATCTGGATGGTGGGTGGAGCGGGCTGCTGCAGCTGTGCGATCTCCAGTTGCAGGGCACGCGGCAGAGGCAGTTCGCCGTGCAGCAGGCTACCGGGCATGCGGACTTCCTGGAGGTAGTAATTGCCGTCCTTGCTCCAGAAGACCAGCGTGCCGGTTTGTTCAAGCTGCCGGCCCTCGTTGCGGGTCACCATCAGGAGCGTGGTCCTTCCCGTCTGCAGGTTGAGGAGCGTCAGCTTCTGGCCCGCATCCACCAGCCGCACGTTGTAGGTGCCGGCCGGGACGAAGTGATGGTTGGCATTGAAGTCGAATGGGATGTTGAAGCGTGCTCCGGTCTGGGCCATGGCGGTGGCGCCCGCCAGCGTGGCGCCAAGGAGCAGAGTGAGGAATGCGATGCGGTTTTTCATGGGGCACCTCCTTCTGAAAGCCGCTTCCGGCAGGGCCTGGTGGAATTGCCGGATGGGAGCAGAATGCGCCGGGAGGGCGGAGGGCTCAATGCACCGGAGATCATTCGCAGATCAAATGCCAGTCTTCGGCGAAGTTGATGGGGTGAAAGGATTTGATGGGGCCACCAGGCGCGGAGTCTCCACAGCGGAGCGGGGGAGACCCGGTGCTAGACTGAGGGTGCCGGAGCTGAAGCGCGTTTTGCCTGCTGACCTGGTATGCGGCAGGAGGTGAGTTGGTGGAGACGCCGACACGCGCGACGCACATCTGGCGCTTTGGACTTTTCGAAGTCGATGCGCGCAGGGAAGAAGTGCGGCGCGCCGGAATTCCCGTAAAAATTCGCGAGCAACCGTATCGCATCCTGACCCTGCTGCTGGAGCGCGCCGGTGAAGTGGTCACGCGCGAGGAGTTGCGGCGAGCGCTGTGGCCGAGCGATGTGTTTGTCGATTTCGATCACAGCCTGAACACGGCGATGATGAAGCTGCGCGACGTGCTCGGGGATACGGCCGATCAGCCTCTTTACATCGAGACCATTCCAAAGAAGGGGTACCGCTTTGTTGCGCCGGTGAGCGGCGGCGGTGACGGCGCGGCGAACTGGACGGAGATTGCGGATGCTTTGTGCGAGAGCGTGGCGGACCCGGCCCTTGTGGTGCCGCCCTCGGCGATGGCGCCGGTGCTGGTGCATCCACGCACGCGGCTGGGGCGCTGGCTCTACGCCGTTCTCAGCAAGCTGTGACGCAGCGCCGTTCCAGGCGCTGCGCCCGATCGAGCAGACCCGATTCCATCTTCGCGCTGTGCCTCGTCGCTTCCCGTACAATTTGCGGCGTGCGCTGCAGGCCGTCTTGCGAGAGCTGTAAAGCCTGGCGGCGCGATCACGTTCACCTGGGAGGGCTCGGATGCTGAATCGGCGGACGTTTCTCAAATCCAGCGCAGCGGCAGGAACGCTGGCGTATCTGACGGATCCCCTGCATGGAGAGGCTGGGTCGGCCGCCGGTGGCACCGCGGGGGACTCTCAGCCAGCGTGGCTCAGGACGCTGCACCGCATCGGCCAGACCAACATCACCGAGCACGATCCTGCGGTGCTGGATGTGGAGGCCTGGGCCGATTACTGGGCCGGCGCGAAGGTTGGGGTCGTCTACGTGAGCGTGACGGGGATCATCGCGTATTACCAGACGCAGGTGCCGTTCCATCGCAAGAGCCAATATCTTGACGGCAAGGATTTCTTCGGTGAGCTAAACACCGCCGCGCGGAAGCGGGGGCTGCGGACCTTCGCCCGCATGAGTCCGGACCTCAACTGGGGCGATGCGCTCGCGGCGCATCCCGAGTGGTTCATGCGCGACGAGCAGGGCAACGCGCTCCCCACGGCCGACACGCCCGAGCTTTTCCAGACCTGCATGTTTACCGGGTACATGACCGACTACATGACGGCGATCATGCGCGAGATCAACGCGCATTACGACGTGGATGGGTTCTACATGAACGGCTGGCCGATGTTCAGTCTGCCGGTTTGTTATTGCAGCGTGTGCCGCAAGCTGCCGCCGCCGAAGACGCCGGCTTACTGGGACAAATTCAATGCGCGGGTGATGGAGTTGTGGAAGCTCTACGACGGCATCGCGAAGGAGAAGAACCGCGCAGCGTTCTACTTTGCGAACATGGGCGGCGGCATCCACGCCACGCCCAACCTGGTGCAGGTGGGAGAGATTTCGCAGTGGTTCCAGGCCGATAACCAGGGGCGCGGAGGCATGGGCGAGCCGATCTGGGGATGCACGCAGCAGGGGCGCGTGTGCAGCGCGATTATGAACGGCAAGGTTGCGGCGAATGTGACGGGGTTGTGGTCCACCGGGCCGCTGCGGTGGCGGGAGAGCATCAAATCGCCGGCTGAGGCGCAGATGTGGCTGAACGAAACCGCGGCCAGCGGCATGGTGCCGTACATCCACGTGATCGGCGGCGAAAAAGGGATGGGCGAGGATCGACGCTGGGAGAAGCTGGGCCAGGATTATTTCGGCTGGACGGCGAAGCACGACGCGCACTTCACCAACCGGCGCTCTATCGCGAACATCGGGGTCGTCTTCGGCCAGCGCACCAACCTTTTCTATCAGGCGCCGAGCGGCATGACGATGCAGCGCAACATGGACGGCCTGTATTCTGCGCTGCTCGAAGGGCGCTTTTTCTTCGACTATCTGCACGAGGACCAGCTCGACGGCGAGCGCCTGAAGAAATACGCAGCGGTGATTCTGCCGAACATCGCGCTGCTGAGCGATGCGCAGTGCGCGCAGCTGCGCGCGTACGTGGAGCAGGGGGGCTCGCTGCTGGCCACGTTCGAAAGCAGCCTGTACACGGACCAGAACGAGCGGCGCGCCGACTTCGGACTCGCCGAGGCGCTCGGCATCCACACGGCGGGCAAAGTGATTGGGCCGCGCGGCAACTCGAATCCGTTCTACGCACGCATCGAGAGGCAGCACTCGATTCTGGATGGCTTTAGCGACACGAACTGGCTGCCTGGGGCTGAATATCGGCAGCCTGTTGCCGCGGTCGCGGATCCGATCCTCACCGTCGTGCCGGGATTCGTCGCGTATCCGCCCGAGCTTTCGTACCCAACAACACCGCAGACGACGGAGCCGGCGGTCGTCCTGCAGCAGAAGGGGCGCAGCCGGACGGCGTACTTCCCGGGCAACATCGAACACAGCCTGTGGATCGGCGGCAACACGGATCTGAGCCGGCTGCTGCAGAACACAATTCGCTGGGTTGCCGGTGAGGGCGCGCCGGTCAGCATCGAAGGGGAAGGCCTCATCGATGCGTTCGCGTGGGAGACCGAGCCAGGATATGCGGTGCATGTGCTGAACTACACCAATCCCAATACGCACCGCGGATGGCTGCGGAGGTCCTATCCGATCGGCGGGCAGCGCGTGCGTTTGCAGGTCCCGGCAGGGCGAACGGTGAAGAAAGTCGAACTGCTTCGCGCGGAGAAGGAGATTCCGTTCACTGCAGGCAACGGCGCCGTCGAGTTCACGATTCCGTCGGTAGAGGACTACGAGGTGGCCGCGCTGACGGCGAGCTGATCGTCAGACGACCACGATCTCGCGATACTCGCCGAAGACCTCGCGCAGGGTGGAGGCGATTTCGCCGACGGTGGCATAGCTCTCCACGGCTTCGAGGATCGCGGGCATCAGGTTCGCGCCGGAGCGCGCGTGGTCGCGGACGCGGTCGAGCGAGGATTGCCAGGGTCCTGGATCGCGCCGTGCGCGCAGCGCTTGAACACGCTCGACCTGTTTGCGCTCCAGGGCTTCGTCGATGCGCTGCGTGGGGATGGGCGGATCGTTCTCGACGGTGAACCGGTTCACGCCGACCACGACGGCGTCGCCTTGATCGACGGCACGCTGGCAGGCGTAGGCGGCGTTCTGGATCTCCTGCTGGACCCATCCGCGTTCGATGGCGGGGAGCATGCCGCCGAGCTTCTCGATGCGCTCGAAGTAGCTTTGCACTTCGGCTTCGATGCGGTTCGTGAGGGATTCGATGGCGTATGAGCCGGCAACGGGATCGATGGTGTTGGGCACGCCGGACTCGCAGGCGATGATCTGCTGGGTGCGCAGCGCGATGCGCGCGGCCTCTTCGGTGGGAAGGGCGAGGGCCTCGTCGTAGCCGTTGGTGTGCAGCGACTGCGTGCCGCCGAGCACGGCCGAGAGCGCCTGGATCGCGGTGCGCACGATGTTATTCTCCGGCTGCTGCGCGGTGAGGGTGGAGCCGGCGGTTTGGGTGTGGAAGCGCAGCATCCAGGAGCGCGGATTTTTCGCGCCAAACCGGTCGCGCATGATGCCCGCCCAGATGCGGCGCGCGGCGCGAAACTTGGCGATCTCTTCGAGGAAATTGTTGTGCGCGTTGAAGAAGAAGGAGAGCCGCGGCGCGAAGCGATCGACGTCGAGACCGGCATCGATGGCGGCCTGGACGTAGGTCATTCCGTTGGCGAGGGTGAAGGCCACTTCCTGGGCGGCGGTGGATCCGGCCTCGCGCATGTGGTAGCCGGAGATGGAGATGGTGTTCCACTCGGGCACGTTCTCGCCGGCCCAGGCGAAGACGTCGGTGACGATGCGCATGGCATCGCGCACGGGATAGATGTAGGTTCCGCGTGCGATGTACTCCTTGAGGATGTCGTTCTGGATGGTTCCGGAGAGCTTGCGGATGTCGGCGCCGGTTCGCCGCGCGACCGCCACGTAGAGCGCCAGCAGGATGCCGGCGGTGGCGTTGATGGTCATCGAGGTGGAGATGCGTTCGAGCGGGATGCCATCGAAGAGGCGCTCCATGTCCTCGATGGAATCGATGGCGACGCCGACCTTGCCGACTTCGCCGAGCGCGAAGGGGGAGTCGGAGTCGTAGCCGATCTGGGTGGGCAGATCGAAGGCGACGGAGAGGCCGGCTGTGCCCTGGGCGAGGAGAAATTTGTAACGGCGGTTGCTCTCTTCGGCGTCGCCCATGCCGGCGTACTGGCGCATGGTCCAGAGGCGGCCGCGATACATGGTGGGCTGGATGCCGCGGGTGAAGGGGAATTCGCCGGGGAAGCCGAGGGCGGTGTCGGGCGAGAAGTCAGCCAGATCGTCGGCGGAGTACAACGGCTTCGGGGTGTGATGGAGGGGAATCGTCATGGCTTCAGAATGAGAACAGCTCGTTCGGGATCGCTGAAGAACCCTGCGATGCGAATCGCGTGGTGGCGAGGAGGTGCTCAGCAACATCCGTTGGATAATCGCAGCCTCGGAGCCAGATCACTTTGGGCGGAGCCCCTCTCGCAAGAGCGATATCGTAGAAATCTCCGTCGGCGGTGACGATTGCAAATCCGTGCGTCCGCGCATGGTCCCATACCGCGATGTCGTTGGCCTGAAGGAGATTTTCAAATCCGGCATGGGAAGAACCTGGAAAAAGATCCCTGATCCGCGCAGGCAGGCGGTGCGAGAGATTTTCATCGAAGAGGAGCTTCACAAAGCGACGCGGCGCCCCACCCGGGCTGCGTAATCGAAGATGGCGGGAAAGTCGGCAGGCTCCAGTTCGGGATAACCCGCCAGAATCTGCTCGATGCTTTTGCCGGCGGCCATCCAGCCCAGAAAATCCCAGACCGTAATGCGGAGCCCGCGCACGCATGGCTGCCCGGATCGCTTGCCCGCCTCAATGGTGATCCGATTGTCTGACATAGTCCGTCCCCGATCTTAATCCCTTGAGAGGGTCGTTGTTCAGTGACGTTTGCCTTTGCGGGCTGCGCGCCAGAACGAGGTGACGGCGAACCAGGCGAAGAGGGCGGCGAAGATCAGATAGAGCGCGAGGTGGCGATCGGTCCAGCCCGATGTTTTGTAGAGCTGCCAGCATTTGGCGCCAAAACCCAGGGCAAAGAAGGCAAAGAGCAACCCGGTGATCTGCAGTGTCAGGATGCTGGTGGCGTGGGCGAAGGGCTTCCAGAGCGATGCGCCGAAGCGTCCGGCGCCGCGGGCGAGCCTTCTTCCTCCATCGGCCATTGCGGCTGAGGAGGGGACTG
>JBKICP010000352.1:0-3917 GCA_046567085.1 Acidobacteriota bacterium
GCGCAGCGGCGTCGTCTCCGCGTTGACAGCGGATTTCTGCTTCCCCACATTCGCATCGCGCAGGATGCCCAGCCCCTCGGCGTAAGCCGCCATCACGCCGTATTCGATTCCGTTGTGGACCATCTTGACGAAGTGCCCCGCGCCATTCGGTCCGCAGTGCAGGTAGCCCATCTCCGCCGTGCCGCCGATCGCTTCACGCCCCGGCGTGCGTTCGATCGTCCCGATGCCGGGAGCCAGCTGACGAAAGATCGGATCCAGCCGCTGGACCACATCGGCTTCGCCGCCGATCATCATGCAGTAGCCGCGGTCCAGCCCCCAGACGCCGCCGCTGGTCCCCACATCGACATAATGAATTTGCTTCGCTGCGAGTTCCTTCGCGCGACGAATATCGTCGACGTAATACGAATTGCCTCCGTCGATCAGGGTGTCGCCGGCTTCCAGATGCGGAAGCACCTCGGCGATGGTCTGGTCCACCACGCCGGCCGGAACCATGAGCCAGATGGCGCGCGGAGCCGTCAATTTACGCGCGAGATCCGCGAAATCCGTGGCTCCGACGGCCTTCTCTTTCGTGAGTGCCTCCACCGCTTTCGGCGAAACGTCGAAGACCACACATTCCTGGTCGCCCTTCATCAGGCGACGAACCATGTTGGCGCCCATCCGTCCCAGTCCAACCATTCCCAGCTGCATATCCTGAATCCTCTCCTGATTAGATGCTCGTTTCCCAACGTATCCCATCTCAGGCAGCGTGTGCATGAACGAGGAAGATATCTGTGAATTCCCTGTGTCAGCAGGCGCCGATCTGCGTTCGACACGCTGCCGCTCCCGCTGGTCCAATCCAGTTTTTGGCCTTCTCTTCACCGCGCGCGCACCGGGAACCGCCAACCCGTTACAATGGTGAACTTCACACGCATCGGCTTTCGGAAGGATCGCTGGCCGACGAGTTCAGAGGAGGTCCTTTGCGGTTCAAAACCGGGTTGCTGATTCTTTCCTGTAGTTTGTTTGCCATGGTTGCGGGTGCACAAACCACCAGTGGCGCGGCGCAGATGCCGCCGCCTCCCCACGTGAAGCAGATCCATCTGAAACATGTTCTGGTGATCGGCCAGACGAAAGGGTTCGAGCATGACTCCGTCTCCGACGCGATGGCCGCGATCTACAACATGGGCAAGGAAAGTGGCCTCTGGGATACCGTCATGCGCACCGACACCGAGCTGCTGACGAAAAAGGACCTTGGACGCAATGCAAAGAATCTGAACTACTTCGATCTGATCGTCTTCGCCAGCACCACCGGCGAACTCGATCTGGACGCCAGCCAGAAGCAGGACATAATTTCCTTCGTGCACGACGACGGCAAAGGTTTCGTCGGGATTCACGCCGCGCTCGATACGAACTATACCTGGCCGGAATACGGCGAGATGATCGGCGGCTGGTTTGACCAGCATCCGTGGTTCACCTTCAACGCCCCCATCATCAATGAACAGCCGGATTTTCCCGCCGTCCGGCACTTCCCCAAATCGTTTGTGAAGTACGACGAGATCTACCAGCCCAAAGACTGGTCGCGCTCAAAGGTGAATGTCCTGCTCAGCCTCGACCCCACGAAGCTCAACTACGAAAACAACCCGCGCATCCATCGCACCGATCATGACTTTGCCGTGGCATGGAGCAAGATGTACGGCAAAGGTCGAGTTTTCTACTCAACCCTCGGGCATACCGAAGAATCATGGGACGATCCCGACATTCGGAAAATGTATTTCGAAGCCATCAAATGGGCGCTGTGGATGACCAATGGAAGCACCGCGAGCCATCCTCGACCCACACCGCCCGAATAGCGCATGCGCCTCTTTCGAATGAACCGGACGGGGCGCACCACTTTTGGATGAAGACGTTTACATCTGCGCCCTCGGCGAATAACAATAGGTTGCATCTCACGTTTTGCCCCAGCATCCCCATTGGATCGCGAGAAGAGGGTATTGAAATCCGACCGGCCCATTCGCATGAACCGCAGACATTTTCTCGCTTCGGCGGGGATGCTCCTCGCAAATCAGACCCTCGGCCACCGGCTGCACGCTCAGCAGCATCCGGCAGGGAAAGCCGATCACTCGTTGCGGATCGAGCCCTGCAGTCTTGAGATCGGCCGCGGCGTCAACATCAGGACCATCGCCTACAACGGCCAGGTGCCGGGACCGATGCTGCGCCTGCGCGAAGGCGTGCCGGTCACCATCGACGTCACCAATGCCAGTCCCAACGCCGACATCGTCCACTGGCATGGGCTGGCCATCGACTCGCTCAACGATGGCGCGATGGAGGAAGGCTCGCCCATGATTGCCGCCGGCGAGACCCATCGCTACACCTTTACGCCCAAGCCTGCGGGCACGCGCTGGTACCACACGCATGCAGGCGCGTACGGCGATCTGGCGAAAGGGACCTACACAGGCCAGTTCGGCTTCCTGCTTGTAGAAGGCAACCAACAACTTCCGCACTACGACATGGAAGTGAACCTGGCGATCCATCACTGGGGGCCTTCCTTTGTCCCCATGGTCGAGGCGATGCGCGCCGCATCCGCCAATACGCCGCTGACCACCGGCTCCGACGTCGGCTACCAATACGCCACCATCAACAACCGCATGCTGGGTGAGGGCGAACCCATTCGCGTCAGGCAGGGTCATCGTGTCCTCATGCGTTTGTTGAATGCGAGCGCCACGGAAAACGTCGTCCTTGCACTGCCGGGACATCGATTTACGGTTCTCGCGATGGACGGCAATCCCGTTCCGAAGCCCACCAGCGTCGAGGTGCTCTCTCTGGCGGTTGCCGAGCGTGTCGACGCTTTGGTCGAGATGAACGCGCCGGGCGTCTGGATCCTGGGTTCAACCCTCGAACCCGCGCGGAAGATGGGTCTGGGCATCGTTGTCGAATATGCGGGCCACCCCGGTTCGCCGGTCTGGCAAGACCCGGCTCCCGCTGTCTGGGATTACACGCAATTCGCCAACGCTGCCGCCGCGCCTGAGCCCGATGAGTCCTTTGAGCTGACTTTCCGCGATATCGGCCCCCAGCATGGATCGCAATTCGATACCTGGACCATCAACAATCAGTCCTGGCCGCAGATCGAACCGCTGACGGTTCATCCGGGAAAACGGTATCGGCTCGTCTTCCGCAACGGGAGCGGCGATCAGCATCCGCTTCACCTGCATCGCCACACCTTCGAAGTAACACGGATCGGCGACAAGCACTTAAGCGGCCTGAGGAAAGATGTGATCAACGTTATGCCTCTGGACACGGTGGAAGTCGATTTCATCGCGGACAATCCGGGGAACACATTGTGGCACTGCCACCAGCAACTTCATATGGATTACGGATTCATGCAACTCATCAAATACGCGACTTAGCCATCCAGCTGTTCCAATGGCCGAAAAATCAAAGTTCCGGGGTCGTCGCATTGATTAAGGTAAAGAGGTTTCGAGTCGCGCTCTGTATCGCTGCCGCAAGTGCAGGTCTCTTCCTGGTTCCTTATAGCCAGGGCGCAGCACGCCCGTCGGCTCAGGCGGAGAATGTTCCGCCGGCTGTTACAAAGGTGCCGCAGGACCCTGGCGCGCAGGCCTACGCCAGGCATTGCGCGATCTGTCATGGCGATCGGAGGCAAGGCAATCTGCCGGGTTTCCCGCCGCTGCTCGGCATATCGCACAGCATGACCAACGACAAGATTGCGGATCTGATCCACTCCGGCAGAGGACGCATGCCTCCCTTTCCGGCCCTGCAGGGCGGGGAACTGAATGTCCTCCTGCAATTCCTCGATACGGCAGGCTCCGCGCCCCAGATGGCCGCCGGCAATGCAGAGCACACCAGTCTCTCTGCGGCCGGCCAGGCCCTCTTTCAGCAGAACTGTGCTTTCTGCCATGGCCGCGATGCTCAGGGTGGTGAGACCG
>JBKICP010000353.1:0-8209 GCA_046567085.1 Acidobacteriota bacterium
ATGCCCGCCTTCGCCGAGATGGTGATGCTCTGGTGCTGCCCGTGAGTGTGCAGATACGTGCTCAGCGGCATGTCGACGTAGTTGTCCTGGCTCTGGCCGAACATGGAGCCCTGCCGCTCGCCGACTCCCACCACGGTATAAACCTCGCCGTCGACGCGCAGTTCCTGCCCGACGGGATCGCCGGGCGGCAGCACGTTGTCGACGACGTCGGCCCCGACAACTATGTCGTGCGTTCCCATGTCATCGTCGATCGGCGTCAGAGCCCGCCCCTGCACGATATTCAGGTCGGTGATCTGCGTCATGTTCGACGTCCAGCCGTTGATGGTGGTGTTGTCGCTGGACTGCTTGCCGCTGACGATTTTCCCCGTGGACGAAAGCTGTGCGGCCAGCACCTGGCAGCGCGAGCAGGTACGCAACAGGTAGAGGTAATCGTCGTAGTCGATATTCTTGCGCTTGTTGACCTTGAGATACTCCTCGCCGGTGAAGATCACGGGAGGCAGGCGGGTCACGGTGAGCGTGTCCGACCCCTTGCGGGCGACCTTCTTGACAACGAACATATTCGCGCCGTTGACCAGTGTGATGACGGCAATGACCGAGGCAACGCCGATGATCACCCCGAGGATAGTCAGGATGGTGCGCATCTTATTGGCCCAGAGCGACTGGAGCGCGACCTTGATGGCTTCGCCAAATTGCATGTGTGCAGTCTTCCCTCCCCCGGAGATCGGGCAGCCTTCGCCTGCAGAGGGACTCTCGGCCTAGTTTACGCAGATTTGGCGCCGGAGGTTCCTTTTTGTGGCCAGTTACATCGCCGCTGACGCGTACTGTTCGCGATACCAGGCCACGGTGCGGCGCAGACCTTCTTCGAAGCCGACCCGGGGCTCGTATCCGAAGGCCTCGCGGGCGGCGGAGATGTCCGCCAGAGAGTTCTGGATATCGCCGGCGCGCGGCGGCCCGTAGATCGGCGGCTCTTTGAAGTCGAGCAATTCGGCCAGGATGCGGTAGGTTTCGTTGATGGTGTGGCGTTCGCCGCAGGCGACGTTGAAGACGCGCCCGGCGACCTTCTCCGCAGGAGCCTCAAGTGCCAGCAGGTTGGCGGAGACGGCGTTGTCAATGTAGGTGAAGTCGCGCCCCTGCTCGCCGTCGCCGTTGAGGGTAGGGCGCTCGCCGCGCATCATCTGGAGGGTGAGCTTCGCCATCACACCGCTGTACGGGGAGTCGGGCACCTGGCGCGGCCCGAAGATATTGAAGTAGCGCAGGCAGACGGTTTCGATGCCGTACACCTGCCAGTAGCTCTTCATATAGAACTCGCCGGCCAGCTTCTGCACCGGATAGGGCGCGATCGGCATGGGAAACATCGTCTCGACACGCGGGAACCCTGGCTGATTGCCGTAGGCGGACGAAGAAGCAGCGTAGACGATGCGCTTGACTCCTGCGGCGCGGGCTCCTTCCAGCAGGTTGAAGGTGCCTTCGAGGTTCGCCGTGTGGCTGGTGCGGGGATCTTTCACCGACCGCGGCACCGATGGGCGCGCCCCCTGGTGCAGGATGAAGTCCACCCCTTCGCAGGCGCGGGCCACGCCGTCTGCATCGCGCAGATCGCACTCGACGAACTCAAAGCGGCCGGTCAGGTGCTCGAGATTCTCGCGTTTGCCGGTCTCGAAATTGTCGAGGCCGCGGACGCTCGCGCCGCGTTCGACCAGAGCCTCGGTCAACCAGGAGCCAATGAAGCCGGCACAGCCAGTAACAAGGTAACGAACCATCGTTTTCCATCCTATAGGAAGGGGACAGCATCCCTGACAGTGCGGCGTCTGCTGAAAGGCGGGCGCCCTCGTGCATACTAGAGAATCGTGCAGACCCTTCCGCCATTTCGACTTGCGCCTTTCTTTCGTACGCGGCCCTGGGGATTCCAGGACCTCCATCCCTGGTTCCACTACCGCACCGACGGCGAGCCCATTGGCGAGGTGTGGCTCACCGGCGAGATGTGCCTGGCCGACACCGGCCCGCTGCAAGGCACCAGCCTCGCCGAGATCACAAAACAGCAGCGCGATGCATTGTTGGGACCGGGCCTGACCGGGGCGGATTTTCCCCTGCTCATCAAGCTGCTCTTCCCCAAAGACAAGCTCAGCGTGCAGGTGCATCCGGACGATGCGCTGGCGCAGCACTATGGCGAGCCGCGCGGCAAAACGGAATGCTGGTACGCGCTCGACGCGCAGCCGGAAGCGGCCGTGGCCCTGGGCATTCGCCCCGGCGTCACCGTCGAGCAGGTAAAGACAGCCGTGCATGACGCTTCGCTGGAGTCGCTGCTCGAGATGCTCCCCGTCCACAAGGGAGACATGATCTTCGTCGATGCCGGCACGGTGCACGCGATGGGGCCCGGAGTCGTGATCCTCGAAACGCAGCAGACCAGCGATCTGACTTATCGCATGTATGACTACGGGAGCGCGCGGGAGCTGCACCTGGAGAAGTCGTTTGCAGCGATGCGTCTGAAAACGCGGGCCGGCAAAGTGGCGCCGCGCCCGGTCGACGGCCATTTCGTGCTGATCGACGAGCGGTATTTCCGCATGGAACGCTGGCCGATGCGGGCCGGAACCGCTGTGGCGCTCACGGCGCGAAGCCGCGTGGTGCAGATGCTGTTTGTGGCCCAGGGATCCGTCCAGCTTGCAGGCGATGGCTTCGAACCGTTCACGGTGGAACGTAACCAGGTCGCCGTCATTCCTTCGGCGGCGCCGCGGTGGACCCTGGCGGGGGAGGAAACCACCGAATTGATTCGTATCCTGCCCTCCGAAGATTGAGCTAAGATTCCTCTTTTATTGGGAGCCCATGGCAATCGATTTTCGACCCATCATTCTTGCCGGCGGCAGCGGGACGCGGTTCTGGCCGCGGAGCCGCCGCGCGCGCGCCAAACAGGTTCTGGCGCTCGATGGCGAGCGCACGATGATCCAGCGGACGGTAGACCGGCTGGAGCCGCTGGCCAAAGCCCACGACGTGTGGGTGATCACCAATGCACATCTCTCCGGCGCCATCTGCACGCAGCTGGATTGCGTGCCCCAGAACCAGGTGGTCTGCGAACCGGCTGCGCGCAACACGGCTCCGGCGGCGGGCCTGGCCGCCTTCCTCATGGAGCGGCTCTTCCCCGATTCGGTGCTGGGCATCTTCCCCGCCGATCACGTAATCACCGATGAGAAGGCCTTCGTCGAGATCATCCGGCACGCCACTGAGCTGGCCGCGGCGGGCGACAACATGGTGGTGCTGGGCATCGAACCCACACGCCCGGAGATCGGTTATGGCTATATCGAAACGGGCGATCGCTACCAGGACGACGTGCTGCGCGTGCGGCGCTTTACCGAAAAGCCGAACCATGTGAAGGCTGAGGAGTTTGTTGCGGCCGGGAATTATTTCTGGAACAGCGGCATGTTCCTGTGGAGCGCGAAGACTCTGGCCAACTCGGTACGCGAGCTGATGCCGGAAACCGCGCCGCTGCTGGAAGAGATTGTCGCTGCCTGGGGTACGCCGCGCTTCGATGCGGTCTTCGCCGATCTGTATCCGAAGTGCGAGAACATCAGCGTCGATTACGCCATCCTCGAGCCGCGTTCGGCACGCGGCGAACACCATTCGAACCTTTACTGCATCCCATCGAAGTTCGGCTGGAGCGATCTGGGCTCATGGACCGCGCTGCATGAATACCAGGTCGAGCAGAAGACGGCGGACGATCATGCCAACGTCCTCGATGCCAGGGACAATGTGGTGCTGGGATCGACGGGCAACTACGTCTTCAGTCCGAACAAGCTGGTGGCCCTGGTTGGCGTGCAGGATCTGGTCGTGGTGGAGACTGAAGATGCGCTGCTCATCACCACACGGGCGCATTCGCAGGATGTTGGCAAGGTCGTGAAGGAGCTCGCCGGCCGCGGGCAGGACAAACTGATCTGATAGCCCGAGCCGGCAGCGTGGAGCGGAACTTCTCCAGGAAAGATAACTGTCCAGGATTATGTCGAACAAATCTCCTGTGAAATTTGGCACGGATGGCTGGCGAGGCGTAATCGCCGATGACTTCACCTTCGAGAACGTGCGCGCCGCAGCGGCGGCCATTGCCAGTTATGTGCTCGCGAAGGAAGACCCGAAGAAAGGCGTGTGCATCGGCTACGACACCCGCTTCGGCTCGCCGGCGTTTGCCGCTGCGGTGGCCGAGATCGTTGCCGGCGCAGGCATTCCCGTGCAGCTGGCCGACCGCATCACGCCCACGCCCGCGCTCTCCTATGCGGTGAAGCACCGCAACGCAGCCGGCGGCGTGATGATCACCTCCAGCCACAATCCGGCGCAGTGGAACGGCGTCAAGTACAAGGCGGCCTATGGAGGCTCGGGCAGCCCGTCGATCATGGCGGAGATTGAGAGCCTGCTGGGCAAACCACTGCCCTCGGGATCGCCCGCGAAAGTCGAGAAGGTCAACTTCGTTCCGCCCTATGTGGACGCCATCGAGCGCTTCGTCGATCTCGACCTGATCGCGAAATCCGGCTTCCGTTTCGCCATCGACTGCATGTACGGCGCCGGTGCGGGCATCCTCGCCGGCATCTTCTCGAAGATCGGCGTCAACTACATCGAGATTCGCGCCAACCACGATCCGCTGTTCCCTGGCATCAACCCCGAGCCGATCGAGCCGCACATTCGCGCCTGCCAGGAGATCGTCGTCGAGAAGAAGTGTGACGCGGGCCTGATCACCGACGGCGACGCGGACCGCATCGGCGCTGCCGACGAGAACGGCAACTTCGTCGACCCGCACAAGATTTACTCCGTGCTGCTGCAGTGGATTCTGGAGCGCAAACAGTGGCCGGGCGATGTCACGCGCGCCTTCAACACCACGTCGATGCTCGACCGCATTGCCGCCCGCTACGGGCGCCGGCTGCACGAGCACGGCATCGGCTTCAAGTTTGTCTGCGATCTGATGCTCACCGAGAATATTCTGATCGGCGGCGAAGAGTCGGGCGGCATCGGCATCCAGCGGCACCTGCCGGAACGCGACGGCCTGCTCAATTCCCTGCTGCTCGCCAACGTCATGGCCGAGGAGAAGAAAACGCTGGGCCAGTTGGTCGCACGGCTGCAGCAGGAGTACGGCGAGCACCAGTACGGACGCATCGACCTGCACATCCCCGATTCGCTGAAAAACGCGACCATTGCCCGCGCCAAAGCCGGCGTGAAGGCGTTCGCCGGCATGCCGGTCGAAAAAGTGGAGACGCTGGACGGAATCAAGTTCTGGCTCGACAACCCGGAGGCCAGGTCGAAGCCGAACGCCGCGAAAACCTGGCTGCTGCTGCGTGCGTCAGGCACCGAGCCGCTGCTGCGCATCTACTCCGAGTCGTGTTCGAAGGAGTCGGTGAAGAAGCTGCTGGAGTCGGCGCGGGAATTCGCGATGACCAGCGGGAACTGAGCCGTCCAGGCGAAGGGTCCAGTGGAGGTGGGCATCACTCGTTTCCGCCCGTTCACATCGCCGTCGTACCATGGGGAGGACTCGAACGGAGGTCTCCATGGCCGGTTCTGTCGCCGACTATCCCTATGAAACACGCCTGAATGTCCTGCATCCGCCTCTGGAAGTCATCGATGAGAAGGCCCTCGCCGACGCCTGCGAGTTCAAGTGGTTCAATCAGACGCTGTGCCAGGTGAACGGCAGCGTCGTGCGCATGGCGGTCATCGAGGGCGAGTACCACTGGCACCAGCACACCGACGACGACGAGTTCTTCTACGTCCTCGAAGGCACTCTGCTGATCGATCTCGAAGGCCGCACCGTCGAGTTGAAGCCACGCCAGGGCTTCGTCGTTCCCCGGGCCACGCTGCATCGCACCCGCGCCCCGCAGAGAACCGTCATCCTCATGGTCGAAAACGCAGGAATTATCCCGACCGGCAACTGAAATCCGAGATCAGGCCCCACGGCCCGGAACATCACCCCCGATGCGACCGAGTTCGCTCGGGAAGAATCTCAACCAACAACGACTTTTTCGGAGAACATCATGAGCGCAGCTGCACCCGCCGTCCAGACACGGCTGACTTCCCTTCCCGCCTGGAAAGCCCTGCAGGCGCATGCTGAAAAGGTTCGCACCCAGCACCTCCGCGATTTGTTCCGCACCGACCCGGCTCGCGGCACGCGGCTGGCTGTCGAAGGCGAGGGGATCTACCTCGACTACTCCAGGCACCGCATCACCGACGAAACGGTGAATCTGCTGCTCGAACTGGCCGAGCAAAGCGGCCTGCGCGACCGCATCGAAGCGATGTTCACCGGCGAGAAGATCAACATCACAGAGAAGCGCGCGGTCCTGCACACGGCGCTGCGGGCTCCGAAGGACGCCGTCATCCAGGTGGACGGCGAAAACGTCGTCCCCGGCGTGCACGAAGTCCTCGACCGCATGGCGGACTTCTCCAACCGCGTGCGCAGCGGCGCGTGGAAGGGCTTCACCGGCAAGCGCATCCGCAACGTGATCAACATCGGCATCGGCGGATCGGATCTCGGCCCGGTCATGGCCTATGAGGCGCTCCGCCACTACAGCCAGCGCGACATGACCTTCCGTTTCGTCTCCAATGTCGACGGCACCGACTTCGCCGAGGCCACCCACGACCTCGATCCCGAGGAAACGCTCTTCATCATCTCCTCGAAGACCTTCACCACGCTCGAGACGATGACCAACGCCCAGACCGCGCGCGCCTGGTCGCTCAAAAAGCTCAAGGACGAGAAGGCCGTCGAAAAGCACTTCGTCGCTGTTTCGACCAACGCGAAAGAAGTCTCGAAGTTCGGCATCGACACCGCCAATATGTTCGGCTTCTGGGACTGGGTCGGCGGACGCTACTCCATGGACTCGGCCATCGGCCTGTCGACGATGCTCGCCATCGGACCCGACAACTTCCGCGCCATGCTGGCTGGCTTCCACGCCATGGACGAGCACTTCCGGACCACGCCGTTCGCGAAGAACCTGCCCGTTCTGATGGGTCTGCTCTCGCTCTGGTACACCGACTTTTTCGGAGCCGAAACCGTCGCCGTCCTGCCCTATGAGCAATACCTGAAGCGCTTCCCCGCCTATCTCCAGCAGCTCACCATGGAGAGCAACGGCAAGCACGTGACCCTCTCCGGCGAACACGTCAACTACGCAACCGGACCCATCTTCTGGGGCGAACCCGGCACCAACGGGCAGCATTCCTTCTACCAGCTCATCCATCAGGGAACGCGGCTCATCCCCTGCGATTTCATTGGGTTCGCAAAGACTCTCAATCCTTTAGGCGATCACCATGACCTGCTGATGGCCAACGTTTTTGCCCAGGGCGAGGCCCTGGCGTTCGGCAAGACTCCCGAAGAGGTCAAGGCCGAAGGAACGCCGGACTGGCTGGTTCCCCACCGGGTCTTCGAAGGCGACCGTCCGTCCAGCACGCTGCTGCTGGAGGAGTTGACCCCTGCGGCGCTGGGCAAGCTGGTGGCGCTCTACGAGCACAGCGTCTTCACCCAGGGGGTGATCTGGCAGATCGATTCCTTCGACCAGTGGGGCGTCGAGCTGGGCAAGGTTCTGGCGAAAAAGATTGTCGGCGAACTGGAGGGTTCCGGCCCGGCTGCCGGCAGCCACGACAGCTCGACGACGGCGCTGATCGAGCGTTACCGAAAGATGCGCGGATAGCCGATTTCCCCCTGTAACCTGCGACTTTCCAACACAACTTTCCATCGAAAATGGTGTTGGAGGGGGCAGAATGAGTTACGCTCCGGGCGTGTGTCTAACCGGCCCGCCCGGAAGCCGGGGAGTTGGGGCTATGAGCACGCACAGCATTCTTCGGAGATTTACCCATCTTGCCGGCGCATCGGTTGCGCTGGCCTCCTGCCTTTGGATCCTCGGCGCAAGTCCGGCTCTGGCGCAGAGCGGAGACACCAAACTCCAGGCCGCGGTGTCCGATGCCGTGACGCACGATGCGATGCTGAAGAATCAGCCCATTACAGCCTCCGTCAGCCACGGCATTGTCACGCTGACTGGTACTGTGGAGACCGAGCAGCAGCGGCAGCAGGCGGAGACCGATGCCGCCAACGTGCCCGGCGTGAGCGGCATCGCGAACGACATCACCGTAACCGGGTCCGCGGACCAGCAACAGGCGCCGCCTCCCCCGCCGGACGACAATCAGCAGCCGCAGGCCACCCCTGAGCAGCCGCAGGCGCCTCCACCGCCCCCGGACACTCAGCAGCCCTCTGCGCCGCAGA
>JBKICP010000354.1:0-7913 GCA_046567085.1 Acidobacteriota bacterium
GGGGCCTGAAACCCATCCTCACCGAACCGTTGAAGCGTTCCACCGCATCGCCGCCGTCCGTGTCGACCACCGCTCCCTGGGTCGCCGCCGCGCCGCGTGTGATGATATTGATCACCCCGTTGACCGCATTCGGTCCCCAGATGGTTCCTCCCGGTCCGCGAATCACCTCGATGCGATCGATATCGTCGAACACCAGGTCCTGCACGTCCCAGTACACGCCCTCATCCAGCGGCGTATAGACGCTGCGCCCATCGATCAGCACCAGCAAGCCTTTGGAAAACGGACTGTCGAAGCCGCGGATTCCCACGGCCCACTGATCGCTTTGCTCCTGGGCGACCTGGACGCCCGGAACCAGCCGCAGCAGGTCGGGGATGGTTTTCGCCCCGGAACGACGAATATCGTCGTGCGTCAACACGAAGATCGCCGCCGGCGTGCGCCACACCTCTTCCGGCTGTTTCGATACTGTCGTAACCTCGACGTTCCCCAGCTGTTCCAGGGACATCGACTTGAGTTGCGCAGTGCCCGCCTGTTTCTCATGGGATGGCAGCGGCACAGCCCCATAGACCTGGGCCCACGCCGCTCCTGCCAACAGGAGCGCACAGCACTTCTCGCGCCAGCTTCCAACCAAAGGCATCCGCCCCGTCGCGGACGCTCACATGACAAGCTGACGCCCGCTGATAATTTTGTCGACGTGTTTCTCCCGGCCCGGGGAAAGTCCGGTGAACCGCCGCGCGGTTTTGAGATGCGAACCATGATTCCGGAGGTTGCCTCGAAGAGACCTGACGCTGCCCTGCTGCTTACAGCGCCTTCACCCCAAAGAAATGGAAACCCGGAGCCTGTGTTTCGACGGGTTCCGCTAAAAAGCGGTCCGGCCCATCGGACCGAGAAGCCCTCACTATCTTTCCCGCTCTGCGAAAACGAGGCCGCAATCGGCTCCTTCCAGAGAGTAAACTGCTCTATCCCCGTGCGTCCGAACACCGGCCCGAACATCCGTCCTTGTCTGGAGCCGGCGTCAGCACGCGGCACAGGAGGTGACGCATGAAACTGACTCACTCCATCGCTCTCATTCTCACAACGTCAGCCTTTGCAGCAGCCCTCACCGGGTGTGCCCGCCACAGCAGTGCCGAGCACTTTTACCTTGTAACCACCAATACCAAACTGGCCTACTGGCAGTCCGCCGCCGCCGGCCTCGACAAAATCGCGAAAGAATATGACGTCCACGCGGACATGCGCGGACCCCAGGGTTTCGACCCGCAGGATGAAGTCTCGGAGTTCCGCTCCGTTGTCGCCCTGAAACCCAAAGGCATTCTGGTCTCGGTTGCCGACGAAAAACTGATGCAGCCGGCCATCGACGATGCCATCAACGCCGGCATCCCCGTCATTACCGTGGATTCCGACGCACCCAGCAGCAAACGCCTCTACTTCATCGGCACCAATAACCGCCAGGCGGGACGCCTCGGCGGCCACGAGCTCGTCCAGAAACTCGGCGGCAAAGGGAACGTCGTCTTCTTTACCAATCCCGGGCAGCCGAACCTCGATGAACGCCTCAACGGCTACAAGGACGCCCTTGCCTCTTCGCCCGATATCCATATCAAGGAAGTCGTCGATCTGAAAGGCCAGAGCACGACCGCCTTCGACTACACGCAGCATGCACTGGCTCTGACGGGCAAGGACCGCGTCGACGCCTTCGTTTGTCTCGAAGCGTCCGCCGGGCCCGAAGTGGGTGAAGTGCTGCGGCGGAATAATGCGAAGGACCGTGTCGTCATCGCCATGGATCTCAACACCGACACTCTCGAAGATGTGAAGCAGGGCATCATCTCCGCCACCATCGCGCAGAAGCCCTTCACCATGGCCTATTTCGGGGTCAAGATGCTCGACGAGCTGTACCACAATCCGCTGCCGTCGCTCACGAAGGACTACTCCGACGATCCCTCGGCGCCGATTCCGAACTTCATCGATACCGGCTCGACCTTCGTCGACAAGAGCAACGTCGATCCGTTCATCCAGGCGCAGAAGTCGGCTGCGCCGCAGTAGCGCCAGGGCTCAGACGGCGTTGTGCTGATAACGCTCGCGCGCGCGGCACAGCGCCTCTTCCTGCGCCTGATCGAGCGTGTGATATCCACCCAGCTGCTGGGCGGCCAGGCGGATCTGGGCCACGTGCTCCAGCGTTTCCATCTTCAGAAAGGCGCTGAACAGCGTCGGACCGCACGCCACCGCCCCGTGGCTGGCCAGCAGGATGGTGTCGTGCTCGGGAATCAGCGGCCTGAGGCTGTCGGCAACCTCGTCGGTCCCCGTGGTCGCATAGCGGGCCAGCGGCACGGGTCCCAGCGTCATCGCCGCCTCCTGGCAGATCATCTCCTCCAGGGCCCACCCCGCGCACGCAAACGCGGTCGCCACCGGCGGATGGGCATGAATCACGGCGCGCACATCGTCCCGCTGCCGATAGAACGCCAGATGCATTCCCAGTTCGCTGGTCGCCTGACGCGCCCCCTCCAGTTGGCGCCCGTCCAGATCGACCACCACGATATCCCGGCTTCGCAGCAGATACTTGCTCGCTCCGGTCGGCGTCACCAGCACGCGGTCCTCGTCCAGACGCACCGACAGGTTGCCGGCTGTCGCCGGCATGTATCCCAGCCGGTAGAGCCATTTCCCGTACCGAACCAGCTCCCGCCGTATCTCTCCTTCGCTCTGGAGATCCCCGCTCGTCATCTTTTTCCTGTTTCCCCGGGTCGACAGGGCTCCGGGCTTTTTGATTCGGTCGGCCTGGATACAGGCCCATGTGCGCACGACTTCAGACTTTTCCATAGTTCCCTCCGCAGCAGGATCGATCGGGCCCTCCGTGGGGACCGAGTCCGAACGACACCTCACCGGCCGCCCGGAACACTGCCCCGCAATGCAGGGGATCAGATCAGCAAGGGAGTTAAGGAAGGAGTGTGGGATCGATGCAGCGCAGCCTCCAGGGCTGCTGCCCACCATCCGGTTGCGGGCGTCCGTCGCGGGCGCCCGCCAAAGATCTCGCCCAGCCGGCGCCGCAGTGCCAGCAGCACGCGGACCCGCTGCCGCCCGTCCTGCGCGCGCAGCAGACCCAGGCAGAGGCAAACCATAATCATGAAGAGTCCGAGTTCGAAGTCCTGCCCGCCCCGCAGAAACCCATCCCAGGTCCACAACTGCTGCGTGAGCGGCATTGTGATCACTTCGATCGCAATCACCAGCAGCAGCAGGCGGCTCAACTGCACGCACGCTTCTGCCGCATGGGCGATCACCCGGGGTTCAAGCCAGCGGTAAAGAGATTCCTGCATCGGGCTACAACTCTCTACAAAATTTTAGACGTGCTGCACGCCCGATTGCAGCGGTCTCCGTCACAGCTGTGCAATTTCGTTGTGCCCTACTCCACCCGCAACGCTGTCATCGGTTCCACGCTCGAGGCGCGCTGCGCCGGGATCACCGAAGCCAGAAAGGCCGCAAGCGCCAGAATCAGCGTTGTCGCGATCAGCACCACCGGATCCCAGGTCTTCACGTTGTACAGCATGCTGCTCATGAACCGCCCGCCGAAGATCGCCGCCGGCATCCCGATCGCCAGCCCGATCCCCGCCTGCAGGAAGGCGCTCCGCAGCACCATCTGCAGGATTCCGCCGCGATCGGCGCCGAGGGCCATTCGGATTCCGATCTCCCGGGTGCGCTGCGCCACGGCATACGCGGTCACGCCGTACAGGCCGATCGCCGCCAGCGTCAGGGCCAGCACCCCGAAGACCGTCGTGAGCTGCACCAGAATCTCCTGCTGGCTGAACTCGCTCTGCACCTGTTCGGCGAAGCTCTGGAACTGAATCATGGTCAGGTTGGGATTGATCTGGTTCAGCACTCGCCGCACCTGCGCCTCCAGTCCCGGCACATAGCCCGCGGTCTGGATCTCCACCGCACTCATCTCCAGGTGCGAGACATCCTCAAACATGGACTCCGACGGGTCGTTGTAATTGACCCACTGCAGGGCCGGCAAAAAGAACATCGGCCGGATATGGCTCATCGGGTCCCAGTACTGCGTGTCTTCCGCGATGCCCACAATCGTGAACTTCCCCGCGTACTTCTCGTCCAGATCGCCGAAGTGATGCCCCAGGGCGTCGCCATTTTTGAAGAAATGCTTTGCAAAAGCCTGGTTCACCACCGCCACCAGTTGGCTCGACCCTGAGTCCTGATCGGTAATTCCGCGCCCGGCAACGATCTTCGTCCCGATGTTGTCGAAATACCCAGCGCTCACGCGATCCCACGAAGTACTGTTGAAGTTGCTTCCCGGCGCGGGCGGCGCCTGCCCCTCGATATAGACGCCCTCGCCCCAGTTGTCGCCTTCCATGGGACTGTAGAGCGAATACGTCACCTCCCGGACGCCCGGAATGGCCGCGAGGGAGTCGTGCAGCTGGCGGTAGAACTGATCCGCCTGGTTGGCCTTATAGCCCGCCATCTGCGGGTCGATGTGGAGGATGTATCGGTTCTTCGTCTCGAACCCGAAGTGCTGGTGCTGCAAATTCGTCAGGCTCCGGATCAGCAGCCCCGCCGCACACAGCAGCGCCAGGGAAACCGCCGCCTGCATCACCACCAGGATCTTCTGCGTCCACAAGCCGCCGCGTTTCGTGGCGCGATTCGCGCCGCGCAGCGCATCGATCGGATCCGCATGCGCCGTCATCCAGGCCGGCGCCGTTCCAAACAGGACCCCGGTCACCATCGATAGCCCGAACGCAAACCCGAGCACCGGCAGCGACGGCGCCGCATCGATTGGGAGATAGCTCTTTCCGGCTACCAGATGCAGCAGCAGGCGCGCCCCGGCATACGCCACGGCCAGCCCTGCAATGCCCCCCATCGCCGCCAGCACGATGCTCTCGATCATCGCCTGCCGCACCAGCCGGCTCCGCGGCGCACCCAGCGCCGACCGCACCGATGTCTGCGCCTTCCGCGAGATCGATCGCACCAGCATCAGATTCGCCAGGTTCGCGCACGCAATCAGCAGCACAAAGGCCGAAATCCACATCGCCAGATGCAGTCCGTCCCGGTAGTTCTCCTGCATCTGCTGCACGCCGCCGCCGCCCGGCCGCAGATGCAGCGTCTGCTTCGGAATCAGACCGGCGGCACGCTTCTCCACCTTGCTCACCGGGCTGAGCAGGAACTGCCGCAGTTCCACCTGCAGCTGGGCTTCCATCTTCTTTGTGTCCGCACCCGGCTCGATGCGCCCAATCAGATTCAGCCAGTCCAGCTCGGGCCGATCCAGAACATCGAACGCGCCTCCGGCCACCACCGGATTTGTGCTGAGAGGCATCCAGAACGACGGCGGATCGCTCGTCAGCCGGTCGCCGAAGAATCCCGGCGGCGCAATACCCACCACCGTGAACGGCTGCCCGTTGATCAGGAAGGCTGCGCCCACCACGGTCGGGTCCTTGCCGAACTTCTCCTGCCAGGTGCGATAACTCATCACTGCGACCGGGGGCGCACCCTTCGAGTCGTCCGAAGGCTGCAGCAGGCGGCCCATCCAAGCGTTCAGCCCGAATGTCTGAAAGGCATTCCCTGAGACAAACTCCCCGCCGTACGCCTCCGAGGGATGATCGCTTCCTGCGCGCCGCACCCCGATCTGCGCTCGTCCTGCCTGGAACGCGGCCAGATTCGAGAACCCCGGCGTGTGATCGCGAAACTCCCGATACTGCTCGGTCGAGAACAGCGACCAGTCGTCCTGCATGCCGCCATTGATGCAGCAATTCTCGTTGTCTCCGATCCGGATCAGTTCGCTCGGCTTCGTCACCGGCAGCGATTTCATCAGCACCGCATCGATCAGCGTAAAGATCGCCGTCGTCGCGCCAATGCCCAGCGCCAGCGTCAGAACCGCAGTGATCGTGAATCCCGGCGTCTTCAGGAACTGCCGCAGGGCGTAGCGAATGTCTTCAAACATCGATCGGGGGCGCCTCTCTGGTTTTACCTACGTTAACGTACAGCCACGGGTTCCTGGCACATTCTGGGACGAATGGGACAAACCCCTATTCCCGATCCCCTACTCCTTGTCCCCAGGCGTCCACGGTCACGTAGCGCACCGTGGTCGGCGCGTACCGGTCGAGAATCGTCTCGGTCGCCTCGACCGAATGCGACCGGTCCGCCCCGATCGCCAGGTGGCCGCCATCGTGCAGCAGCAGGTTCGACCCTTTCCCTCGCTTCTGATTCCGCCGGATCCCGCGCTCCAGATGCGCCGTCACCTGGTCCGCCGTGGTCTTCCGCCAGTCGAAACCCATCGCGTTCCACATCACCGCCTGCAAGCCCAGTTCCCGCGCCGCGCGCAGCACCACCGGCCGCCGCGAGCCGTGCGGAGGACGGAAGAAGCGCACCTTCTCCCCCAGCACATCTTCCAGCGCGGCATTGCACCCCGCCAGTTCCTTCCGAATCCGGGCCGCGCTCTGCAGCGCCAGCACCGGGTGGGTCACCGTGTGGTTGCCGACGAGATGGCCCGCCGCGCGAATCTCCCGAACGACGTCCGGCCGCTGTCGCACGTAGCGTCCGATCAGGAAGAACGTCGCCCGCACCTCACGCCGTGCCAGCACCTCAAGCAGACGCCCCGTCCACGGATCGTTGGGGCCATCGTCGTAGGTCAGAGCAAATTCCCGCGCATCGCTGCCGGCCACAATCGTCCGGCCAAACCACTGCGACTCCGGCGCCAGAGACGCATAGGTGAAGGCCGCAGCCCCGGCTCCCAGCGCAACCGCGCTTCCCGCAATCCATCCGATCATTCGGATTCCAGTCTATGCGGTCCGTGGTCTTCGCTGAACGCTGAGCCCTTCAAGCCATCCGTTAACCGCTATCCGCCATCCGCTGACCGCTAACAACGGGTTTGCATCCTGCCTCGCCCGTGGTATCTTCGTATTTCCTTCGCTGCACTCATCGGACCCGTGGCCAACCTCTTTGAACAGCCGCGTTTCATCGCCGTCGAAGGCCCCATTCGCGCGGGCAAGTCCTCGCTGGCCCAAATCCTGGCCAATACCCTTCACGCCCGCCGCCTGGTCGAACCCGAAGACAATCCCTTCCTCGACCGCTTCTACCGCGGCGAGCACGGCCTCGCCTACCCCACGCAGATGTGGTTCCTCATGCAGCGCTACGAGCAGCAGCGCGATCTCGAAGACTTCACCACACCCATCGTTGCCGACTATCTCTTCGAGAAAGACAAGATCTTCGCCTACATCAATCTGTCCGACGCGGAGCTGGATCTCTACAATCGCTACTATCAGATGTTCCGCGCCGAGGTCCCCACGCCGGAGCTGGTCATCTATCTCCAGGCCTCACCGGAAGCGCTGAAGCAGCGCATCCGCCGCAAGGGGATCCCCGGCGAGCGTTCCATCAGCGAAAAGTACATCGAACAGGTGGCCGCTGCCTACGAGCACTTCTTCTTCCACTACTCGGCCAGCGACCTGCTCGTCGTCAACACCAGCGACATCGACTTCGTGAACAACAACCACGATCTCCAGCTGCTGCTGAAGCGGCTCTCTGAACCCGTTCACGGCACGCAGTATTTCCTACCCCTGAGCTGATTTGTTCTTTCGCGCCTCTCATGTCGGCGGGCGTGGATTTTCGCTTTGCATTGCAAAGTCGCTTTGTTCTATAAAGCAATCCATGAAAACCTTCCGCCCCGCGCTCGCCGCTCTGGAGCTGACGTTGCTCGGCCCCGCTGTCCTGTTCATGGCCGCTCTGGTCGTCCGCAGTCTTCAGCCGCTGCAGTTTGAACCGGCTCATACCGCCCAGCGCATCGTCGACTGGTACGCCGCGCGCACGCATCTGGGCCTGTGGATCTTCCTGATTGGATTGCCGCTGTTCGTGCTCCTGACCGGCTACATCAGCCTCCTGCGCAGCTGGCTTTCCGATCCTGCCCTGCGCGCATCTGCCGCTGCCTGTGCCCT
>JBKICP010000355.1:0-40487 GCA_046567085.1 Acidobacteriota bacterium
TCCCGGTCACCGCTACCTCAGGCCCCGCCGGCGGAATAAACAGCACATCGCCGTTCTTCAGCGTCACGTCCTTCGATTTGTCGCCATGCACCAGGAGCGAATAAAGATCGAAATCGGTGACTTCCGCTCCTGCCCGCCGCAGCAGAATGTGCCGGAACGACCCGCTGGCCGACGGTCCGCCGCCGGCAAACAGTGCATCTACAAGGGTACTGAGCGAGCTCACCGTGTAAACGCCCGGCCGCCTCGCGTCGCCGGAGAGATACACCTGAATCGCCCGGATCTGGCCGACATCCACCGTCAGGTCGAAATTCTTATAAACCCGGCCCACCGCCGACCGCAGATGCGAATCCAAGTCTGAGAACGCCAGCCCGGCCACGTGCACCGGCCCCACCTGCGGCAGGTACACCTCCCCGGAGCGATCCACGCGCACGTCGGCACTGAAATTGATCTGTCCCCAGACACGTATGCGAAGTTCATCGCCAGGACCGACGATGTAATCCGAGGGAACAGGCGCCATATCGACCGGGGCGAAGGTCGAAGGAACGCGCCGGAACAAATCCGCTCCATAAATGGGAAGGATCTGCCCGGTCGTCGAAGCAATGAACTTCTGGAACTCGGTCAGTGGCTCGGGGGGAAGTGTGATCTGGGGAGGAAGCCGCGTGAACGGCTGCCGGCCCAGATTATCTGTATCGCGATACTGAAAGAACCCAGGCCCCTGACCCTGCGTGGTCATCTGTGCCGAAGGGATGGATGTACCCATCGATGAACCCATCGGCGAAGTCTGCATCTGATTCTGTAAGAATCCTGAGCACTGGGCCGAATTGGCCAAAAGCGGATCCGAACAATCGGGGGCGCCCGAGGAGTTTTGCATGGCGCCGGAATTTTCCTGGCCTTCACCACGCATCGCCAGCAACAGGCACACGACTGCAAGGAGCGATGGGAGTCGTTTGGTCATATTGAAGGAAGGCACGAAAGGGGAAGGGGGCGCTGGACGCGCCATGAAGCATTTCGTTTCATCGATTCGTGCGAAAGGATTACCTGTGACGACAGTCTAGCATGCCTCGCCCGCGTTACTTTCGCAGTATACCTTTGGGGGATTGTTGTCCCAATTTGGTGACGGTTATTGTCGTAATGAATCTTCAGTGACATTTGTTCGCGAGCTCTTGAATTTGGTCCTTGAACTCCGAGCATCCACTGTATACTGCACCCAGAAACACGAAACACATTCGGTTACAGTTCAGTAACAACTTACAAGTCCATACTGTACTTCACCACTGACCCGCCGGAACACTGTTCTCTCGGATTTGCGAAAGTCAGAATGCTAACGCCGTTGTGATGGGTGGGAATGAGTTCGCTTTCATTCGATAATGTGTTTTCTCCTGACGCGGCAGAGTCGTCAGAAGCTCCTGTGCGCTCAGGCTCCGTTCACCCGGCCTCAAAGGTCACGGCGAAATCCGACCTCTTTGTCGAATCGAACCTGAGGCAGTCCGGGAAGGCCAGTCCGTGGGCCCTCTCTGCTATCCGCCGCACCCTCGATATTTCCGTTGCGGTTCTCGCGCTGATCGCTTTTTGCCCCCTCATGCTTCTTGCCGCCCTCCTCGTGCGTTGGGGGTCGCCGGGTCCGATCTTCTTCCGTCAGCGCCGCATGGGCCGCAATGGCCGCGAGTTTACGCTTTATAAGTTCCGCTCCATGTGCCCGAAAAAAGGCAACAATGTCTGCATCACCGTCAGCGGCGATGCGCGCATTACGCCGGTCGGCGCCCTGCTCCGCCGTTACAAGCTCGATGAGCTCCCGCAGTTCTGGAATGTCCTCCGCGGCGATATGTCGCTGGTTGGCCCCAGACCCAAGCTGCCCCACCACGAGGCCCTTCGTCTTGCCTGCCGCCCCGGTATCACCGGCGCCGCCACCCTTGCCTTTCGCAACGAAGAGGAATTCCTTTCCGAGATTCCTGCGGATCAGCTGGAGGCCTTCTACGAGACATTCGTAAAACCTGCGAAGGCTCATCTCGACCTCGAATACATGCGCACCGCCACCTTCGGCAGCGACGTGAAGATCCTGTGGCGCACCGCGACTTCCTGTCTCTTCTCAAACGACAGCGCCGTTGCGGAATCTGCATTGTCCATCATGCAGTACGAACAAACGGCCCGAGTCCACGCAGAGAAAGTCAGCCAGGCGCCCGTCGCCGTCCATGCAAGGACCCGGCCCATCTCGTATCCCGCCGCTGCGGAACTGAACCCCGAAATCTGACCCGATCTCACCGCGTCTTTCGTCGTTGCGAAGCCCGCAACCCATCGTCGCGCCAAGACTGCCGGGGGCCGCGCGCTTTCGCCTTTCCCCATTCTGCACTTCCCGGTACTACCGGCACCTCCGCCTGACCAAAGTAACGGGCTGCGTCCCATCTCCACCTCGAATAATGAGCCCATCGCCTGCGAAGCGTGCGCTCGTAAAATTCCGTGCACCCCCGCTTCCGTAGCGAAATTTTGACCGCACTCGCTCGGTGAATCTGTGAGGAGTTCTCAAGAAGGGGCCGACGAATCCCTCGCCCCCCTTCGCCCTGATCCAGTATCGCTGCGTTCGCGAACCTGCGGTGCGCGATGGTCCCGTACCCTTCTGCTGTACGGCGCTGTGTCCCTCGCTCCGATGGGCGTGGCCGTCGCGCAGCCGTCCATCCAGGCGCCGCCAACCCCCGCCACGATTCCCACCCCTTCCACTGTCTGGTCCGCTGTCGGTCCCGGTCAGATCGATACCTCCGCCTGGAACCTCGTTACGGGCCGCGTCCTCAGCATCGCCGTCGACCCCTCCGACTCCACGGGCAGCACCGTCTACCTCGGCACGAAGGCGGGGGCGTCTGGAAGTCCACGAACGCAGCCGCCAGTGCCTCGAGCGTCACCTTTGCTCCGCTCACCGACACCCTGACCGTCTGGCCCTCCAACATCCTGCTCAGCTCTCTCACGGTAGGCGCCGTCAGTGTTCAGCCCGGCGGCACCGGTGTCATCCTCGCCGGCACGGGCGATCCGAACAGCGGGTCCGGCTCGTGGTACGGCGCGGGCATTCTGCGCTCCACCGACGGCGGCGTCACCTGGTCGCTCATCTGGCAAACGGCGCCCAGCTCCGTCGGGCTCACCTACAGCTTCCGGGGCGCGGCCTTTTCCGGTTTCGCCTGGAACCCGAGCCATCCGAATCTCGTTGTCGCTGCGGTGGCGTCGCCCGGCAACCGAACGACGGTCGTCGGCGCGCTCAGCAGTCTCAGCACGCTGGGCCTCTATTACTCCCAGGATGCCGGCGCAACATGGCACCTGGCCACCATCGAGGACGGAACCCAGGTCATCCAGGGCGAGCAGTACATCGGCAACCAGGGCAACGCGGCCACCGCAGTGGTCTGGAACCCCGTCCGACAGCGCTTCTACGCCGCCATCCGTTTCCACGGCTACTATGAATCGCTCGACGGCATCACCTGGTCCCGCCTCACCAACCAGCCTGGCGCCAACCTCACCCTGAAGATGTGCCCCACGAACCCCGGAGCGCCCGCCTCCCAGGCCTGCCCCGTCTTTCGAGGCGCCCTCGCCGTGCAGCCCACCACCGGCGACCTTTACGCCCTCAGCGTCGACACCAATAACCTCGATCAGGGTCTCTGGCAGGATGCCTGCCGACTCAAGTCCGGCGCCTGCTCCAACCCCACCGTCCAATTCGCCACCCGCCTCGACGACACCTCCCTGCACTCTCCTGCCGGCAGCAGCACCCTCGCCCAGGCCGATGCCAGCCTATGGCTCGCCGCCGTTCCCTCGCAGCAGGACACCCTGCTCTTCCTCGGTTCTCAGGACATCTGGCGATGCAGTCTCGCGAACAGCTGCGTCTGGCGCAACACCACCAACACCCAGTCCTGCTCCGCCGCGCAGGTTGCTCCCGGCCAGCACGCTATCGACGCCACCCTCGGTGCCTCCGGCCTTCTCTATTTCGGAAACGACGGCGGCCTCTGGCGATCCACCGACAGCGTCGATCAACAAAAGGCCGTCTGCTCTTCCGACGACGCGAACCACTACCAGAACCTCAACAGCGGCCTCGGCTCTCTCGCGCAGATCTCCGGCTTTGCCCAGGATCCCGCCACACCCCCCACCTGGCTCGCTGCGCTCGGCCCGCTCGGCACCGCGGCCCCCGGAGCCGATACCACCACGCCCTGGACTCAGGTCCTCGACGGCGAAGGCGATGCCGTCGCCATCGATCCTGCCGCCCCCTCCAATTGGTATGCCACCTCCATCGGCGGCGTCGGCATCAACCGCTGCGCCGAGGGAACGGGCTGCGATCGGTCCGCCTTTGGAAATGTCGCGATCGGCGAATCCCAGGTCGACAACGACTTCCAGTCGGTTCCCGCTCCCTGGATCCTCGACCCCGTCAATACGGCAAACATCATCCTCGGCACCTGCCGTGTCTGGCGTGGCTCCGCCGACGGCTCCGGCTGGAGCGATCAGAACCTCCTCAGCCCGATGCTGGACCAGGTGCAGCAGCCGTCCTGCGACGGCAATGCGGAGATACGCACGCTGGCTGCGGCCCCCATCCTCAGCGGAACCTCCGCCGGCAACGGAGCCGAGCAACTCTACGCGGGCATGGCCGGCGCCCTCGATGGCGGCGGCCTGGTCGCCGGCCATCTCTTCACCGCCACTGTCAACGACGGCTCCCAGTCCTCCAACACGCGATGGACCGACACCGATGCCTCCCCCGTAGCCAACCCAGGCCAGGGAGGCACCCAGTTCAATCCCGCCGGATACGGCATCTCCAGCATCGTTCCCGATCCCCACGACCCCACCGGCCAGACCGTCTACATCACCATCCAGGGAGTCTCGGGAGCGCTCCAGTACGCCCCCACCGTGTACCGATCCACCGACGCCGGCGCCCACTGGACCAACCTCACCTCCAACCTGCCCTCCGTCCCCGCCAACAGCATCCTCATCGACCCCAACGACGCCAACATCGTCTACGTCGCAACCGACAAGGGCCTCTACTTCACCAACAAAGTCTCCGGTTGCGCCGCCACAGGCAGCGCCTGCTGGAACCTCTACGGCACCGGCCTCCCCACCTCACCCGTCGTCGGGCTCATGGCCATCAACGAAGGCGCCACCCAGAAGCTGCGCGCGGCCACCTGGGGCCGCGGCATCTGGGAAATCGATCTCGCTACGGCCGGTATCGCTCCTACCACGGCCTCCGCGCAGCCCACCGCCCTCACCTTCCCCAGCCAGCGCGTCCAGACCCTGAGCGATCCGCAAACCATCACCCTCACCAACACCGGCCATCTCAATCTCAACGTCACCAGCCTCGATCTCACCGGCGACTTCACCGAGACCGACAACTGTGTCGATCAATCCCTCCCCGTCAAAGCCAGCTGCCAGATCTCCGTCCTCTTCGATCCCTCGCAGAGCGGCCCCGCGACCGGACTCCTCACCGTCTACGCCAACGTCAGCGGCGGCCAACTGACCGTGCCCCTCTCCGGCACCGGCCTCGCACCGGCCTCCGTCGTCCTCACGCCCTCCGCGCTCACCTTCGCCGGTCTCACCGTCGGCTCCACCTCCGGCCGCCAGTACATCACCCTCGCCAACACCGGCGACATCGCCGCCACCATCACCAGTGCGGCCGTCAGCGGCGACTTCTCCATCGCCGTCAACAGTTGCCCTGCCTCGCTCGCCGGCAATTACAGCTGCACCCTCGGTATCGTTTTCTCGCCCACCGCTTCGGGAATCCGCAGCGGCCGGCTCACCGTCGTCGATTCCGTCGGGACGCAAACCGCCCTTCTCTCCGGAACCGGGCAGAACCCCGCCACCGACACCCTCTCCGCCACCGCGCTCACCTTCGCGCCGCAGCAGGTTTCCACCACCAGTGCGCCCCAGTCGATCGTCCTCACCAACAGCGGCGATCAGCTGCTCACCGGCATCGCCGTCTCCGTCACCGGCGACTTCGCTGCCGTCAACAACTGCGGAACCACGCTGCAGGCGCAGTCCACCTGCGGCATCGCCGTCACCTTCACCCCCACCGTCGCGGCTGCCGAATCTGGCACAGTCACGGTGACAGATCAGTTCCGCACCCGAAAAATCGCGCTCACCGGCACCGGCCTCGCTCCACCCGGCGCTTCGGCTCTGCCGGCCTCCATCGCCTTCGGCGGCTATGCCATCGGCACCACCAGCAGCGTCCAGACCGTCACCGTCACCAACAGCGGCGGTTACGATCTCACCGGGCTCGCTGTCGCGATCACCTCCGGCTTCACGGTGGCCACCAACAACTGTTCTGCCACTGTTGCAGTCGGCGCCACTTGCCGGCTCGGCATCACCTTCTCGCCCGCCGCTGCCGGATCCGTCTCCGGCACCCTCACCGTTTCGGCCGCCAATCTGCCCAAAGCCCTCACCGTCAGCCTCTCCGGCCAGGGACAGGACTTCGGCCTCTCCGTCTCCGGCTCTTCCACCGCCATTGTCAGCAGCGGGCAGACCGCCTCCTTCTCCCTGCAACTCTCCGGGCTCGGAGGAGCCACCGGCACGGTCTCGCTCAACTGCGCCGGCGCACCGCAAAACTCCACCTGCTCTCTCAACCCAGCCAGCCTCACCGTCGTCAGCACCAACACCTCCAGCGCCGCCGTCACCATCGCAACCGGCGTTGCCACCTCATCCGCGCTGGCCCCCACCGGCCTGCTTCCCTTATCCGGCTGGAAAACCACCGCCCGCCTGCTCGGCTTTGCTTTTCCCATCGCCCTGCTGGGCCTGCGCCGTCGGGCGTGGAAAGAGAAGCTGCTCCTCCTCATCCTCGTAGCAGGTCTGTTGACAGGTTGCGGTGTCAGCTCCAGCAATGGCGGCAGTGGCAGCGGGGGAGGCGGCGGCGGGGGTGGAGGCGGTGGCACTTCTAACCCAACGCCTGCAGGGACCTATACCCTCATCGTCACGGGAACCATGTCCAACATCGTCCACACGGCGAAGCTGACGCTCACCGTGCAATAGCCGCCGCACCCTACAGGTGCAGGGCGCGCCACTCGTAGATCAGGAAGGCCAGAAGCGAGAGCGCCGCCGCCTCCAGCAGTACCGCCCACAGCAGCCCCCGCAGGCCGCCGCCTCGAGAGGGTCGCGGGCGCTCTGCGGCAGGGGTGGCTTTGTCCATTACAGACGGACCCTCACGGCCGACATCGGATTGGGGAGCGGACTCGAACGTTTCCAAAGCAGAAAAAAGAGGACCCCGCATCGCGCGGGAATCTCTCGGAAAATAACTTCAGCAAACCCGGTATCCTACAGGCGCGTTGCGCCGCCCGGCCATACCTGGTTCGTGGAATGACGCCAGTAAGAAGCCGCGCCGGCGGCAGCACACAAATAAAAGAGGCCACTCCCCTGGAGGAGCGGCCTCTCTATTCCCTACTCCCTGTTCCTGCTTAGTCGTGAACCGTATCTACAAACGCCCGCAGCTTGCGCGAGCGCGACGGATGCCGCAGCTTGCGCAGCGCCTTCGCCTCGATCTGCCGGATGCGCTCGCGCGTCACCTGGAAGCTCTGTCCTACCTCTTCCAGAGTGTGCTCGGAACCATCCTCCAGACCGAAGCGCATCTTCACCACGCGCTCTTCGCGCGGAGTGAGCGTGCGCAGCACCTGCGAGGTGTACTCCTTCAGGTTCACGCTGATCACGGCATCGGACGGCGAAACCGCCTGCCGATCCTCGATGAAGTCGCCCAGGTGCGAATCTTCCTCTTCGCCGATCGGCGTCTCCAGCGAAATCGGCTCCTGCGCGATCTTCAGCACCTTGCGTACCTTCGCCACAGGAATATCCATCCGCTTCGCGATCTCTTCCGAGGTGGGTTCGCGCCCCAGCTCCTGCACCAGCTGGCGTGAAGTGCGAATCAGCTTGTTGATCGTTTCGATCATGTGCACCGGGATGCGGATCGTTCTCGCCTGGTCCGCAATGGCGCGCGTGATCGCCTGCCGGATCCACCACGTCGCGTACGTCGAGAATTTGTAACCGCGGCGGTACTCAAATTTGTCCACCGCTTTCATCAGGCCGATGTTGCCTTCCTGAATCAGGTCGAGGAACTGCAGTCCGCGATTGGTGTACTTCTTCGCGATCGACACCACCAGGCGCAGGTTCGCTTCAATCAGCTCCCGCTTCGCCTGCTCGGCGTCCATGTCGCCCTGGATCATCTCGCGCTGCGTCCGCTTCAGCTCCGCGATCGTGACGCCCGCTTCTTCTTCCAGCTTCTCCAGGTCCGTCTTGCAGTTCTTCTGCTGCCGCCGGTACTCCTTCTTCAGCTCTTCCGAGCGGCTCTGCTCCCACTTCGTATCCAGCGAGCGGATCTGCCGTTCCAGCGTGCGCATCGCCTCGACGGTCTTGTTCACCTTGTCCAGCAGCCGCTTGCGCTCCTGGTTGGTGTACTTCAGTTCGCGGACGATCCGCGATACCAGCACCTTCTCGCGGGCAATGCTCCAGCGCAGCCGCCGATGCTCCCGCGGCTTCGCCTTCTGGTTTACCGTCGCCAGCTTCTCTTCGAGCTGCTGCGCCTTCTTCTGATGCTTGACGAGCGTGTCGACCTTGTTCACGGTCGCGCGCACCCGCGACTGCACCACTTCCTCGGTCAGCTCCTCGTCGTCGAAGATGACGATTTCCTTGATGTTGCGCACGCCGCGCTTCAGGTCTTCACCCAGCGCCACGATCTCGCGGATCACCACGGGCGACCGCGAAATCGCCTTCAGCACGCGCAGCTGCCCGCGCTCGATGCGCCGCGCAATCTCCACTTCGCCTTCGCGCGTCAGCAACGGCACGGTGCCCATCTCGCGCAGATACATGCGCACCGGATCGTTGGTCTTCTCCAGCGTCCCCGGCGTCAGGTCCAGCTCGACGTCTTCGCCTTCTTCTCCTTCAAATTCGTCACGCTCTCCGCCGGTGCCGATCTTCGGCCCGCCTTCGAGAATGTCGATTCCCTGTGTGCCAATGGTTGTGATCAGATCGTCGAGATCGTCGGGCGAATTCATTTCGCCCGGAAGAAGGTCATTGACCTCGTTGTAGGTCAGATACCCCTTCTCCTTCCCGGCATCGATCAGCTTCTGGATATCGGCTTCGTATTTGTCTTCAATCGCCAAGCGGATTGGTCCCCCGCGTAAATTTTCGGATCTGCTGTCTCACCTGGAGTGGACGAGGTGCGGTCAGGGCCATTCAGGCAAACCCAGAGCGGCTCGGTGGCCGCCGGGATGAGGGCGCACGTCTCCCCGGGAGGTCCAGAATAGCACGAATTCAGCCTAACTCCGGCGATTTCTGATATTTCGCGCCTGAACAGGCCGCTCTCCATCGCGCTCTCGGGACAGGATCCTTAATGATTTAGATGTGGAAAACCTCAAATTGTTTCATTCCCACCTCGATCCGCCCCATTCCTAGTGCAAACCGCCGTACCGTGACCCCGCCAGGGTACCGTTACCCACGACCTCAAGCGACTTGCTGGCCAACTCTGTCTCCTCTCCGAAAGGAAAGGACCCTGCCACAGCCCTCAACCGTTGTCCGCTCAACCGTTATCCCCTATCCGCTGTCCGCTCCCTCCCCCGCTGTACCCTGTACCCTGAACCCTCTCCATGGCCACCGACTTCGCCCAGCACGTCAAAGAGCAAGCCGACATCGTCAAAATCATCGGCGATTACGTGCGCCTCAAAAAAGCCGGAGCCCAGAACTACACTGGCCTCTGCCCCTTCCACAAAGAAAAGACCCCCTCCTTCTCCGTCCACGCCGGCCGCCAGTTCTTCAACTGCTTCGGCTGCCACGAACACGGCGACGTCTTCACCTTCATCCAGAAAATCGAGAACGTCGGCTTCGGCGAGGCCGTCCGCACGGTCGCCCAGAAGTGCGGCATCCCCCTTCCCAAACGCGAATTCTCCTCCCCGGAAGAAGCCGCCGAGCACCGCCAGCGCGGCAAGCTCCTCGAACTCCACGAGGTCGCCACGGCCTGGTTTGAAGAACAGCTCCGCTCTCCCGAAGGCGCTCTGGCCCGCGAATACCTCAGCGGCCGCGGCTTGTCCTCGGAAGGCATCGCCAAATTCCGCATCGGTTACGCACCGGACTCCTTCCGCGCCCTCGGTGAGCGCCTCCAGTCCCTCGCCGACGCAGACACCCTGCGCCAATCCGGCCTCTTCTCCTGGAAAGAGCAGGAAGACGGCAGCCCTGGCCCGATGTACGCGCGCTTCCGCAAGCGCATCATGTTCCCCATCGCCAACGAAGCCGGCCGCGTTATCGCCTTCACCGCGCGCACCCTCGAAACCGGCGAAAAGGCCGGTCCCAAATACCTCAACTCGCCCGAGACGCCGCTCTATTCCAAAAGCCACGTTCTCTTCAATCTCGATAAGGCGCGCCAGGCCATCCGCCAGGATGGCGGCGCGATCCTGGTCGAAGGCCAGATGGACTGCATCTCCGTCTTCCTCTCGGGGATCCCCAACGTCATCGCGACCAGCGGGACTGCGTTTACCGAATCCCAGGTCCGCCTGCTGCGCCGCTACGCGACAAAGGTCATCGTGAACTTCGACCCCGACACCGCCGGCGCCAATGCTGCCGAAAAATCCATCTCCCTGCTCACCGAAGAAGGCTTCGAAGTGCGCGTCCTCACCCTTGAAGGCGGCCTCGATCCCGACCGCTACGTCCGCGACCGAGGCCCTCGCGCTTACGTCGACGCGCTCCGCGCCTCACCCTCGTTTCAGGACTACCTGGTCGACCGCGCCCGCCATCTCTTCCCCGGCCGCGATCCCAAATCCAAGGCCGACGCCCTCAACTTCCTCCTGCCGCACATCCGCCGCATCCCCAATCGCATCGCCCGCGATGCCTTTGCCATCGATGCCGCCCAGGCCCTCGGCATCGACTCCGCCCTGGTCCGTGCCGAGCTCAAGGAAGCCGCCGCCAAACGCCGCGACTCCCTCGCCTCGCACCCGTTCCCGCTCACCCATTCCGAGCGCGTGCTGCTCCAGGCCTTCTCCGCCCCGCGCTCCAGCGACTGCTACATCGTTGCGGAAGGCAACTGGCACCAGCACGCCCAGGAGCTGGCCTCGCTCCGCGCCGACGTCCACGCCATGGTCGAGCAGCTGCGCACCCGCCCCGACGGCGCCGACCCCCTCACTGCCCTCACCGACCCGGCCCACCGCCAGCTCCTCGCCGAGCTCTTCCTTTCCATCCACGACAACGAGCCCACCTCGGAAGAAGTCGACGCCGCCGTCCTCGCCATCCGCCGCCAGGCCATCGAGCACGAGCAGCGCCAGCTCCGCATCGACCTCGAGCGCGCCGAGCGCGCCGGCAAAGCCGACGAGATCCTCCGCCTCACCCGCGCCATCCAGGAGGCGACCCTCCGCCTCCGCGAACTCGACTGGTCCTGACGCGCGACCGGCTACCGGCCACCGGCTACCGGCTGCTTCCCCACATCCACTTCCGCATTCACCGTCCCCATCCGCCCCGTCATCGTGTCCCACACCGCCAGATACAGGTAGTTCCGCCCTTTCGGCAGATTCACCGTCTCCCAGAATTGAATCTTTGCGTGGGGAACGGTCCTCGCTCGCGCTTCATCTACCGTCAGCGTCACCTGCAGCATCCGCTTCGCCACCGGCTCGCCGTAGGCATTGAAGGCCAGCACGGCCGATCCCATCACGTCGGTCCCGGTATTTCCCTCCACCTCCTCCGGGAAGACATCTTTCGCCCTGAGCAGATAACGCACGCGGCACCGGACCTGCCCCCGCTTCAGAGGAAGATCCCCTGGCTGAGGCTTTGTGTCTGCCGGCAGCGGCTCCACCGCCGCGGTGAAGGTGATCGGATCGCTGCGATCGTTCGGCACCTCCACCTTTTTCGCGTTCGCCCGCAGCACCGTCCGCGTCTTTCCCGAAGGCCCCGACGGATTTGACGGATTCGATCCATCGTCGAAATACCCGTGCCGATAACTCAGCTCATAACCCGCCCGATCCAGCCGGACTTCCACGCGATGCCACTTGCCATCCGTTTTCAGACCCTGCGGCGAATACGTCAGCGTGTAGTAATCCCCGTCGGTTGCAACAATGTGCTGCGCCGCGAGCGCCAGTCCATTCGTATTCATAAACGCCTGGCCGCCCGTCGCCGCCGCATCCTGCCGCATCTGGATTTGCTGGAACTGCATCCCTTCCGTGGACGACACCGTCAGCCCCCGCGCGTCGATCGGATCAATCGCGATCCGCTCCGACTCCAGCAGGTCGTAGATATCCCGCCGCTGCGCGTCATTCGCCTCCGCCGTCAGCGCCGAGCTCAGGTTCGGGTTCGCCTCCGGATCCATCGTCAGATACAGATTCGATCCCCCCGTGAACCAGATCAGATTCTTCCGCCCCGGTACCTGGCTCAGATACGTCGCCATCTGCTGCAGCGTATCCAGATCGCTCGCCATCCACGAACCCGGCCGCTGAAAATGCGGAATCGCCCGCCGGATCGCCGCCAGCAGCACCGCGTGATCGTCGGTGAAGCCGCACAGTTCAAGCGTCACATCCCCCGACCGCACGAACACCGCCACCGGCTCGCCCGCTGGCAGCCGCTCCACAAACTTCGTCATCTGCTGGAACAGCACCATCTGATCGATCATCCGGATCGTCGTCGTGTCGAACAGCAGCGCGTTCACCTGCGGCGGAGGATGCCGCAGAAAATCGTTGCTGAAGCTGCCCGGCGCTGCGGCTTCCTCCGGACGTGCCGCCTTTTCCTGGTGCTCTTCAAACGATGCCAGCCGCTCCGGCTTTCCGTTGTCGAAGATCCGGAAGTCGTCTTCGGTCAGTCCCGTGACCGGATTCCCCTGCTTGTCGGTCACCGTCACATCGGTCAGCACCACGCGCGAATTCACCTCCAGCGTGTACGGAGCCCGACTCGAAGCCGCACCCGTCTGCTGGCGCGCTGTTCCCGCCGTCTGACCCGCGGCTGCAACGGCTGTCGCCGCCATCACGAACACCACCCACCGATTTCCAGCTTGCATCGCTCAGGCCCCCTCAGCCGCGCGCACCGCCCTCCCTCAGCCGCACTGCTATCGCCCGAGGTCTCTTGTCACTCAGACACGCTTTCACTCCACGATGTTCTGCAAAAAAGCATGCGAAATGCCGCGCGGACCTAATTCGCTCCTCACTCGCTCGCGTCGTCCATCAGCTGTTTCGCCCGCGCCATCGACCGCAGCCGGTTCTCCTTCTGCGCCTGCATGTCCGCCGGACGCAGCGGATTTTTCGCGAGTCCCTTCGCGTATTCGTCCACCAGTTCATTCGCCTTCGACGCCAGACTCGTCACCGCCGTCTGCGCCTCTGGCAATTCCTGATGTAGGTGCGTGATCTCCTCCGCCGCGCGCTCCGGGTGATAACTCAGCCGGTCGCCCGTCTGCATCGCATCGATCAGCGGATCGGGCGGCGCAGCCACCGGCCACGACTGCTGCAGAGCGTCGTAGGCCCCGCGCAGCCGCGTCATCCTTCCCGCAAAGCCGTCCAGCTCGCCCCGCCGCGCGACCATCCCCGGTGCCCGCTTCACCTCAATCGTCACTTTCCCCGCCGTGCTGAAGGCGCTCGTCGGGATCACCGTCGTCAGCGTATTCCCCACAAAGCTCCATCCCCGGCGTTCGGATTGCGCCGCTCCGGCCGCCTGCGGCACCGCCTTCCCATCCACCGTCACCGACGCCGGCGGCCAGTCATCCGGCAGCCGCAGTTCATACGCCCGCATCTTCAGCATGCCGGGAAATCTGCCCTCCACCGGACCAATCTCCACGCGCAGCGTATCGCCCGTCTCGGTCGCATGGATCGGCGTCCGCGTGTACACCCCGCGCTGATACTCGACCGACACGCCCGAATCCTCATAGAGCGAATAGCTGGAACTCGCCCCCGGCGCCAGCGGCCACACCGTTACGATCAGTGGATCCACCGGCTTCTGCCCCGTGTACTCCATCGCCGGCTGCATCGGCACAATCGCACCCGGCCGCAGATACACCGGGATCTGGTCGATCGAGAAACTCCGCTCCACCGACACCGGCCCCTGCAGGTGCTTGCCCGTCGGCCATTCGATCCACTCGCCCTTCGGCAGCCAGACCTTCTCCTTCGCCAGACCGCTCGTGGCATCGGCCGCTTCCGTCACTGGAGCCGCCAGCATCTGGCTCCCGAACACGTACTCGCCCTTGCTGTCATACGCCTCGTTGGCCTCGGGCCAGTCGTAGTACAGCGGATGCAGGAACGCTACGCCGGTGTCATACGTGCGCCGCGCCTCGGTGTAGACATAAGGCTCCAGCGCATAGCGCAGCTGATACGTGTCGCGCAGGATCGACGAGTAGGGCTCCGGATACGCCCAGATGCGCCGCTCCGAGTCGGGATTCTTCGTCGTGTGCGTCCGCAGCACCGGACTGAACGCGCCAAACTCCACCCACCGCGTGTACAGCTCCGGATCGACCACGCCCGGCATGTGTCCGCCGATGTCGTGGCTCCAGTACGCGTAGCCCACGTTCGCCGCCGTGGCCGTGAACCACGGCTGGAACGCCAGCGACGGCCACACCGAAATCGTGTCGCCCGAGAACCCGATCTGGTAGCGATGGTTCCCCAGCCCGCCCCAGCGATGGAAGAGCAGCGGCCGCTTGCCCTCGCGCTGCTGATCCGTGAAGTGCAGATAGTTCAGCCACCAGGTGTTGTTCACCCCCGGCAGATTGGTGTTCGGCCACTGCTGCCAGTCGAGCCACCAGAAATCCACGCCCTCTTTTTCCAGCGGATGCAGCACCAGCCTGAAGTAGTTCTCCGCCCACTTCTTGTTCGTCGGATCGAAGGCCACATACTTCTTTGTTGCCGGATCGATCCCCATCGCCTTGGCCATCGCCGGATACGCCTGCTCCCACGGTTCGATTCCCGAGGCCGGATGCAGGTTCAGCGTCACCTTCAGCCCCTCGCTGTGCAGCTTCTGCAAAAATGCCTGCGGATCGGGAAACAGCAGCTTGTTCCACGTGTATCCGGTCCACCCCAGCGTCTCGCCCGCCTGATCCTTCTCGCCCTTCGCCTCCAGCTGCAGCCGGTTGATGTGCCAGTCCATGTCGATCACGAACACATCGAGCGGCGTCGAATTCTCGTGGAAGCCGCGCACCAGCTGGTCCAGTTCCTGATCGCTGTACGCCCAGTAGCGCGACCACCACGACCCGAAGGCGAACCGCGGCGGCAGCGGAATCCGTCCCGCCACGCGCACATAATCGCCCAGCGCCTTGCGGTAGTCGTGGCCGTAGCCGAAGAAGTACCAGTCGTCGTACGCGCCCGGCTTCTCGCTCGCAGGCCGCTCCATCACCCAGGGCCACGGGCTGTTCTCTCCCTGCAGAAACCGGAAGTCGGCGGAGTCGAAGAGCGGGCGCGTGGAGTCGTCCACCAGCACCCAGCCGGAACGCGAGACCAGTCCCTCGCCAATCGGTTCCTTCGTCTTTGATCCCAGCGCGCCATCGAGCGTCCGCGTCGTCCCGAGCAGGTTCCCCGTGTCCTCCATCCCCGGATGCCACGTGACCGGCTGCCCGTCCACGGTCAGCGCGATCACGAGATTGGACGCCGTGAAGCCGTCACTCGCAGAATCTGGGGTCCACGTCAGCGTCAGTGCGGCCGTCCTGATCGTGAGCGTCTTGCCTTCCACCTTCTTCGAAAATTCCGGAACCGGCAGCCGCCGATTGATGAACACGAACGACGCGTGATCCTCGAACTGGTCCGCCGCCGACCACTCCATCCGCATCAGCTGCGGTGTCAGCACCGTGAAGCGCGCATGGCCGAAGCGCACCACCGCGCCCGGACTCGCGACCGGATCGTCCGTGGGCTGGGTCTGCGCAGCAGCCGCGTCGTGCGCTGCCGCGCCCGCCTTCGCGGTTGCCTGTAGATCGAGGCCCGCAAATGCGTCAGCAGGACGGGAAAGAGTGAGACAGCACAGGAGAGCAAGGCCGGCAGCGGCAAGTGAGGCACGAGAGAGACGCATGGATCCTCCGAGTCGGATTCGTCGTCGCGTGTGGATCTTACTCGCCGCGTCGCGCCGCTCCGAACCTCGTATTCTTGCGCGATCCGGCCTCTCTGGCAAAGTTGAGCCGTTTTGCGGGCGTGAGCCCGCAGGCGAAATCCTGAGCGGTAGCGGCGTACTCGCGGTTCTGCTCGCTTCTTTCGCTCGCTGGACCACTGTCGCTGCACAGCTCTCCCGTAAGCCAAGCAAATCAACCATCTGGGATTTCGAGGGGGGGTGCCACGCCTGGGCCCCAGGCTCAGGCTCCAGCCTTCAAGTTCGCTGGCGGCTACAGCCTACCGGTCACCGGCTACTGCCATAAAGTCCAGCGCGCGCACCAGGTAGGCCTTCATCTCGTGCCGCGGCACAATCGCATCGAGGAAGCCGTGCTCCAGCAGGAACTCCGACCGCTGGAAGCCCTCGGGCAGCTTCTGCCGGATCGTCTGCTCGATCACGCGCGGCCCGGCAAAGCCGATCAGCGCGCCAGGCTCAGCGATGTTCAGATCGCCCAGCATCGCGAAGCTCGCCGTCACGCCGCCGGTCGTCGGATCGGTCAGAACCGAGATGAACGGGATCTTCGCCTCATCCAGCCGCGTCAGCGCCGCCGACACCTTGGCCAGCTGCATCAGGCTCACGATGCCTTCCATCATGCGCGCACCGCCCGAAGCCGCCACGGTGATCAGCGGCTGCCGGTCTTCATAGGCCTTGTCGATGGCCCGGGCAATGGTCTCGCCCACCACCGCGCCCATGCTGCCGCCCAGAAAGCCGAACTCGAAGGCGCTCAGCACCACGTCGTGGTGCCCGATCTGCCCCTGCACGTTGACGATGGCATCGGCCAGCCCGGTCGCCGCGCGCGCTTTGGCCAGCTTGTCCTTGTACGGCTTCAGGTCGGTGAAGTTCAGCGGATCGGTCGACTTCAGATCGCCGTTCAGCCACTTGTATCCCGGCTCCATCAGGCTGTTGATCCGCGCCTGCGCGCTGATGCGCCCGTGCCGCCCGCACTTCGGGCAAACCTGCAGATTGGCCTCGAGATCGGCCTTCCAGATCGGCTGGCTGCAGCCCTCGCACTTGATCCAAAGGCCCTCGGTGCGCACCCGGTTCTCGCCCGACTCGATCTTGTTATCTTCACGCCTGAACCAGGACATCGGAGGCTCCCAAAGCAACGGCAATCTGCCGAAGACCAGCTTATCAGGCCGCCGCCGGCTCCAGGCCACCGGCCACCGGCTGCTCTTTTGTCCGGAACCGGACGCCGCCGGCCTGCGTATGGTTCTATGTTGCCTGGCACGGAGGTGCACATCATGTTCTGCAGCGCATGCGGCCAGCCGATCGATGCCTATTCGCCCTATTGCCCGCGCTGCGGGCGGCAGGTCGTTCCCATTGCTACGGCCACGCCTCCGCCCTGGGTCTGGACCCGCGTCCATCGCCACGTCCACACGCTCGGGATCCTCTGGATCGCCTATGGGGCCCTCACCCTGATGAGCTGGCTGGTCGCGGTGGGCGTGCTCGAAGGCGTCTTCCACAACTGGGGCGTCCCCTTCGGCCACGGCTTCGACGGCTTCTACAGCTTTCCCTTCGGGCACTTTTCCTTCCTGGTTCCGATCATCACCGTCGTCCTCGCCGGCCGCGCGGTTCTCTGCTTCGTAACGGGGATTGCCCTCTTCCGACGCGCCTCGTGGGCCAGGATGCTGGCCATCGTGACGGCCTTCCTGACGCTGATCCGGCCCTTCCTCGGCACCGCGCTGGCCATCTACACGCTCTGGGTGCTGTTGCCCAGCGCCTCGGGCCAGGAGTACGACCAGATCGCGGCGCCCAGCCTACAATAACCGCATGGAATTCCCGATCAGCCGGATGCGTCGCCTGCGCCGGACCGAGCCGCTGCGCGCCCTGGTTCGCGAGACGCATCTGGAGCCGAATGCTCTCATTCTGCCGCTGTTTATCTGCCCCGGCGAAGGCGTCCGCAACGCCGTCAGTTCGATGCCCGGCGTCTTCAATCTCTCCGTCGACGAGGCGGTGAAGGAAGCCGAGGCCGCGGCAGCGCTCGGCATCGGCGGGCTGCTGCTCTTCGGCCTGCCGGAGACCAAGGACGAACAGGCCACCGGAGCCTGGGACGACGACGGCATCGTCCAGCAGGCACTCCGCGCCCTGAAGCAGTCCAGCGCCGCAAAAGAGCTGGTCCTCATCGCCGACGTCTGCCTCTGCGAGTACACCTCGCACGGCCACTGCGGCATCGTGAAGAAGGCTGGTGACGACTACGAGATCGAGAATGACTCGAGCCTGGGTTTGCTGGCCAAAACCGGCGTCTCGCTCGCCCGCGCAGGAGCCGATATCGTCGCGCCCAGCGACATGATGGACGGCCGGGTGGCCGCCATCCGCGACGAGCTGGACGAGGAAGGACTCGACCAGATCCCGATCCTCTCCTATGCCTCGAAGTTTGCCTCGGCCTTCTACGGACCCTTCCGCGAAGCGGCCGACTCTGCCCCGCAGTTCGGCGATCGGCGGAGCTATCAGATGGACGGGGCCAATCTGCGCGAGGCCATGCGGGAGATCGATCTGGATCTGGGCGAAGGGGCTGACATGATCCTGATGAAGCCCGCCATGCCGTATCTGGACGTGATCCGCGCGGCGCGCGAGCGCTATGACGTGCCCATGGGGGCCTATCAGGTGTCCGGAGAGTATTCCATGCTGCAGGCCGCCTTCGCGAAGGGGTGGCTCGAACCGCAGCGGGCGATGCTCGAATCGCTGCTCTCGATTCGTCGCGCCGGGGCGGGATTCATCGTGACGTATTTTGCCCAGGAAGCGGCCAAGGCGCTTTAGGCCCGGTCGAGATCGGCAAAGAGCTCGGCGAACACCACCCGGATTGGCGTGCCCGCCACTTCGAGCACCCCACCTTCCGGCTCCTGAAGGCCGGTCTTCGAGCAGACGTAGGCCCTGCGCAGTCCGGGATCGATGATCCAGACGTGTTCGGTGCCCAAATCGAGGAGATCGTCGACCCGTTCGCGCATCTGAATCAACCGGTCTTCAGGCGACAGAATCTCGATGCAAATGAGCGGAGGCTGCGAGATTATCTGTTCTCTGGGCGAGGGCCTCCGCAGTACGCAAACGTCCGGAATTCTGTAGCGGCTGGGGCTGATTCTGACACGTTGTTCCGGAATGGCGATGCAATTCCACTCACCGGCGCGGTTGTGAAAGAGACGAATCAGCAGGCCCTGGACAAATGCGTGATCGAACGTCCCCAAGTTTCTCTCCAGCACCTCTCCGTCCACGAAATCGCAGTCGGGCCGATAGCTCGTTGCCAGGTAGACTTCTACCGGAACTCGCTGGGGTTGAGGAATGGCGCTCATGCAAGCAGTATCGCGCTGTCCATCGCACACGGCGACAAGATTTGCAGCCGTGTTTGAACCTCCGGTCACCTCTGCCGCATCCTGAAGACCGTAGCGCCTGCGTACAATGAAGGGTTCGGGGCTGCGCGTATCCGTCCTCGACCTTCCAACTTCCCAGAACGGAGTTTTTCTTGGCAGAAACGATTTACGACGTAGCCATCCTCGGCGGCGGTCCCGCCGGATACACAGCCGCGATCCGCGCCGGACAGTACGGCCTCAAAGTCGCGCTGATTGAAAAGTCGGAAAAGCTGGGCGGCACCTGCCTGCATGTCGGCTGTATTCCGACCAAGTCGCTGCTCTTCAATGCCGAGGTCTACGACCACCTGAAGCACGCGAAGGAATACGGCATCGACGGGCTGGGCGAGGGCCAGACCAACTGGCAGACCGTGCTCGATCGCAAGAACCAGATCATCACCAAGCATGTCAAAGGGCTCGATTTTCTGATGCGGAAGAACAAGGTCACCGTCATTGCGGGATTCGGCAAGCTGACCGGTCCGGCGAAGAACGGCGTCCTGACCCTCTCGGTCGATGGTGGTAAGGGTGTCTCCAGCGTTCAGGCGAAGAACGTCATCCTCGCCACGGGCTCGGACGCGAAGATGCTGCCCGGACTGAAGGCCGACGACACGATCCTCACGAACATCGAAATCCTCTCGCTGAAGCAGATTCCAAAATCGCTGGCCATCATCGGAGCCGGTGCTGTTGGCGTTGAGTTTGGCTCGATCTTCCGCAGCTTCGGCGCCGAGATCAGCATCATCGAGTTCCTGCCCCGAACCGTCCCCAACGAAGACGAAGAGGTGAGCAAGGAGCTAACGCGGGTCTTCAAAAAGCGCGGCATCGACATCCACGTTGGCGCAAAAGTCGAGACCGTCGAGAAGACGAAAACCGGCGCGAAGGTGACGTTCACGGCTGCGGACGGCAAGAAGGTCGAGAAGGAGGCCGAGAAGGTGTTGGTGGCTGTGGGCCGCGCCCCGCGCACGGACGGCATCGGTCTGGAGACAACGAAGATCAAGCCTGAGCGCGGCTTTATCAAAGTGAACGAGTGGATGCAGACCGACGAGCCTGGCATCTACGCTGTTGGGGACATCGTCGCCGGCCTGCCCCAGCTGGCGCACACAGGCGCCATGGCGGGCATGGTGGTCGCTGCGAAGATCGCCGGAAAGTACGCGCGGCCGATCCGTCGTGAGCGCATCCCGGCCTGCACTTACACGGAGCCGCAGATCGGCAGCGTGGGCCTCACCGAAACGCAGGCCAAAGAGAAGGGCTACACCGTCAAGGTTGGCAAGTTCCCGTTCTCGGCGAACTCGAAGGCTTCGATCGTTGGCTCTCACGAAGGCTTCGTGAAGGTCGTCGCCGATTCGAAGTACGAAGAAATTCTCGGCGTCCACATCATCGGGCCGCAGGCAACGGAGCTGGTCGCCGAAGCCGTGACGGCGATCGAACTCGAAGCCACCGTGGACGAAATGATGTTCACGATTCACGCGCATCCCACGCTGGCCGAGGCGATGCTCGATGGATTCGGCAGTGTCGAGGGTATGGCGATCAACGTCTAAAAACAGCGGTGAGACGGTTAGCGGTGAGCAATGAAACCGCTAGCGAGAATCGCTTGGCGGTGCGCCGTCGTCGCTGGCCGCCCCATTGCTAACCGTATGACCGCTGACGTGCTGATCGGTGTTTATCTCGCGCATGATCCTCAACCTCCTCCAGTTCGGCCGTGTTCCTTACGCTGAAGGCCTTGCGCTGCAAAAGGCCTTCATCGAGGCGCGGTACGAGGATCGCACCGGCAATACGCTTTTGCTGTTGGAACATCCGCCGGTGCTAACCCTGGGGCGCAATTCGAGCCGGGCCAACATCCTCGCCAGCGACGAATTCCTGGCGTATCGCGGCGTCGAAGTCCATGAGATCAACCGCGGCGGCGACGTCACGTATCACGGACCCGGGCAGCTGGTGGGCTATCCGATCTTCGATCTGCGCAGCTTCACGCCGCGGATGGGCGCCGTCGATTTTGTCCGGAAGATCGAGGAAGCCCTGATCCGCGCCTGCGGCGACTTCGGCGTGAAAACGACGCGCGTCGCGGGCCGCACCGGCGTCTGGACGATGGCCGGCGGATCGATCCAGGAGAAGAAGATCGCCGCCATCGGCGTCCACATCTCGCGCGGCATCACCTCGCATGGCTTCGCCTTCAATGTGGACCCCGATCTGCGCGATTTCCAGCTGATCGTCCCCTGCGGCATCGCCGATCGCGAGGTCACCAGCCTCGAGCGGGAGGTGGATCCACCGCCGGCGATGGAAGCCGTTCGCAACAGCGTGGCACGGCAGTTCGGCCACGTCTTCAATTCTCAGGTGTTGTGGATCGACTCGCCCTGCGATCTGCTGCCGGAGCTGAAAACCATCAGCGGAGCCGTCGCTGCAAACGCGGATTTATAATCGATCTTTGCGTCGAAGATGATCCGGCGCAATCACCTGCACCCCCTCAATCCTGTTTCCTGGCGGAGAAAACATTTCATGCCAACTGAAGTCCTGATGCCCCAGATGGGCGAGTCGATTTTCGAGGGCACGATCACAAAATGGCTCAAGAAGCCTGGCGACACCGTGCAGCGGGATGAGCCGCTCTTCGAAATCTCCACGGACAAGGTCGACGCCGAGATTCCTTCGCCCGCGGCCGGCGTGCTCACCGAAATCCGCGCGCAGGAAGGCTCGACGGTGCAGGTGAACGCCATTGTCGGGGTCATCGGGGATGGAACTGCGCCGGCTGCCAGCGCAACGCCCGCTGCACCGGCACCGGCGAAAGCTGAGGCACCGAAGGCTGCACCGGCGCCCGCCGCTCCTGCGCCCGCCACCGAGGCAAAGCCGGCCGCGGCCGCGGGTCCGGGGCAGGATGTGATCATGCCGCAGATGGGCGAGTCCATCTTCGAAGGCACCATCACGAAGTGGCTGAAGAACATCGGCGACACGGTGCAGCGGGATGAGCCGCTCTTTGAAATTTCGACCGACAAGGTGGACGCCGAAATTCCCTCGCCGGCCTCCGGAGTTCTGACCGAGATCAGGATTCCCGCAGGGCAGACGGCGCAGATCAATACGGTCGTGGCGGTGATCGGCGGTGGCGGAGCAGCGGCAGCGCCCGCAGCAACTCCGGCAGCGACGCCAGCTGCCGCGGCCGCCAGTGCACCCGCCGCAGCGGCGTCGGAAGCTGAGCACGTTCGCTCGTCACCTCTGGTCCGAAAGATTGCCCGCGAGCACAATGTGAACCTGAATGCGGTGCAGGGAACCGGAGCCGGCGGACGCGTGACGAAGGAAGATATCCTCGGCTGGATCGAGAAAGGCGGCGCACCGGCGGCCGTTTCCGCTCCGGCGGCGGGGGCGCCGGTTCCTGCCGCGCCGGCTCGGCCCGTTCCCGCAGCGCCTGCTGCGGCTGCGCCGATGCCGGGCGAACTCGTTCCCATGACGCGCATGCGGTCGATCATCGCGCAGCGCATGGTCGAGTCCAAGCGCACCAGCCCGCACGTCCACACTGTCTTCAAGATCGACTTCACGCGTATTGTCAAAATCCGCGAGAAAGAAAAGAACAAGTACGAGCAGCGCAACGGCGTGAAGCTCACCTACATGCCGTTCATCACGCGCGGCGTCATCTCCACCCTGCGCAAGATGCCCATCGTGAACGCCTCGATGGAAGGCGACTCGATCCGGTACCACCAGCACATCAACGTGGGCATTGCGGTGGCGCTCGAATGGGGCCTGATCGTGCCCGTGATCAAGGAGGCTGAGGAAAAGAATTTTCTCGGCATCGCGCGATCCATCGCCGATCTGGCGGAGCGTGCGCGCGGCAAAAAGCTGAAGCCCGACGAAGTGGGCTCCGGCACCTTCACGATCACAAACCCTGGTATCTTCGGCGAGCAGTTCGGCATGCCCATCATCAATCAGCCGGAGAGCGCGATCATGGGCGTCGGCGGCTTATTCAAGGAACCGGCCGTGGTCACCGGCGCGGACGGCACCGACTCGATCGCCATCCGCCACTTCCTCCACCTCACGCTCGGCTTCGATCACCGCATCATCGATGGCGCCGACGCGGGCAAGTTCATGGCTGAAGTGAAAAAGTATCTCGAGAACTGGAACGAAGACATCGGCTAAAGACTCGCTCGCCTCAAGCGATGTTCTTCGCACAAAATGCAAAAGGCTGGAGGGGAAACCGTCCAGCCTTTCTGCTTCCGGGAAGAAACGCGGTCCAGCTCAGTGTTTTGCGAGAATGTTCCCGCCGAAGCGGTAGGTGAGGCCGCCCGCGTAGCGCGTCGTCCATGTGCCCCGGGCGAGCAGGTCGTTGAACAGCCGCCAGTACACGAAATCCGCCTGGGTGCGGATGCCGAAGTGCCGTGTCGCGTTCCACTCCAGTCCGCCGCCGAATCCGTAGAAACCCTGCCAGTCCAGCTTGGTTCCCGATGGAACAAGCTGCGCCACCACCGCGGTCTGGATCGGATCGACAGGATGCGGCGTGACGCGTTGGCGAATCGCGCCAAGCGAGGGCCGCACGAACAAGGTCACCGGTTTGAAATGCCGATACTGCAGCTGCGGTCCGAGGGCAAAGGTTTCAGAGAAAGCATGCAGCGGTACCACCAGCTGATAATTCGCCGGGATCACGCCCTCCTGCACCAGAAGCGCGAGCTCACCACCCAGTTGCTGCTGGAGGGACGACTTGAGCACTTTCGGAGTCAGGGAATTGTTTCCGCCTGCTTCCGAATAATCGAATCCAACCGCGAGCCAGGATCGAAGGTTGTCGCCTGCCTGCAGGTGAAACCCGCGCTGGGCAAGGTTGAGGTACGGCGTTTCGAACCCGGCAAAACCGGCGTAGACGTCATAGCGTTGCACATCGGTCTGCTGGGCCTGGCTCGGGAGGACAAGGAGGAGGGAAAGAAGCCATCCTGCCAGCGCAACGGAGGAGATTCGGGTAGAGCGGGACATCGGGGCTCTCCGTGGATGCTGTATTCCCCGGATGCTCCGCCGGCGGAAGCAGAAATGGATGGCCGCAAGCCGAGCGATCGGGAAGTACCGAGGCAGAAGACCGGAATCACGGGAGCCTTGTCAAGCTTAATTCAGCTACGTTCCGACGACGTCAGCCCGCTTTACAGGAGAGCCTGTGCTTCCAGCACGCGCTCCACGGCTTCTTCAGGCGTGCGCCCGACCGCCGACAGATGTCCCATCTTGCGGCCTTTGCGCGGCTGGTGCTTCTCGTACAGATGCACGCGCACTCCGGGAACTGCCAGCGCGCGATCGAAATGCGGCGGATGGTCGAGCCAGAGATCGCCCAGCAGATTCGCGATCGCAGCCGGCTGCACGACGCTGACATCGCCGAGAGGCAGATCGCATACCGCGCGCACGTCCTGTTCGAACTGACTGGTGACGCAGGCACGTTCGCTCGCGTGATAGCTGTTATGCGGGCGCGGCGCCAGTTCGTTCACCAGCAGCTCGCCGTCTTTGGTGAGAAACATCTCAACGGCAAGCAGGCCCTCCAGCGTGAATGAATTGGCGATGTCACAGGCCAGCTTCTGCGCTCGTGCCTCAATGTCCGACGAGATGAGCGAAGGGATTACGCTCCAGACCAGGATCTGCCGCTCGTGGTGATTGGTCGCCGAAGGAAAACTCTTCGTTTCCCCGCGCGGCGATCGCGCGACCATCACGGAAATCTCACGATCGAGGTCCAGGGCCTTTTCGACAACACAGGGCTGCTGCCCGAGAAGCCGCCACGCATCGGCAGCCGACGTCGGGTCGCCGAATCCGATCTTCACCTGACTGCGTCCGTCGTATCCGCCATGCGCGCTTTTGATAAAGCAGCGGCCACCCAGCGCCTGAACGGCTTCGGTCATGTCCTGCTCCGAGCGCGCCGGATGCCACGGGCCCAGCGGGAACCCGCGCTCGCGCAGCCAATCCTTTTGCCGAATGCGGTTCTGGATCACCTGCAGCAAGGCGGCGGAGGGCCGGACGGGTGCAAATTTTGCAGCGGCCTCGATGGAAGCGATGGAAACCTGCTCGATCTCCAGCGTGACCACGTCCGATCCGCGCGCCAGGTCGGCTGCAGCGTGCTCATCGTCCCACCCGCCCTCGAAGCACGCGTCTACCACGAATCGCGCAGGGCAGGAGGGATCGGGATCCATGACCTGCACCCGATAACCCAGCGAGCGCGCGGCCATCGCCACCATGCGGCCCAGCTGCCCGCCGCCGAGAATCCCAAGCGTCGCTCCAGGAAGAATCGCGCTCATTCGGGCAAACCCTGCGCGAGAACTTCATTCGTGCGAGCCTGACGCCATGTGCGCAAGCGTTCGCGCAACCCTGAGTCGGTTGTGGCGAGAATCTCCACCGCCAGCAGCGCGGCATTCGCGGCTCCTGGTTTTCCGATCGCCAGCGTTCCCACGGGTATGCCCTTCGGCATCTGCACAATCGAGAGCAGGGAATCCACGCCCTGGAGCATCGTCGCCGGAATCGGCACGCCCAGCACCGGCACCAGCGTCTTGGCCGCCATCATGCCCGGCAGATGCGCAGCGCCGCCGGCTCCGGCAATGATGACGCGCAGTCCACGCGACTCCGCCTGCGATGCGTACTCGAACAACAGATCCGGCGTGCGATGAGCCGATACAACCCGCGCTTCATGCGGGACTGCCAACTCGCGCAAAATCTCGACAGCCGGGGCAAGCGTCTCGTAGTCGCTCTTCGAGCCCATCACGATGCCGACCAGGGGATTCTCCATCATCAGAAGTCGATTCTAGAGCATCCCCCTGCGCATCTCCCATCCGGCCTCATTTCCGACGCAGAAAGTCCAGTACGAACTGAATCAGCGTGACCAGCCCGCCAATCGCGATGGCGAATCCTCGCGCGCTTTGAAATCGCTCTTCGTGCTGCGTGACCCGCTGCTCGATCGCACCGATGCGTCCTGCGTTCCCGTCGCCTACCAGCACTGCCATCTGATTCTTCAGCACCGAAAGATCGGCGAGCACCTGGGCTTCAAAGTCTGTCATTCTTCCTCATTCCGCTTTGTGTTTTGGATTGAACGAAACGTGGTGCGATCAGGCTTACGACGTCAGCGGCAGATTCACGAAGACTGCGCTTGAGAAGCGTGAGTAGTTCGGTGGTGTCGAGCCGTCATACATGCGGATGTAATAGCGCTCCATGGCGGCCTGGCGTGGAATCGTGAAGTTCGGCACCGGTGATCGGAGCACCAGATCCGAGCCGGGGCCTGGCGTGAACGACCCGTCACGCCGCCGGACCTCGAAGCCGCCGCCTGCAGGCGCCGTCACTCCCGCCGCGATCTGGATTGCGCTTCCCGTCACAGACGTGATCGACAGAGAATTCAGATTCGCCAGAGGCGTGGCCGTCTGCGGCTGCTGTGGCAGCCACGTATCGGCAGGAACGGCCGCCGAGGTCCTGATCGCGAGCTCATCCGCCCAGTCATTCGCAAACGAAAGGGTGTACTTCATGAGATTCGGTGCTCCGCAAGCCACGTCGATCTGCACCTCGCGCACGATCAGGCTCGCACCATTCAGCCCGGCGGAGGCCGAGGTCACGTCCAGCCCATCGCCAGGCCAGACATCCCCGAGCTGATCGGCGTTCCACTCCGTGTATTTGCCGCTCCATGCGGCGGCGCGATTGGCAGAGGCCGCGAGAATGGCGCTGGCCGCATTCTCGCAATCGGCAGAGCTGCGCGGCGCCGGGTTTGTGACCCTCCCGAGCCAGCACGCCGTACCGGGCAGCGCTCCGCTGTTGCTTTCAGCCGTGATGCTGCCTGCATCGGCGAGGCGCGCCACCGAGCGCCGGCTCGTTCGGTACGAAATTGCGATCGTTTCACCGGCCTGTGGTGTGCTCGCGGGATAAAAGCGCAGGATGCCGGTGCGGTCGATCGTGTAATCGGCGCCCTGCGCCGTTGTTCCGCGGCGGCGCACGATGGGCGAACCGTTGACGGGTGTGCCTGTAACCCACACGGGTCCCTGCCGCTCTACGGTGACAGAACCGATGCTGCATTGCAGATAGCCCGCAACCAGCGGGGCGAAGAGACAAAACGGCGCGGGCGACTTGGTGAGATTTCCGGAGTAGAGAATCGTCGGCGCGCCCGCAATTCCATTCGTCGTGTCCTGCACCTCGAACACAAGGCTGGCCACGGCAGGCAACAGGTTTCCACCGAAGCGCTCCAGCCCGTTATCGGTTCCAGCCGCGTAGTACGACTGCAGGATGCGTTGCGCGTCCGAGGCATAGAAGCGCAGCCGCAGGGTGTACACATGCCCTGCTGTGGGCGTGAAGGTGCTCCCCGCGACGACGCTGTTGATCACAGGCGAGATCGTCGTCGCGCTATTGGCTTCGCCGATCAGAAAACCGGCGATGCAGGAGTCGATAGCGGCCTGGCCGGAATTGAAGAGGCCGTTCAGGATGCCGGAGGTGTTCTGGCCGAATTGAACCCCGCCCACCTCCATCACCAGTCCGCCTCCCAGCTCCAGATTGGTGATCGCGGAAAGCACGGTTGTTCCGATCGCGCTGCCGCCGCCGCTGCAGGTCAGCCCGTCGCCGGTCAGCGTGAGCGCAGCGCCGGGATCGTCGACGCTCCAGATCTGTTTGTTGATGGCAGGGCCCTGAAAGCTGTCGGTCAGCGGTTTGCTTTTCGAGGGCGCCGGCATCCAGGGCTCTTCTCCGAGGGTGAAGAGGGCCATGGTGCCGTCTCCCTGGAAGAACTCCGTTACATAAGCGCAGGGTTCCGACTCGCCGCACACGGTAACGTCGTTCACCAGCGCCTTGACCGAGGACAATTGGAGCCCGCTCAACGACAGGGTGCCATCGGATTCGCTCAGTGCATGGGTGACGCTCCCGATCGGCGTTAACGTGAGCATGCCGTTGAAGACCCGGTAGGCGCTCCGGACCGATGCCGCCAGCTCGCCCGCATTGTCCGACCAGCTGCGATTGCTCGTAGTCTGAAACGTGGAAGCGCTGAGGTTCGCCTGGGCCAGATCCGAGGCAATGTTCTCCACGTCAAGGACCGCCAGCATCGACTGCAGCGCCTGCCCACTCGACGCTCCGCAAATGGGAGCGAGCTGGGGCACTCCCTGACGGTCCAGCAGAATCTCGTCACTGATGGCAGAGACGGTGGCTTCGTAAACTGCGCCTTGCGTTCCCCTGCCCGCCAGTTCCAGCGCCGGCTCCGTCGCAAGATAGCCCGTAAAAAGCACGACGCCGCTGTCATCGGCGACAAGGATGCGCCCATTGCGTGCGGGCGTGGGAAGCGATGACGCGGGAAGCAGCGTCAGGGCGCAGGTGGCCGGCTGATTCAGCCGGCGTACAACGCGAAAAGCTCTGCGCCCGACGACGGCGTTGCTGTAGTCCACCGGACCTTTTCCGTCATGATTATCGATCGTGACTTTCAACTCGGCCTCCTGTTCAGATCAGCGTTGCGCCGCTCGGTAAAAAGCTGCGAAAACAGACGACCGGCTCCCCGTCGTTCGCATCGGTCACCGGAAGCGCGCGAAACGCAGCGCTGAGCGCGATGCGTTCCAGCGGCGACGCCAGCGCTGTAGCGGCCTCCGCCGGTCCGGCCATCGACTGCAGGCGCGGGTAATGAAACAGAATCCGCTCGCCCTGCTCCCCATCGATCACGAACAATGCCGACCACTCCTGAAAGAAGCTGCCGCCCTCGCGATCGACAAATCCGGTGATGGGCTGCACCCTCATCCCCGCTGTCGGAACTCCGGCGATCAGCGGCTGCGCCAGCTGCAGGCCCGTCGACGAACTGGAGGCTACGCGAGCGACGTTGAAGGAGACGCGGCGGACGTAATCGGGATCGCTGTTCACCGCACTGGCGCTGCTCACGCAGGCTGCTGAAACACCGCTGCCGACGAACCCCGCCTGACCTGCGTAGTCCACATCGACCGTTACAAGGGAGCCTGCCGTGAATCCGGCGGCGTCCGAGGCGGCCATGGCAAGGAACGTCGCCGTCGATCCCTCCGTGAGATTCACCGCCGGCACGCCTTTGCCTCCGGAACCGTTCGCGACGCTACCGGTTGCGGGCGCGATGAGATTCATGTGCTGCGATCCGGCGGCCAGGGCCATGGACAGCTTGCTCCAGGACTTGAAGCGCAGCGATACGCTGGCGTCGACGTTTTCCCGCACCTGAATTTGCGTGGTCCCGGGACTGCCGGTCTGGACGACGCCGAACTTACTGGCGGATTTGCGCGTGAAGTCCTCAATCCAGCCCAGATCCAGCCAGGGAGCGGGAGGCGCGTTGCTGGCAAATCGCCCGTTCAGTGCAGGATCGAACAGCGTTGGCAGACCCTGAGTCCGATCGACGGGGGCAAAGTAGGCGCGCACGGACCGCCCCGTCGGCGGCAGCGCGGGCATCGGTGCGAGGGTGAGTGTGCTCATTGTTCCCCCTGTTCCTGAAACGCGAAGACGGTGACTTTCACCGTGCGGCTCAGGCGATCGCGCAGAGTCACGGCCGGGCCGAATTCGGGTTCAGACCAGAACACGACCGTTCCCATCGCCACGGCAGGATTCTGCGTGTAGTTCATCTTTTGTGCCGAATACGGATACAAAAGCCGTAGGACCTCGGAATCCATCTCCTCCAGCGTCCGTCCCCGATCGAGGCCCGCGTTTGTCGGGGTTCCTGCCGTGCAGTACTGGATCTCGCACGTCATTTGCGCGAGGATGGCCGGCAGCTGCAGATCGGCCTGCATCCCGGTCCAGCTCAGGGCGAAGGCATCGAGCAGAGGCTGCGCCATGGGCGCCTCCGCGTCGCTCACCAGCATCCCGGGCCGCGTAACAGCGCGCAGCGTCATCGTGCGGGCCGGATTCACAGTCGCGAGCCGGCTCCGCAGTGCGATGTAGAACGTATCTTTAGCGTTTTGCATTGATCTCTCACTCCGTTGCGGTTCATGCGGTCCGGAGGCCGCAGCGGCAGGGCATTCCGGAAACGAATCAGTGCGGCCACTCGCCGCATGCTTCCTGTAACAACAACCGGTACAAATAGACCTGCCCCTGACTCTCCGACGCCGCCAGGCTTTCAATCAGGAAGAGCTTGCCCGCCACGACCACCCCGCTCGCCATCGCAAACAAGGCCTGCGCTGAGTCGAGCTGCAGCTGGGTCACCTGGGCGGCGACCGCGTCGGCGGAGACCAGCAGTTCGTACTTCGGGAGCTGTCCATCCTGCAAGGTGAAGCGCGGCGGTCTCTGCAGGACGGCCGGAGAGAGCGGCAGCGAAAGAAATCCGGGAGCGTTCAGCCCAATTTGCGCTGCGTCTGCCGCGTCGCCCAGGAGGGGCGGCATCTGCAGGCTGGCGGTTGTACCGCCGCTTGCCCGCAGCACAGCGGTCGCCACACGCTGCGCCAGACCGCAGGGATTCTGTGTGCTCAGATCGGCCATGGCTCAGCCCATCCTCACCGACACCCACGGCTTCAGCAGTGACTGAACCGTGGCGTCTACCAGCGATGCGGAGAAATACTGCAGCCACAGGGTGTCGATTTTTGCCGTCCTGACGTTCGACCCCGGTGTGGCCTGAGCGTTCTTCACGATCTGCGCACAAGCGCACTTCACCGCGTTCGGAATCGTCGCCAGTCCCGCGGTGTAGGTGACCTGCACCTCGTTGTACGGCAGGCCCAGAATGTTCAGCGGAAAGGTGAGCTCCCCTGTGTCCGCGACAAAATCCACGGTGGCCGGATCGACCGTGGTCCAGGCGCCCGGCAGCGAGAAAGCCCACAGGACTTCCTCCTGGAGCGGATAGACGATCTCCCCGCGCCGCGGCTTTGCATAGCGTGCCTGGATGGATACGAAGGGCAGCGCTGCCGGTGCGATGGGGGTCAGCGGCAGATGACTCAGCCGCGCCGTCTGCGAGCCCTCCACGATGCGCAGCCTCTCCGTGTATTGCGTTGGATTCAGGCTGCTGCGCCTGCAGTGACTGTCGATCAGCGACGATGCCGCCGTGATCCAGTCATCGGTGACATCGGAAGCCAGCCCGTAGGTCTGATACTCGGTGGGCTGTAAGTAAGAAGCCATAAGTTCCCCCTGGTGGAATGCGGTTTGCATGACGCCGTCACGGATGCCAGTCGGCAGGAATCGGCGAAGAGAATAACGGCCAGCCCTGGCTGGTTTGCCTTCGGGCCGGCCGTTGTCTTACCGACTGCTGTCTGACTTCCGATTACCGATCGACGAGCACCTGGTAGTGCGCGTAGTTCGCGCCCTTGACGACGGGGGCGCCGAACTTGACCACCACATGCTGCGAAGCCAGCGAGCCGGGCGTTCCCAGCTGGAAGACGCGCGGGTTCGGATCGCTGAGCCAGTGGTACTCGATCAGGTCCTCGGTCACGATGTAGGCGGGCAGCACCGCGTTCCCCGAGCCCGGCGTGCCGGTGTAGGCCAGCGACCAGTCGGGAATCAGCGGCAGCTCGCCGGCCTGCGTGGTCAGCATCTTCACCGTGAATCCAGCGGCGATCTCTTTGGTGTTCAGCACTACGTTGAATTCGCTCTTCATCTCCCGGTCGATCAGATCCAGCAGAACCGGGTTGGCATAGATCGCCGTCGGACGCACGGCATAGCTGGTATTGGCGCACATCTGGGCCACCGTGGACTTGAGCCCGTCGGTGATGCTCGCGGCCGACGCGATGGTCGTCGTATTGCCGCCCGCCGCGATCTGCCCCGCAGCGCCGAAGTACTGCATCGTCGTCGGCGCGCTCAGCGAGGTGTCGTTGCCGTTCCACAACGCCACGTCGTGGGCCAGCATCACGCCTTCAATCGTGTCCACCAGGTCCTTCGCCTGCAGATACGCGAACTGCTTCTGCTGCGCGCCCAGCTCCATGTCGAACAGGTTGTAGTTCAGCTGCGCGACGATGGCCTTGAGCGGCACGCTGCGTTCCACTCGCGTCGGCGACACCACGGGGGCGACGATGTTCCGCGGATCGACGAAGCCGGCGTTTCCGGGATTCGGAATCGCCGTCTGTTCGAAATAGCGCGACGGATGACCCGTAGCCGGAACCTGCTTGATACGCTGGCCGAAGAGATTGCGCCGGCGAACGATGTCGGTGATTTCGGTTTGGTAGAGAGGAACTTCAACCGCGCCGGGCCCGATGTAATCCGCTGCGGCGTGAATGTCGAGGAAATTGGCTGTCATAGCTACCTTTCGTGAAAAAGATCGGTGGGTCGCAGATCGCGAACCTTGGGTTGGCAACAAAAAAGCCGGCGCACGCGCCGGCCTCAGGTGCGGGTAGAGCGCCTCGCTAACTCACCACGCCGGCACGCAGCAGCTGCGCCTTCACGGCAATCCGCTGCTCGAGGCTCAGCCCGTTCAGCGCCGCATCCAGCGCGCCCGCTTCCAGCGACTCCAGCGAGGCGATGCCCTGCTTGGCGAGGAACTGCGCCGTCGATGCGGGGACGGTCCTGCGCGCGGATACCGGCGCCTCCGCCCTGGCCTCGATCTGCGCGCGCAGTTCTGCGATCTGCAGTTCGGCCGCCTCCAGCTTTTTCTGCAGCTCGGCTTCGCGGCCGGTTTCGACGGCGGCCACGATCTTCCGCACCTCGCCGGTCCTCTCGCTCTCCTGCTGTTCGATCAGCGCCGCAGCCCGTTCAACGAGCGCCGCCGCTGCTTCGATGCGCGCTTCCATCCGTTCCATGCTTTCGGTCAGCGCGACCATGCTTTCACCTGCCTGTGATTCCATCGTTCTTCCTTTCTGTGAGTCTCCTCGGGAAGGCCACTCCGGCTCCCTCCCGAAAACGCCGGGTTGTGCCCGCGTGCACCCTCTCGCGAAGGCTCGGGCGAGTGACGATCGAGCGGCAGCGCGACGCCGTCAGCTCGAACGAGGTATTGCGGTAGGCGGCCTTCTCGCGCAGCAGGATCGCCGCCCCGGTGAAGGTTGCCCGCGTCAGCTTCCATACTTCGGCGCGCATGTCCTCTACGTGAGCGTCGGCCAGCTCCCAGGACATCCCCATCGCGCCGGCCGCACACGCGCGCATCTGCCGCTCCACCTCGGGAAAATCCTTTGCGAACAAATAGCCGGCGACGCGCAGCTGCGAGCCTTCCACGTCGGCCTGGGTGATGATCCCGCACTTGCGCCGCGCATCGTGCCCATCCCAGGACGGAACGTAATCCACCGCCATTCCCAGCAGAGAAGGCAGCGCCGCCACTGCGGCGGCGCGCGTCAGGATCACCCGATGTCCGCGGGCTCCCGAGGGCGGTTTGGTGCTTGGCTCGTCCACCAGCGTCAACACGCCCGCAAAGGGCGCGCGATTCGGATGGTCCGCAACCTCCGGCAGCCGGACGGCCATCGCCTGTAGTCTCATGCCTTTTCCTCTCCTCCCTGGACTTCCCGATCTGTAACCGTGGTTGTGACGTGTTCCTCCTTCTTTGCGGCGATCGTCGCCTCTCCGGCAGGCAGGGGCGCCAGGCCCCGCATCGCCCGAACTTCGTTTACTGTCAGAACGCCGGCCGCCAGCAGCGCGGTTTGCATCTGCACCTCCTGCATCTCGTCGGTGGCGTCGAGGTCGTTGAAGACGAACTCAAACTCCGGCCAGCCCAGCCGTTTGGCAAACAGATCCCGGGTCAGGTGCTCGGCAATCAGCCGCGCCAGAGGCACGATGGCGCTGTGGAAGGCCTCATCCAGCAGTTCTGCCGCCGTGGATCGGTTCACGTCCTGCTCCAGCCCCAGCAGCACCGGCGGCAGAGAGAAGGCGTTCGCGATCATCCGGATCAGAAACTCCTGCCAGGTCAGGCGCAGATCGGCGTCGGTGCCGGCGGCAAAGCGCAGCACCTCCGGCTTCTGTTCCGTGCTCAGCAGCGGCACGCGGCCGGTGCCCTCGATCTCGTCCTGCCACCAGCGGATCAGCCGCTCGTGCTGTGCCGGAGTCGCTTCGTTCAGCCACAGCGCGTACTGCACCACCGCGTTGCTGGCCAGCTTTCCGGCAAAGCGATGTGCACTCAGAAACGCATTCACCGTTTCAAACGCCACTTCCAGCGGACCCAGACCGAACGGCGTGTAGCTGCGCGGGTTCATGCGCACATACATGAGCTGGTTGTCCTGCAGCGGAACCACCGCGTCGGTTCCGGCCAGGCCGGTTGCCTGAGCAAAGCGCACCGACTCCGGACGGCCATCCCACTTCGGATCGATCCGGATCGTCGCCCCGTCCACCGGCCACAGCTCAAAGGGGTTCTCGGCATCGCCGGTCAACTCCATTTCGATCGCGCCGAACCCACCCACCAGGGCGTCCTCGATCGTCTGTTCCAGCAGCGTGCGGAACGAGTCCGAGGGGTTGGGGAATTCCAGCGACCGCCGCAGAATCCGCGTTCTCTTCGCCGCCCAGGCGACCTTCTCCGCATCCTGATCGCGTTTCAGCCGTACCTGCCAATCCATCGCGGCGACGCGATCCTTGATCAGGTTGATGGCGCGCCGCACCACCGGCGTCTCTGCAAACCGGCGCAGGTTCACCGGCGTGGGCTTGGGCAGCGCTTTTGCCGGGAAGGCATACGGCGCGAGCACCGAAGGCAGAGCCACCGTTTTTCGCTGCGCTGTTTCCTCCCTGCGTCCGGCTCCCAGCAGCGCCAGCGCCTGTTTCCAATGCTCTTTGATCCTCACGTTGTCTTTGCTCCTTCCCTTCTTTCGCCAAATAGAAAGGGCATGGCGTAGTGCCATGCCCCTGAATCCAGTGACCCGTGCTCTGCGTCCGGCCTTTAGACCCGCAACTCCCGCTTTGCCGTCTCCGCCACGCGCTCGAGATCGTTCACCGTGAGCACGCGAATCTGCTCCGCTTCCATGGTCTCCACCCCGAAGCGGTACTGCTCGACATCGTCCTCCGGGACCGTCACCTCGCCGTGCCCATTGCGCAGCGGCTCCACAATCGCCGTCAGCTCCAGCGCGGCGTTCTCCACGCGCGTCACGCCGGCTCGCAGCGCCGGAGCGCTGAACGCCAGCACCTTCGCCAGTTCCACATCGCCCAGCAGCGAAACCGCATGGAACATGCGAACCGTCCCGTTCGGCCGATAGCCGCAGTCGATCTTCAGCGGGTCGCCAGCCCGCGTGTACGCCGATGCCGCAATCCGCTTCCGCATCAGATCCCACACCCGCGCGTGCTCAAAGTGCATCCGCATGCTCCGCGCGATTGCCTGCCGTCCGCTCGCAGCCTGCCGCGCTTTTTCCCGGCGCGGTTCGACGTACAGCTGCATCAGCTGCTCCATCTCTGCGGCTACGTTCTCCGCCAGGCAGGCCTTCGGCGCCGTCATCTGGATCTGATGGGAGAACGAGTCCTCGATGGTTTTCATCAGCGGCACGGCCTCCTTTCCCGGATCCTGCAGCCGTTGCCGCATCTCCCCCTCCATCGCCTCCAGCATGGCCAGATCCGCGTCCGGATCGAGGCACCGCACCCGGCCCCAGTCGCGCGTGAAGCGCACCACGGCCGCTGCGGGATTCGCCGCTTCGCGCAGCATCACGCCAATATTCACGAACTCGTTCTTCACCGGATCCGGCACATACCGGACCAGCGAGAATTCGCACTGGAGCCGCTCGTTCACATCACCCTTCCGGAAATCCTGTCATCCAGGCTATCGTCCCACTCGACCTTTACCAACCGCCCTGCTTCCCGGCCTTTTTCTTTCCGCTCCCACTTTGGAAACGGCTGGCGCGACGATTCCCGAAACTCCGTGATCAGGTCCCGCACCCGCGAGCGGCGCTCGACCAGCTTCTCCACCAGCTGCTCCAGAACCTCCGCCTGGCCCTGGTACCACTCCGGCGGTACCGCCTCGGCAATCTCCCAGATCCGCTGCGGATCCAGCTGTTCCATGGTGCTCAGCCAGGGTTCGAAGCTCTCCCAGCCCGTCACGTCCTGATAGACCAGGTTGCGCGCATAGACTCCCCGCAGCGGTGCGTCTTCGAATCGCCACTCCCCGGCGTTGAAGCAGAAGCCCTGATCGATGAAGGCAGCCCGGTACTTCTTCTCCCGCCCTTTGCGATGGAACAGCGCCTGCCTCCCATTGGAATTGCACGTCCACTTGTCCAGCACCAGCGCTCCGGCAAATTCGTGCAGGTTCTTCACCTCGACCAGCTGCTCCTCCGGCAGGTAGTCCGCCACACGCCCCGGCATCAACCCGCCCACCAGCTGGGAGCCGAAGTGCAGTCCCGCCATGCATCGTTCCCGCCGCTCTCCCAGGTCCATCTCCAGCTCGCTCGTCTGCTCGATCAGCCACGGCGTGACTTCGACGACGTCGCACGGCGGCACGGTCAGTCCGAGGAGCCCACCCAGCCGCGTCCCCAGCAGCTCGTTCGGCAGCACGCGCAGATGCTGGGGATTGTTCTGGAACTTCACCACCCATGCGTTCCCGTCCGCTCCCAGCATGAGATGGCTCTGCGCGCCGCCTCTCATTTTGCGGATCTGCTGAATGACCAGGACCGTCACCGCTCCTCCGGATTCCTCATGCTAATGCAATCTGCGGCCCGTGAGCCGTTCATCGCGGACCGCCAGGGCGATCGCCATCGCCATCACACAGTCGTCATGTTCTCCCGGCTGGGCTTCGGCCCGGCCATTGCGGTGCCGAATGAAGCTCCGGCACTCCCGCAGCAGCCTTTCGCTCGCAAAGATCTGCGGCGACTCCACCAGAGCCGAGCCCAGGCTTCCCAGAATCTGCGGCCTCGTCACCGACGTTGTCACCCATCCATCCTCCCCTCCCGTTTCGTGCAGCCGCTCATACCGGCAGACACTTTTCAGGTAGGCCAGCACGCCGGAGCCATGATTGTTCCGCTCCACCACCAGCAGAGCGTTGTTGTATTTTCGCGCCAGCCGCGCCAGTTCCCGCGCCAGTTCCAGCGGCGGCAGCCGGGTCTGCAGTTCGGCACATTGCAGCCCCAGCTGCAGGTCGATCACCTGCGCCACCGAATAGTCCCCCTCCGTCCCGCCGCCCGCCGGGTCCGCCGCCACCAGATACTCCCGTTCCTGCGTCGGCTCGAGCCAGACCTGCAATCCGTCCGCCTGCTCCCGCACGGGCCCCGGCAGCTCCCGCAGCCGGGCATCGATGGCCCCCGTGTCGAAGACGCACTCGCCGCTGGTCAGAAAGCACTCCATCGCATCCTCGGCGTACTCCTGCCTGGCCAGGCCGCGAAAGCTTCCCTGCAACTGCCGCCGGTATCCGATCTGCTCCGTGCTCAGTCCGCTCTCCCCCATCAGCCTCGTCTCCGCCTCGTTCAGCGAACGGCTGCCTGGGGTGGAGGCCTGATACGCGTCCTCCACCCACCAGGGAAAAAAGTGGCGGACCAGACCGCTGGATTCCGCTTCCTGCCACTCCTTCCAGAAACATCCCGAGGCTCCCATCGGCGTGGACTCCAGCACCAGTTCCCCGCCCGGCGCCAGCGCTGCGCGCAGTCCCTGCAGCGTCTCTGCCGGATCGCCCGGCCAGCGCGCCACCTCCGAGCAGTGCAGGTTGGTGATCGTCAGTCCCCGACCGGCGTTCGGCGCGCCCGCCGTCTCAACGCGGTACTCCGAATCCATCCCCGGAAAGAGAATCTGCCGCGCGTTCACCTGCGAGGTCTTCAGCGCCCCCAGGCACAACGACGGCGGCAGCAGGCGCAGAAAGCGATGCACGATGCGAAAGATCGACTCCGCCGCCTCCTGCGTATGCGCCACCTGGACCGTCAGCGTGCCCGGATGGGTGATTGTCTTCAGAAAGAACTGGCCCGCCACCCACGTCGTCATGCCCAGCTGGCGGGCCTTCAAAATGATGTTCCCTCTCCCTCGTTTGTCTTCGAACTCTCGCTGCGCGCGGTTCGCCGCCAAAGGAACGGTTATTCCTGTGCGGCTTCGCACGCGCAGCAGCTGAGCCGCCAGCGAACCTGCGTGGCTGGCTCGAATCGCCGGATCGGGCACGTCGAGAACTTCTCCCAGACGGACCAGCTCCGGCCGGTCGGCAGCACCCCACTCGAATTGCATCGTGGGCCCGGCTCACTGATTCATGGCGTATTCCATCGTGAGCTGCGCCGAGCCCGGGTTCGTCGCGCATCCTGTGCCGGCAGTCTGCACCCCCATCGACAGGTTGTGCCCCGCAGCGATCGCGACCCCGCTGACTGCATTGCGGTAGCTGTACGTTCCCGGCGCCAGCGTGACGGTTTTCAACCAGGTTGCGGCCGTGCCGTCGTAGATACCGATCACCGGATAGATGCTGTACCCGGCGGGCGCCGTACCCACTGCGATGTCGAGCCGCGTCATGCTGATGGCCATGCTCGGCGACCAGATCGCTCCCAGCGAATTATTCGTGGAGGAGCCGAAGGTTCCCCCGAAGGTGCCGTACCATGTGGAACGCCACGCCTGCGCACAGTTCGCGTTCCCGTTCGCCCCGATGCCCGTGGCGTACGATCCCGCCGGACATTGTGTGGGCGTCGCCGCCAGAGCGTTCGCCGTTGCCGCGTTCCCCTGGGCCGCCATCTGCTCTGTGCTGTAATAGTTCGAATCCGGACCGCAGGCCAGCGTCACTCCCCCTGCCGCGGAGAGCGAGTAACTGCCGGCAGCCGTCCCCAGCACATTGATCGTCTCGCCGTTCGGCGCCGCCAGCTGGACCGCGTTGCCGCTCGCATCGGTCTTGACGATGGTGAACTCCATCCCCGTGGGCTTCAACCCGTCCGGCATGGCCGCGGAACAGCTCGGCAGCGTCAGCGTGAAACTGCCGCTCGACGCGCTTGCCAGAACGATATGATTCGCTTTGTTCAGCGTCATCGACGAGGTTGCCGACACCACGCTGCTTTGCAGCCCCGTGTGTCGCACCGTTCCGTCTGCCATCACGGCGAAGTTCGATGGCTGGCCGCCGAAGCCGCTGTAGAACGTGTCGCCCTGCCCACCGGCGAAGTTCTCCACTTCCACCCCGCCCTCGTTCGCCTGCGTGCTCAGAGGTGTCACAAAGACCTTCGGGGTCAGTCCAGCCTGGCCGGAGCCATAGTTTGTGTTCGACGAGTTATTGCCTGCCGAATCGAATGCCGTCTGTCTCGCCGCCACGCGCTGCTGAACATACTGCCCGCAGCCGGCGAGATTGCTCACCGACGAATAAGCGGGCGCAATCCCGTTAGCGCCCATGTAGCTGATCCTGGAGCGGCGGGAGCGAGGGTGCAGGTTTTAGAAAACCCGGGTGCGGAAAACAGGACAACGAGGAAAGCAGGTGCCGGAGGGTGAGTTTCGGCAGGGGATCTCCACGGGTTCAAAGGTCGGTGAGTCGATCCAGTGCATCTCCGTAAATTCGCGACACCGATCGCGCACTGTGTCCCGTCAGAATCACAGCCTGCATCACCGAGTACTCTTCCAGCGCGACATGGACGATCACCTTGTGCGACGCCTTGTCCAACTGCCGAATGCATTTCTCCACATCCAGCACAAAGATCAGGCCATCCTCGAACGTCCGAAGCCGATAACTGGAGACTTGTCCCCGCAGCACAATTCTTCCCAGCGCCGACGGTGCCCGCCCCAGTTCGATCGATAACTGCAGGTAGCGCCGCAGAAGTGCCAGCGTGTGCTTGCGGTAGAACGCCAGGCCGGCGATCGGCTTCGGCCTCGCATGAGGTAAGCCTTCCTCAGCGACGGCCTTTGCACTCTCGACCACGAATGGCATCGCGAAGATTGCGCTCATGCTCTGCCTCCATGCACCGATATGCAGCGTCGGTTGCGTCCCCGTCGCCCGGGGCGCCGCGTCGGTTGCACCGGTGGCAGGGCGCGCAGCTTTCGAGCGCAGCCCGAGCAATAGATCTCCTGACAATCCTGAGCGCGGAGCCACAGCACTCCACAGTTCTCACACACCTTAAGAAAAATTCGAAGGTACATCAGTCATTTCTCCAGAGTTGTGCCGTCCGCGAATTCCTGATGCCCTGAGCTTCGCGGAGTTGGGGGAGGAAGAAGGCGTAGCTGCTCATGAGCGGCAGCCTCAGCCTTCCAGGGTAGTCGTGAGCTGGTACCACAGGTCGTGCTTGTCCCTCCGGAAACGGGAATCTTGTTCGCCGCTGGTGCCTTGCGAACCCCTTCGGGTGAGCGAAAGTACTATGTCTCAGCGGCGCAAGTAGTCCGACACTACTTTCACGGAGCGATGCGATCAATTACCGGGAGGAGCAAACCGGTCGTGCCGCGCTGGCTGAGTACTGACGTCTTCTTCGCTACGCGCGGATTTCTGCCAGGCGGCGTTTCTCTCTGCAAACCCCGCAG
>JBKICP010000356.1:0-9694 GCA_046567085.1 Acidobacteriota bacterium
GAATACCTGCGTACCGTTGTGATGCGCAATTCCGGCAATCACGTCGACCCCTCGCGCGATTACCTCTTCGAGTCTCGCCTCCAGGGAGTTCTCCGCACCCGCGGATTCACCTCGCTGACCCAACTCGTCTCTGCTCTTCGCTCGGGTACAGGAGCCACCCTCGAGCGCTCGGTCGCCGAGGCGATGACCATCAACGAGACCAGCTTCTTTCGCGATACAGCAACGTTCGACTACCTGCGCGAAACGCTGCTCCCCACCCTCATCGAAAACCGCCGGCAGACCCGGACGCTTCGTTTCTGGTCTGCGGCCAGTTCCTCCGGACAGGAGGCTTACTCCATCGCCATCCTCCTGCGCGAGCACTTTCCCGCCCTCGCCGGATGGAGGGTCGAGATTCTCGGCACCGATCTCTCCGCCGAGATGGTCGAGCGCTCCTCTGCCGGCCGCTACCAACGCATTGAGATCAATCGCGGCCTGCCGGCGCGTCTGCTGGTGAAGTATTTCGTGCGCACCGGCGACGAGTGGGAGGTCCATCCTGACCTGAAGCGTCTTTGCCGCTTTCAGCAGCGCAATCTCTGCCAGCCAGGCGGACTGGCGGAAAGCTTCGACGTCATCTTCCTGCGCAACGTGATGATCTATTTCAATCAGGAGACACGCCGCCAGGTGCTGCTCACGATGCACCGCGCTCTGCCGTCCGACGGTGTGCTCTTCCTCGGCCTCAGCGAACAGCCGCGCATGGACTCGCACTGGCAAACCATGCTGACTCCGAAAACCGTCTGGTATAAACCCATCCGTTAGCCGGATAGCCTGGGCCGGCAGCTGGCAGCGAGCTCGGCTGCCGCCAGGATTATCCTCACTTCAGATGGACCCTCTGGCCCTCTTCCATCCCGTGACGCGGGATTGGTTCCGCTCCACGCTCGGCGAACCCACAGCCCCGCAGCGCCTCGGCTGGCCCGCGATCGCGCGCGGCGAATCGACCCTGATCCTCGCTCCCACCGGAACGGGGAAGACTCTGGCCGCCTTCCTCTCCTGTCTCGACCGCCTGATGTTCCACTCCCCTCCGGCAGAAATCAGCGAAAAGGCCGCCGCAGGCGAAGCCCACGTGGTTTACATCAGTCCGCTGAAGGCTCTTGCTGTCGACGTGGAACGCAACCTCCGTACGCCTCTGCAGCAGATCGCCCCTCTTGCCCGCCGCGCCGGGGTTCCTTTCCGTCTGCCGGAGATCGCGGTCCGCACCGGCGACACGCCGCAAGCCGAGCGCGCCCGCTTCCGCCGCCACCCCGCGGACATCCTGATCACCACACCCGAGTCCCTCTACCTCCTCCTCACTTCCGAATCCGCCGCGGCGCTGCGCACCGTCGACACCGTCATCGTTGACGAAATTCACGCCCTTGTTCCGACCAAGCGCGGAGCCCATCTTGCCCTCACCCTGGAACGCCTCGAAGCGATCACCGCGCGGCCCCTCCAGCGCATCGGACTCTCCGCCACGCAGCGCCCGCTCGAAGAGGTCGCCCGCTTCCTCGGCGGAAGCGACCGGGGAGTTGGAGAAGAGGGGAGCCTCAACGGCCGACCCGTCACCATCATCGATGCGGCGGGTCCCAAGCATCTCCAGCTCAAAGTGGAGGTTGCGGTCGAGGATCTGCAGATTCCCGAGCCCGATCCTTCCCGCCCTCCAGGCTCACCCGCGAAACGCGCGTCGATCTGGACCACCATCCCGCCGCGCCTGCTCGCGATCATTCGCCGCCGCCGGTCCACGCTTATCTTCGTCAACAACCGCCGCACCGCCGAACGCCTCGCCGGTCTCATCAACGATCTCGCGCAGGAACCCCTCGCCCGCGCTCATCACGGCTCGCTCGCCGCCGCGCAACGCGCCGAAATCGAAACCCAGCTCAAGAGCGGCCAGATTCGCGCCGTGGTTGCGACGTCGTCGCTGGAGCTCGGCATCGACATGGGCGCCATCGATCTCGTCATCCAGATTGAGTCTCCCCCGTCGGTTGCCGCCGGTATGCAGCGCATCGGCCGCGCCGGTCACAAAGTTGGTGTCGTCAGCGAAGGCATCATCTTCCCCAAGTACCGCGCCGACCTCATTGCCTGCTCCGCTGTGACGCGCGCGATGCACGAAGGCCACGTCGAAGCCACCTCCGTCCTCCGCAATCCTCTGGATGTCCTCGCACAGCAGATCGTGGCCACCGTCGCTCATCCACCCGCGCTCGCTGAGCCACGCTTGAAAGGTCAGCCTCCACGCGAACCCATCGTCTCCGCCGACGACCTCTACAACCTGGTCCGCCACGCTGCGCCTTTCACCACGCTGCAGCGCACAACGTTCGACAGCGTCCTCGATCTTCTCTCCGGCAAGTACCCTTCGGATGAATTCGCCGAGCTCCGCCCCCGCATCACCCGGGACCGAGACACCAACACGCTGACGCCTCGCGAAGGCGCCAGGAGCCTTGCCATCCTCAATGCCGGCACCATTCCCGACCGCGGCCTGTACGGCGTCTTCCTCAGTGGAGAACACAAGAAGCCCGTCCGCGTCGGCGAACTGGACGAAGAGATGGTCTTCGAATCGCGCGTCGGCGAAGTCTTCGCACTTGGCGCCTCCACCTGGCGGATTGACGAAATCTCTCACGACCGCGTGCTCGTTTCTCCTGCGCCCGGTCAACCCGGCAAGCTCCCCTTCTGGCATGGCGACCAGGCCGGCCGCCCACTGGAATTCGGCCGCCGCATCGGCGCGCTGGTTCGTGAGATCCGTGCTCTTCCGCCGAACGCCGCCATCAGCCGCCTCGTGCGGGAGCACGACCTCGACGCCCAGGCCGCAGAAAACCTCCTTCAGCTCCTCACCGACCAGCAAGCCGCCACCACGCTCGTCCCCGACGACCGCACCATCGTCGTCGAGCGCATCCGCGACGAACTCGGCGACTGGCGCGTCTGCGTCCTCACGCCCTTCGGCAATCGCATCCACACGCCCTGGGCGATGGCCGCCGCTGCGCAAATCCTCGCTGCCGGCGGCCCGCACGTCGAATCCATGTCCACCGACGACGGCTTCGTTCTGCGCTTTCCGGATGTGGACGCGCCGCCCGACCCCGCGCTGCTCCTGCCTAAACCTGATCGCGCCCAGGAACTCGTCGTCCGCCAGCTCGGCGCCACCGCGCTCTTTGCGGCCAAGTTCCGCGAAGCGTCTGCGCGCGCCCTGCTCCTGCCCCGCCGCCGCGCCCTGATGCGTGCGCCGCTCTGGCAGCAGCGCAAACGCGCCGCCGATCTGCTCTCCGTCGCCTGCCGTTATCCCGACTTTCCCATGATTCTCGAAGCCCACCGCGAGTGCCTCCGCGACTCCTTCGACATGCCGGCACTTACGGATGTTCTGCGCTCCATCGACGAGCGCGAAATCCAGGTCCACGTTGTCGACACGCCGAAGCCCTCGCCCTTCGCGGCGTCCCTGCTCTTTGGATACACTGGCAATTTCATCTATGATGGCGACGCTCCGCTGGCCGAACGCCGCGCCGCCGCACTCTCCATCGATCAGTCCCTCCTTGCCGATCTTCTGGGCGAAGCCGACCTGCGCGAGCTCCTCGATCCTGTCGCGCTCTCCGAAGTGGAAGCGTCCCTTCAGCTCCTCGGCGAAAACCAGCGGGTTCGCACGCCGGATGGCCTGCACGATCTCCTGCTCCGCCTCGGCGATCTGTCTCGCGATGAGATTGCCCAGCGCGTCGCCGAGCCGGGCCTCCTCAAGTCGATCAACGCCCTCGTCACCGCCCGCCGTATCGTGCCGGTCAAAATTGCCGGCCAGGCCCGCCACATCGCGGTCGAAGAGGCCGCCCGTTATCGCGACGCTCTCGCCCTGAGGCTTCCCGACGGTTTGCCAAAAGCTCTCCTGGCCTCGGTCGCTGCGCCGGTCCTCGAGTTGGTTCGCCGCTATGCCCGCACCCATGGCCCCTTCACCCTCCGCGAAGTCACCGCTCGCTATGGACTCGACCCAGCCCCGATCGAAGCTGCACTCCGCACCCTGGTCCACGACGGCCGCGTGCTCGAAGGCGGATTTCGCCCTCAGTCTGCGGGGCGTGAATACTGCGACGCCGAATCGCTGCGCCTCATCCGCAACAAGTCACTGTCGCGGTTACGCAAAGAGATTGAGCCCGCCGAGCCGTGTCTCTTTGCCCGCTTCGAAACCCACTGGCAGGGCGTGCTGGCGCGGCGCCGCGGCCTCGACGCCCTGCTCGATACCATCGACGCGCTCCAGGGCGCCCCGCTGCCTGCTTCTCTCCTTGAATCGCAGATTCTGCCTGCCCGCATCGCCCGCTACTCGCCCGCGGATCTCGACACGCTGATCGCGGCCGGCGAAATCGTATGGTGCGGCGTCGATCCCATCGGCGAACACGATGGCCGCATCGCCTTCTACCTCCCCGACCGCATTGCATCGCTCCTGCTACCGCAAAGCGTCCCGACCGAGCCGCTTTCGCCACGCGAAGACGCGATCATCGAATTTCTTAGCAATTCGGGCGCGACCTTCTTTTCCGATCTGCACGACGCGGTCGGCGGTGGCTATCCTGGCGAGACCGTCGACACCCTCTGGTCGCTGGTCTGGCGCGGCCTCGTCACCAACGACACGCTGCACGCTCTGCGCGCCTTCATCGCCAGGCCGGAGACCTCACGCTCCAGCAAACGCGTCCACAACCAGCCGGCCTTCCGCTCGCGCCGCACCATGCCCCCGGCTGCGCAGGGCCGGTGGTCCCTCGTGCTCCATCCCGAACGTACAACCCCCGCGCAGCAAACAGAGTGGGCTCACGCCATTGCGCGACAACTTCTGCAGCGCTACGGCATAGTCACCCGCGAAACCGTCGCCCAGGAAAATGTGACCGGCGGATTCTCCGCCGTCTACGAAGTGTTGAAAGCCTTTGAGGCCCAGGGCCGCGTCCGCCGTGGCTACTTCGTCGCCGGACTCGGAGGCGCCCAGTTCGCCCAGCCTGCTGCCGTCGACCTCCTCCGCTCGCTGCGCACCTCGGCACCCGGCGAGCCCGAGATGATCCTCCTTGCCGCCACCGACCCCGCCAACCCCTGGGGCAGTATTTTGCGCTGGCGAGAGCCTGACTCCACCGCCTCTGAGAATGTGACCGCCCTGACTCGCTCGGTGGGAGCCAGCGTGATCCTGCGCAACGGTGACCTGGTTGCCTACCTGCGCCGCAATAACCCTGCCATTCAGGTCTTCCTGCCGCCAGAAGACGCGTCCGCCGAGCCCGAACGCGCTGCCGCAGCCCGCGACCTTGCTCAGTTTCTGGCCCATTTTGCGCAGGAATTGTTACAAAATCCGGAAACGCGCCACCACGGCGGCCTGCTCATCGACGCTATCGGAGGCCAGCCGGCATACCAGCACTTCGTCGCCCGCTTCCTCGAAGACGCCGGCTTCCACGCTTCTCCCCGCGGTTACCACGTACGATATGTCGCTGCAAAGGCTGATCGCTGAGGGGGAAGGGGCAGCCTGACGGGCCCTTGCTGCTGGCTACCGGCTGGCTTAGTGGATCGTCTTCATCCGGCGCTGCATAAAGTCCATCAGCAGATATTCGCCCAGGGTCTCCGGCGTCGTGAAGTATGCCTTTCCCTTGCACATCTGCGAGACCTTCTGCACAAACTGCACGAGCCCAAAATCCGACGCCAGCATGAAGGTGTTGATCATGATGTTCTGCCGCTTGCAGCGGGATACTTCTTCCAGCGTCTCGCTCACCACCAGTGGATCGAGCCCGAACGCATTCTTGTAAATCTGCCCGTCGGGCAGCGTCAGAGCCGACGGTTTTCCGTCGGTGATCATCACGATCTGTTTCATATCCTTGCGCTGCCGTGACAAGATCCGCTGCGACAGCCGCAGCCCCTCGCGCGTGTTCGTGTAATAAGGCCCCACCTTCACCCGCGCCAGCTGCGAAACCGGCATCTCCTCGGCCGAATCGTGGAAGAGCACCAGAGACAGCGTATCGCCCGGATACTGTGTCCGGATCAGATGCGCCATCGCCATCGCCACCTTCTTCGCCGGTGTGAAGCGGTCCTCGCCGTAGAGGATCATCGAGTGCGAACAGTCGAGCATCACCACCGTCGCGCATGAGCTTTGGTATTCGGACTGGTGGACCTGCAGATCGCTGTACTCCAGATTCAGCGGCAGAGTCAGCCCCTCGCGCGCAATCGCCGATTTCAGCGTTGCCGTCACATCGAGATTGAGCGTGTCGCCAAACTCATAGGGCTGCGATCCGCCGCTCGTCTCCACGCCGGTCGCCCAGTGCCGCGTGTCGTGACGTCCGAAGTTCGCCTTGCCCAGCGACCCCAGCAGATCGCGCAGCGTCTTGTATCCCAGAAAATCGAGGCTCTTGTCCGTCACCTCGAAGCGCGCGTCCTGCGCCTGTCCCGTCTGCCCAGCCTGTTGCGTCACCTGTCCCTGCTGCTGCGGCGAGGTCGTGGAGATATAGTTCTCCTGCTCCAGCCGGTTGATCAGCTTGTCGATCAGCTCATCGAGCTTGCCCTCGGCGGCCATCTGATCGATCTTCTGCTGCATGCTTTCGTCGAAAGCATCTCCCTGTTCGAGCGCATGGCGCAGCGCTTCGCGCAGGTCCTCCATCGTCTGATCGAGGTCCTGAAACTCTGCAAACGGATTCTGAAATCCAGAGTCCAGCAGATAATCGGAGAGAGCCTTGAGCAAGTCCTCCATGCTCATCTCGCTCGCCAGATCGCCCGTGAACTTCGTGTACCGAACGCTTTTCATAGAGGAGCCGGTAGCCTGTAGCCTGTGGCCAGTAGCGAACAACGCTTACTTCTGGTCACCGGCTATAGGCGGTTCTAGTTAAAACTTCCTCTCCGCGATCGACGCGTCTGCCACTGCTCATACTCGCGCTCCGGATCGGCTCTTTCGACTCGCTCCGGCCGCTCCGCTCCCTTTTTCTGCGCGCTGAAGCTGCGCTCCTCGTTGCGGCTGATCCGCCGGTGTGCACACATCCCTTCCAGCAGAAATTCCGCAGCGGCTGTTACAAACTCCGCCCCGTCACTTGCCTTCACGCCCAGGGGAGCCAGCTTCTCCATCAGTCCCTGAATCTGCTTCAGTTCCTCCAGAGTCGCCTTCGCAGCCTGCGCGTCGGAAATCTTCACTGACCCGCCCAGGTTGAACCACTGCTCGATCTGCTGCGTGTTCACATCCGCAAAGTAGCGATCGAATATCTTGCCGATGGCACCGCGGACGATATCGCGCACCACCGTATCGGCGCCCTTCATCTCGCCTTCGTATTCCAGCTCCAGCTTGCCCGTGATCCCCGGCAGCGCGGTGTACAGGTCGCCCACCCGCGGCACGACGCGCGTCTCTCCATGGATCAGTGCCCGCCGCTCGGCATTGCTCACCGCGAGCTCCAGAGTCGAAATCGGCAACCGCTGGCTCACACCGCTGCGCTTGTCGACTTTCTTGTCTTCACGCGCCGTGAACGCCACCTGTTCGATCACCTCGCGCAGGTACTGCGGAACCGTCGCGTCGCTCGATTCGCGCTCCGTCCATGCTTCCTGCGCGGTGATCGCGATCCCCTCTTCCAGCGTCTCCGGATAATGGGTGCGAATCTCTGAGCCGATGCGATCCTTGAGCGGCGTCACAATCTTGCCCCGCGCAGTGTAGTCCTCAGGATTCGCGCTGAACACCAGCGCCACATCCAGCTCCAGCCGCACCGGATAGCCCTTAATCTGCACGTCGCCTTCCTGCATGATGTTGAACAGCGCCACCTGAATCTTCCCCGCCAGGTCCGGCAGCTCGTTCACCGCGAAGATGCCGCGGTTGGCGCGCGGCAGCAGCCCGTAGTGCATCGTCATCTCGCTCGCCAGATCGTGGCCGCCTTTCGCGGCTTTGATCGGGTCGAGATCGCCAATCAGATCCGCCACCGTCACATCCGGCGTCGCCAGCTTCTCCACATAGCGCTCGTCGCGCGTCATCCACCCCAGCGGCGTTGCATCGCCGCGCTCCACGCTCAGGTCGCGGCAGCGGCGGCACAGCGGCGCATAGGGATTGTCGCGAATCTCGCAACCCGCCACGTACGGCGCGTGCTCGTCCAGCAGGGCCGTCAGCGAACGCAGGATGCGGCTCTTCGCCTGTCCGCGCAATCCGAGCAGAATAAAGTTCTGCCGCGACAGGACGGCATTCACAATCTGCGGCACCACCGTGTCTTCGTATCCGATGATCCCCGGAAAAACCGGCTGCTTCGCTTTGAGCCGGCAGATCAGGTTCTCGCGCAGCTCGTCCTTGACCGTGCGCGTGCGCAGGCGAGTCTCGGTGTACTCCGCACTCGCGCGCAGCTCGCCCAGCGTTTGCGGCAGATGCGCCGTGCGCGGATGCTCCATGGTTCCGGTCGTGCTCTGTCGAGTCGCCATCGATACTCCTGTCCCGGTCTGCTGGTCGTCGTTTGGTGCCGTTCTATGTTGGACGCCTGAGGCGCGCCCTATGTCGCACGCTGCCTCTAGTGTATGGGGAAGCTGGACGGCCCTGCCTGGCCTTTTGCCTCTTCTGCGCTCAGCCGCGGCAGCATCTCGGTGTAGAAGTCCCGCAGCTTCCTGGTCCGATCTGCATCCGACCGGCTGGCCAGCAGTTGCTGCTTAAATCCCAGATCCGAGGGCAGCGCATCGGCCAGCTGAAACGCTACCGGCGCATTCAAATCGAGATGGATCGCCGGAGTATCGATGCCGGCCATGTGCAGCGTCGCAAAATGCAGAGCCGCGCAGTCCTGGCGATCATCGCGCGTCGAACCCGCCCCGTTGTCTTCGAAGAACTCCACATCCGCCTGCAGAAACCCGCGCGACTCGTCGAGCCCCTCAATCTCGAACCGGCTCTCGCCTTCGCAGAGGATATCCATGCGGCCGTCATCGTAACGTTGAACGATGCGGACGATTTTCGCCGTGCATCCGACGATGGACATCTGTTCGCCGTCGGCGCGCACCACCCCGAAGGCCTTCTTCTCCGCGAGGCATTCGCCCACCATCTCTCGATAGCGTTCTTCAAAAATATGCAGCGGCAGCGCCGCTCCCGGGAACAAAACCATGTTGAGGGGGAACAGGGGAATTCTCATGATCATGACATTATGCTCGCGTCCCGCGTCCCCGTCTTGCACAACGCGGGCGCCGGCGAACTTTCTTCCTGAACCTGACGTGCGCTTTTGCCGGACGCTGCGGATGATGCGCCCGTCAATTGCGGCGATCGAAGACTCAACCTTTCGCCCGTCTCCCTTCTCGCTGTCCGCTGTGCGCTGTCCGCTCGCCTATTCCGGCATCTCCATCTCGTCGAGCATCGCCTGCATCTCACTGGCCGCATGCGTATTCCCCGTCCGCCGCGCACATCCGAGTCCATCGACGAGCTTCTGCTTGGCCTCGGCGTCGCGTCCCGCTTTGGCCAGCGTCTGAGCGGACATAAAGTAGCCGGCGGTGTAATCGGGATGATCGGCCAGTAACCGCGCAAACTCCGACAGAGCGGCCTCGGTCTCACCCCGGCCGGAATACTCCATCGCCAGACCGTAGCGCGCAAAGGCGTTCGTCGGGTCCTGCTCCAGAATCTCTTTCAGTCCTGCCACTTTATCCATAGGTTTTTCCTGAATACCATCCGCAGACCGTCGAGTGGGTACGCTAGATGTGAGGTTTCAATAGGTTGTCCATCTGACCGAGAACTGGGAAGCTGGGTTTGCGAAGACTCTGCGACTCAGGAGAC
>JBKICP010000357.1:0-22227 GCA_046567085.1 Acidobacteriota bacterium
ATCTGTCGCGCACCGCAACTCTGAGGCCCGGCAACTCCGCCGCAACCTCGATATCGCAGTCGAGAATGCGTTCGCGCAGGCTCGGCCGAGGAAAATACCGGACACTGCTCTTCTTCTGCGGCTCATCCTGCTTGATCTGCTGCATCAGCACACCAAGAAAGGCCGTCGGCAAAACCAGCTGGAAATGTCCATTTGCGGGTCCCAGTTCCAGCTCGAACTTCGCGATCGCGAGACGCTCGTTGGCCTGGCAGTACTGCTGGATCAGGGACGGCTTCACGCGCCGTCCGGGCGCCAGGGACAGATTCGGAAAGCGCCAGACGCTCTCCACCTGACGGGCAATCAGCGCCATCACGTCCTGCATGATCTCTTCCTCGATCTCGGACAGCTCGCGGCCGCCGCTTCCCGGAGCGCCGGTTCCGCCCAGCAGTACTTCGATCATGGCGAAGACAAGGCTGATGTCGCATTCCACGATCATGCTGCTCTGAATCGTGCTCAGCGTGAAAGGGACGATGTACGTGAGGGGCGCAACGCCGGCAATGTGCTCGCTCACGGGTTGCTGACTCAACCCCTTCTGTTTGACCTCCACTCCTGTGCCCAGCCAGCTGTCCAGCGCGATCGACAGACGCCGTGCAAAGGCGTCATGCACCGCATTCAGTGCTCGCGTGTTTTCGTTCGAAAGCCGCCCGGCATTCCGGAAATTGCAGTTCACCACTGTCTTCTGCTTCTCCGGTTTTCGCTCGGCTGCTGCCTTTTCTGCAACAACGGCATCTTTCGTCTCCTGATCAGGCATGGTGGAAAGCTCCCCTCATCGCGATGCGTGCAGCGGGCGGCTTCGGCTCGAGATGGGCCAGATGCTCCCTCAGCTTGATGACCGCGGCCTGCCGGATCTGCGAAACGCGGGACAGCGCCACCCCAACCACTTTGGCAATTTCCTTCATCGTGAGTTCTTCCTGGTAATAAAGAGAGAGAATGAGCTGCTCTCGTTCGCTGAGTTTGCCGATGGCCTCGGCAAGATGCGACTTCATCTCTGCGTCGAGACACAGATCGAACGGGTTCGGATCATCGAGTGCCGGAGCCGACTCAATAACGTCGATGGCTTCGGAATCACCGTTGACGGCCATCACCTGTTGTCCGCCAATGTGCAGGGAATCGATCTGAGACATAATCCGGCGCAGGTACTCCAGATCGATCTGCATCTCCTCGGCGATTTCTGTGTCCGCGGGTTTCCGCCCTAGCCTGGACTCAAGCCGCGAGGTGGCCTCCGCGATCTCGCGGCCCCGCCTGCGCAAGGAGCGCGAACCGGTGTCGATCTCGCGCAGGCTGTCGAGAATTGCGCCGCGAATCCTGAACTTGGCAAAGGTCTTGAACTGCGCATTGCGGTTGTGATCGAAGCTGCGATTGGCTTCCAGCAAGCCGATCACCCCGGCGCTCACCAGATCTTCCAGTTCCACGTGCTGGGGAAGTCGCTCGCGAATGCGCTGCGCAATGTAATACACCTGCGGCAGTTCCTGCATCACCAGGTCGTCGGCATTTTCGCCGGCGGCCGCGCTTTTGCTGTACGCCAGTTCCGCTGCCGTCACTGTTGCACCTCACTCGACATCGACATCACAAGCCCTTTCATCGCACTGACCCCAACGACATCACCTGCGTCATGGGCGGAATCTCGGAGGGTGAAATCACCACCACCCGCGGAATAAACGGCTCCAGGTGCCGTCTCAGATAGAACCTTCCCGGAGAAGCGCACAACAGAACAGGAGGAGCTGCCGCAAACTGATCGCCCAGCATCGCCCGCAGCCCATCGAGCACTTTACGGGCGACAGAAATCTGAAGGGCGCTGCCCGACGACTGTGCATTCTGCATTCCCGTACGCATGCACTCCTCTTCGATGGTGCTGTCCAGCGTCACCACCTTCAGCTGGCCGCGATCGTCGAGGAGCGGACGAATCAGCGCGCGGCCCAGTGCATGGCGGCATGCCTCGACCAGGATGACGGGGTTCTTGTTGGTTGCCGCCGTCTCGACGAGGGTTTCGAGGATGCTGCCCAGATCGCGGATCGAAACCTGCTCGCGCAGCAACTGCTGCAGCACCTTCTGAATCTCGCCCAGGCTCATGAGCTTCGGCATCAGCTCTTCGATGAGCTTCGGATGCGAATCCGCGAGTCGGTCGATGAGGCGCTTGGTCTCCGACCGGGTCAGGAGCTCATGCGCGTTCTGGCGAATCAATTCCGCCAGATGCGCCGAGAGTGCCGAGGTGTGATCGACGACCGCATAGCCAGCCGCGATGGCCTGCGCCTGGAGGTCGGGCGTAATCCACTTTGCCGGCGAGTCAAATGCCGGTTCGCGCGTCTCCTGCCCCGGCAGATCGCCCGGCTTCGGATTGGAATTCACCGCCAGCAGCCGGTCGCGCCGCAGCTCCCAGCGCGCAATCTCCACGCCGCGCAGATAAATCACATACTCCCGTTCGCGCAGCGAAAGGTTGTCGGTGATGTGAATGGAAGGCACCAGGAAACCGAGTTGCTGCGCCAGATTCTTCCGCAGCGACTTCACCCGTGCCAGAAGCTGCCCGCCCTGCTTCGCATCGACCAGCGGCACCAGGCCGACGCCGACTTCCAGCATCAGTTCGTCCAGCTTCAAAACCGCGTCCATCGGATCGATAACCGGAGCGCCGGGCGTTCCTGGCTTGGCTCCGGCAGCAGCCGCTGCTTTGGCGGCGGGCTCGCTCGCCGCCGGCTTCATCTTCCACGCCGCAAACATGGTGAGACCGCCCAGCGCGATGAAGGAGAACTTCGGCATGCCCGGAATGATCGCGAGCGCCAGCAGCACGCCGCCAGCAATCCACAGCGGCCGCGCCGTCTTAAATACCTGCTTTCCGATATCGGATCCGAGCGAGTGATCGGATGCCGCGCGGGTTACCACAATACCGCCGGCTACGGAAACCAGCAGCGACGGAACGATCGCCACCAGGCCGTCACCGACAGTAAGGATCGTGTACGTCTTCAGAGCTTCCGCGAAAGGGACGCCCTGCTGGAAAACGCCAATCAGAAATCCGGCAACAATATTGATGGCCGTAATCAGAATGGTCGCCATCGAGTCGCGCTGGCTGAAGCGCGCCGCGCCGTCCATCGCGCCGCAGAACTCCGCTTCTTTCGCAACCTGCTCGCGGCGCTGGCGAGCCTGTTCGGCGTTGATCAGCCCGGTATTCAGATCCGAGTCGATCGCCATCTGCTTGCCGGGCATCGCGTCCAGCGTGAAGCGCGCCGTGACTTCTGCCGTGCGCACTGCGCCATGACTGACGACGAGGTACTGAATCGCAATCAGCGCCAGAAACAGAACGAAGCCGACGATGTAGTTGCCGCCGACCACAAACTGTCCGAAGGCCTCAATGACCTTCCCCGCAGCCCCCGAGCCCTCGCTGCCGTGCAGAAGAATCCGCCGGGTGCTCGCTACATCCAGTGCCAGACGCATCAGGGTCAGCAGAAGGATGAGGCTGGGGAAGACAGAAAACTGCACCGGACGCAGTACTTGAATTGCGGTAAGCAGCACCAGAACTGCCGCCGTGATATTCAGCGTCAGCAGCAGATCGAGAGCGAAGCTCGGCAGCGGCACGAGCATCACGAAGACCAGGGCCACCGCGCCGACGGGAATGACCCAGTCGGAGTAAGCGTTCAACGCAGACATCAATCCTGACTTCTGGTTCACAGCGGCCTCACCTGCGGAATCGGATTCATTGAAGCAGCCTTGCGCTGCGCTTCACGCTTGCGGACTTCAGCCTGAGCCTTGTAGACCAGCACCAGAATCTCGGCAACGGCATGGTACAGCGCCGCGGGAATCGGGTCTCCAACTTCAGTACCTTTGTAAAGCGCCTGAGCCAGCGGTCTATTCTCCATCACCGGAATATCGCGCTGCCATGCGATTTCCTTGATCTTGCGCGCCAGATTGTCCAGCCCCTTGGCAACGACGATGGGCGCGGGCATGTTCACCTCGTAGCGCAATGCCACCGCGTAGTGCGTCGGATTCGTGACCACCACCGTCGCCGTCTCGGCGTTCTTCAGCATCTGCTTCCGGCGGTTGTGCCGCTGCAGCTTGCGGATCCGAGCTTTGCTCTGCGGATTCCCGTCCGACTGCTTCATTTCTTCTTTGAGATCTTCGCGGCTCATCTTTAGATCGGATTCGTTCTTGCGCCACAGGAGCAGATAATCGACGCCGCCCCACGCCAGCAGGATCAGACCCGACTTCCAGCAGATCTCCAGCAGGATGCTGCTGATCAGACCCGAGAACTGTCGAGCATCGGCGTACGAACTCAGCAGAATCTGGCTCCAGTGCGCCTGAATGGCCGCATAGCCAACCCACCCGATTGCGCTGAACGGCAGCAGCGACTTGAGGATGGTGCTCAGCGTTGCCAGCGAGACCATCTGCTGCAGCTTCGACGCCGGGCTGATGCGCTCCGGTTTGGGTGACAGCGCTTCCGGCGCGAAAACAAACCCTCCCTGCGCCAGGCCGCTGAAGAGCGCCACGGCCAGGGCGGCAAGAACCATCGGAAAGACCCAGCGCATGGCCTCCACACTGGTCCAGAAGAGGAGAGGCCCGTTCGGCTCGATCGAATCAGTATTCGCCAGCTCCAGCACCTCGCGGAAATACGCGGACCACTGCTGCAGGGCGCCATGGCTCATATACCAGAGCACGCCCGCCACCGCGCCCATGGCCAGGGCTCCGGCCAGTTCGCGCGAGCGCGTGACCTGCCCGCGATCCCGAGCTTTCTTTCGGGCGCGTGGTGTCGGTTTTTCTGTTTTATTCGCGTCAGCCATTTCGTCTTAATGAGCCAGGTGCAGTAAGCGGTCGCTGTTGGTCATAGCTCCCAGAAACAGGTGCCGAAAAAGATCCGGCCAGTACTTCAGCGTTGCAATCAGAATTCCCATACCCAAAAGGCTTTTCACCGCCGGTCCCATCAGCATCAGGGGCATTTGCGGGGATGCTTTTCCCATCAGGCCGAGGATCACATCGGCGGCCAGCGTGGCCGACAACACCGGGGCGGCAATCTGGACCCCGAGACCAAACAAATCTCCTACGGTCTTCACAATCCCCATCGTGAACAGACCGCTCACGTGGGCGGTGCCGGGCGGAAGATAGTCGAAGCTGTTCCCCACCGCGCGGAGCAGCCAGTAATGAACATCCATGCGCAGAAACAGGAGCATCACGATGCTCTGATAGAACATCGCCATCACCGGCGTATCCACCTGCGACTGCGGATCGAGGATGTTCACCAGCGAATAGCCCATCTGGATTCCAATCGTCTGCCCGCTGAGCTGGACCGCCTCGAAGATCAGATTGGTCGCGATGCCCATGCCGGCCCCGATGGTGAACTCGGTCATGATCAGGAACGGCCATTCCACCAGCGGCCGCGATGCGATGCTGTGCCCCACCGCCGGGTACAGCAGGATGGTCAGCGCCAGCACCAGAATCGCCTTGATCCGGGCAGGGATCACCATGCTTCCGAAAAACGGCGCGAACAGCATCAGCCCCGAAAGGCGAACGCCAATGGTAAGAGCGCCGGCGATGATCGCAATCAGAGGAATTTCGATCATTGGAGGTACGTGTGGAAATCCGAAAGCATGGAAACCGTGAAATGGGCCAGATGCCGCCACATCCACGGCATCGCTACGAAAAGTGCGCCGCCGGTTGCAACCAGCCGCATCACCGTTGAAATAGTTGTGTCTTGCAGAGACGTGAGAACCTGGGCAACGTTCACCACGAGGCTGACCACGATCGCCACGGCCAGGATCGGCCCTGCCAGCAGGACCACCTCCGTCAGGATCATCCGTCCCAGATACACCACCTGATCGACGTTCATCAGTTAAAGCTCCTCATCAGCGATCCGATCAGCAGGTGCCAGCCATCCACCATCAGAAAGAGCAGCAGTTTGAGAGGCGTGGAGATCACCACCGGCGGCAATTGCAGCATGCCTACGGAGGTGGTGATGGAAGCCACGACCATGTCAACGATCAGAAAAGGCAGAAACAGGACTGTGCCGATCTGAAAGCCGGCCTTCAGCTCCGACAAGATATAGGCGGGCAGCAGCACGCGCATCGAAACGTCGTCCATGGTCGCCGGCCGAGGTTCTTTGGCAAGATCGACGAAGAGCGCCACATCCTTGTCGCGCACGTAGTGCTCCATGAACTTCCGCATCGGGCCTTCGCCGCGCTGCAATGCTTCGCTCGCCGTGATCTGCCCCTCTTGCATCGGGATAACGGCGCTGTTGTAAATCTGCAGACCCACCGGCTGCATCAGGAAAAACGTGAGAATCAGCGAAAGGCCGATCAGCGTCTGATTCGAAGGCGTCGTCTGCAGGCCCAGAGCCTGGCGCAGGAAATGAAAGACGATCAGCAGCCGGGCAAAGGGCGTGACACACAACAGCAGCGACGGAATCAGCGTCAGCCCGGTGAGGAGAATGACAATCGACCAGGGAACAGATCCTCCGGGGACTCCCTGCAACTGAATGCCGCCTCCCGGTATGGCCGGCAGCGTGGCAGGATTCAGCGAATTGCGAACACCGGAAGGTCGTCGCGTCGGAACCGAGGGTTTGCTCGCCGCCGGAGCCGCTTTCGCTTGCGCGGTCGCCGATGCGGCACCGCTGCCGGACCTGGCGTTCGCCGCTGCGCCAGATGCCACGCTGGCTGGAGCGTTCGCCGATGTCGCTGCACCGGTATTTGCACCCGCATTCGATGGCGCGGTTGCCTGCGCTGCTGCCGCCGGACCTGCAATGACGAAAGCCAGTCCCGCACCCAGCAAGCAGCGCCATAAACTGCCCAGGGTCATCCCAGACTCCCATTGGGCTTCATCGCCGTCAGAACACCGGCTTCGGACACGGCTGCATCTCCGAGCTGCGTCAGCAACGCAACACCCGAAGCGCCTCCCCCAATCAAAAACTTGCGCCCTTCCACCTGCACAACTGCGACGAAGCGCTTATCGCCGAGGGAAACGGTCTCCGCGACTTTCAACTGCTTCGCCGGCACGTACTTCCGGTGCAGCCACGACCAGGCGCGCCGCAGCGGACTCTGCGGCAACTGCGGCCGGCTGAGCATTACCGTCGCTGCGGGAGTCTCATCTTCCTCGATCTCCAGCGACACGGGCTGGATCGCTTCCTGCGTCGCGCTGCGTTCCTGCTCCTGAGCTTCGCGCAGACGGCGTTCCTCGGCTGCGCGCCGAACGCGTTCCATCGCCGCCCGGAAACGCTCCTCGGCCTCTCGTTCCTCTCTCTCCTCGTCCAGCTGCCTCAGGGATTCTGCCTGCTCACGGGCCCGCTCTTCCGCCTCGATTCGCGCGGCCTGCTCCGCTTCAAGACGGGCGCGCTCCTCAACGTCGCGACGTGCTTTGAGTTCCGCCTCGTGGCGAGCCTTCTCCTCGGCCTCACGACGTGCCTGATCCAGCGCCAGCCGCTCCAGTTCCTCGCGGAACCGCCGCTGCAATTCCTCGGCTTCCCGGCGGCTCTTCTCCTCTTCCTCGAGGCGCTTCTGCTGCTCGCCTTCAAGGCGCATCTTTTCCGCCATGGCGCGGCGGCTTTCTTCTTCGGCCCGGCGGCGAATTTCTTCCTCCGCGTCCTGACGCCTCCGCTCTTCCTCCATGCGGCGCTGCAGAAGCAGATCGTCCCGTCTCTTTTGTTTCTCGGCCTCCTGGCGGTGCTTCTCCGCGGCAACATCGCGGCGAATCTTCGCCTCATCCTCCCGGCGCTGCAACTCGTCGGTGTCCATGGCAGCCGGTTCCTGGGGTAGCTGCCGAGGTGAACTCTGCTTTTCGGTGCAATCGATCAGCGCGGCAAGAAAGGAATTATCCCTGGACTGCCGCCGCGCCGCCCGGAATGGAATGGGCTCGGCCGCCGGTGCAGACTGGATCGCCGGAAACTGGATGGGCTCGCGCGACGGCGCGGCCTGCTGAGACGAAGGGGGAATGGGAAGAGGAGCTGTGGTCATGCCTGATCCGTAACGCGCACCGCAAGGCGGTCGCCGATGACTTCAAATTCTGTCCAGCCGATCAGGAGCCGGTTCACCCGCAGCGGAACGTCGCTGGTCTGGTGACAGGCCGTCTCCACAATCGACCCCTGGGTCAGGGCAAGCAGATCGCCGATCGTAAACCGAACCACCGGTACCTCGACGCTCGCGTTGCAGGGCAGCCATGCCATGCCGTCCAGCAGATCGTCGGTGTTCGAGCCCCGGGTGGCGACCGAGGTCTCCGCGGGTCTGATTTCGGGGTTGATGGCTACGGTGCTCATGAATCCGGCTTGCTCCTGGCTCCATGCCGGACCATACCCGGACAAGACGGAGCGATTGCGCCGAGATGAAATGCAATCGAGATACCGGAAATAAAGACGGGTGCGCGGTCCTCGTTCAGATGCCGGCCGTGCAGCCATACACCTGCATCCAAAGGACTTGCGCACCCCTGGTGCGGACCGGCGGGTTCCGGCCGTCGGTGAGACAGCCATGAGAGCCGCCAGTCTTCCTCAGGCCTCCGCCGACCGGCTCATCCGGCCGGCGAAAGCCTCTAATCGTTCACTAACCCAGTGAGTCAGGTTATTGAATCATCTGGATCGTGGCCTGGGAGACCTGGTTCATCGTCGTCAGCACCTTGGCATTGGCGTCGTAGCTCTGCTGCGCCACGATCATGTCGGCGAACTCCGTCGACAGGTTGACGTTCGATTCCTCCACCGCGCCACCGGTGATGGTTCCGTTCCCGCCTGCCCCAGCCTGCCCGATCACAGCGCTACCCGATGAAAAAGTAGCCTGCATGTCGTTGTTCCCCAGCTGCGTGAGCCCCTGGTTGTTAGCGAAGCTGGCGATGGCCACCCGGCCGAGGGCCATGGTCTGGTTGTTGCTGAACTGTCCCTGAACGGTTCCATCGGACAGAACCGAGTAGCCGGTCAGCGTGCCCACCCCATAGCCGTTCTGGTATGTGGAGGTGGTGGCGCTGGTTCCCGTTTGCTGGGTAATGAGCGAAGTGCCGCCGTTACCCTTGATCGTCCAGTTCAGGCTCATGTTGGCTGCACCGTCGGCCAGACCCGCGATATTGATGCCGGTAATGGGGCTGGCGGGAGACGTCAGGTTGCCCGAGGAGTCGAAGGTCATATTTCCGGATGCCAGCGACGTAGGCGCGCCGGTACCGCCGGTCGCAGAAGCCGGCAGGGTGATGTTATATTTCCACGCACCCGTCGCAGTGTTGGTAAAGGTAACCGTCAGAGTCTGCTGCGTGCCCAGGGAGTCATAGACGGTAAGAGGCGTGCTGAAGGTATCACCGACAGCGGCGCCCGCGTTCAGGTTTGCATCGATCGAGAAGGTGGACGTCTGCGCCGCAGGGTTGTTGGCCGACTGCGCCACGTTGATCGGGGCCAGCGCGCTGCTGGAAGACACGACACCGTTAATGGCAGGGAAACCCATGACCAGCTGCCCGGTGGCGGTGCACAGCTCGCCCTGAGAGTTGACGCTGAATGTGCCGTCGCGCGTAAAGCTTTCCTGGCCGTTGGTCGTGTTCTGCACGACAAAGAAGCCATTGCCCTGCAGTGCCATATTGCTGGCAATGCCGGTAGCGGAAACCGACCCATTCGTGTAGTCGGCGATCTGACCTGCGAGCTTCACGCCCGATCCGATCTGGATCGGATCGCCGTTGCCCGAGACGCCCTGCATCTGGTTGAAGACGTCGGCGAAGTCGAGGTTTTCCGTCTTATAGCCGTTGGTGTTGAGGTTGGAAAGGTTGTTGGCGATGACATTCAGCGAATCGGAGCTGCCTGCCAGGCCGGAAAGAGGAATCGAAAACGCTGACATTATCTGCCTCCTTGAGTGGCATAACGGGTGGTGGGGTTTGCGGTCCCGATGTTTCCGTACAGATTCATCAGGCCGCCCGGAACCGGGGTCGTGGTCAGTGCAGGTTGCGTCCCGAATACGGTGCCGGGGGTGGTTGCCGTCCCGGCGTTCGTAACGGCAGCGCCAACCGGGTTGCCCACAACGGAGCCCTGCGTCCCGGTGCCCGATGTCGTGGAAGTGCCGCCGGCACTTCCCGCCATCGTCGTAAGAGTCTGGTTGATCGAGATCAGCTGGTCCAGCTCGTTCAGCGAGACCATCTGACCCACCATCTGGGTTGGATCGACCGGCTGGGTCGGATCCTGATTCTGGAGTTCAGTCACCAGCAGATTGAGGAAGGTCGCCTGCAGATTATTCGCCGACAGACCGCTGTTCCCCGTTCCTGAACTCCCGCTGCTGCCCGACGACCCATTCGTGCTGGCCGCCTGCGGCTGCATCGGGGCACTGATCGTTGGTGTATAGCCCTGAATATTCATGGTCTTTCTCTTCTCCTGCGCTTTCCTATGCCTGAATGTCCAGCCGGTCGGTATCCGCGGCAGAGACGATCGATCGCGGGGTGAGACGATCGGCCTCCGCAGGATGCACGGCCCCAACCGGCGCGGTGGAACGTACAAACGATCTCTGCTCCTGGTGCGATGCGCTCCCGCCGTGCTGCGAGAAACTCGCTCCGTTCTGAGTCACTTCGATTGCGGCGTGCAGCCCGAGATCGTCACCCAGCTTCGTCTGCGCCGAAGGAGCATGGAGCGCGATGGCGCGCCCGAGATCCCCGTGATCGACCGTGATCTGTGCCACCATCTGCTGCTGCGAAACTGCCGTGCGAATCGAGATGTCGCCGAACTCGGTCGAGTGCATCCCCACGTGCATCTGGGTTTCACTGAGCGTCTGGATCAGCCTTGCGGTGTTGATGCCCGCCGCGCCGGATTCCGCGTCAATGCCGTCGCTCGCCCCAGGAAGCGTCGCATGCGTGGCTTCCGCAGGATGCTGCGGATTGCTCGTGCCGGCGGAGCCCGTCGTCACCGCTGTCTGCACCGCAACGTGGACCACCGCCGCCTGGACGGGAGCCGCATCGACAGCCTTCATCGCCGGCGCAGCGGGCTGCCCATCGGTCTGGTTATGCTGCGAGGCGGGACTTCCCTGCGGCGAATTTCCAACCACTGGTGTTGCGCTCTGCGCAGCGTTGCTTTTGGACGGCGTGGAACTGGCGGCGGCTGCGCTTCCCTTCACTGCGCCCTCGTCGTGGGTGTTGCCTGAATCCGATGGAGCCGCAGCCGTTCCCTGCCCCGCCGATGCAGGAACAGAATTCACCGGATGAGGGGCTGGCATCGTCGTAGCGGTAGACACCGGTTTTGACGCCACATTCTGCGCGGCCACAGATCCACTGGACTGAACCGAGTTCGCTGAATCGCCGACGGGCTGCCCCTTGTCTCCCGCTGCGCCTTTGGGCTGATCCGCAGGGAGACCGGCAGCGTTGGGCAAAGGACTCATACCTGCGGCATACGCAAGATAGAAATCGTTCGTGGCAGCATTGCGCGACGCATGATTCGCCGCAACCGTTGTCGCCGGCGCCGATTGACGGAGCGTGCCATCTCCCTGCGTTGCGTTCGACGCCGCGGTTTCGGTCGCCTGCACCGGAACCTTATTCGCTACCGGAGATGTCGGCTCAGCGCTCGGAAGAACCGGCGTGGCGCTGGATGAAATAGTCTGCTGCGTCTCCGGGGTCGCCTTCGCCACCGGCGTGGTCGGCAAGGCAAGCGAAGAAGAGGCTGAGGCATCATGGACCGGCTTCGCGGTCGGGAGGGTCACGTGGTCGTTGGCCTGCCTCGTAGGCTCTGCAATGGGGAGAGGTCCGGCATTCGGTGCGGCAATGATGCGGGCGGCTGTGCCCGTCGTTGCGGCCAAGGGGGCCGCTTTCGGTTCCACAGGTTGCGCGGCATAGAGCACCGGGGTGGGCGCAGACTGCACCGTTCCCTTCGGGACTGCATCCGCCGAGGCGTTGGCCCTGATCGGCAGACTCGTTTCCGGCAACGCGGGAGTGCTGTTCTCCCGAGTTGCTGGCATTGGAACCACTGCGGGTCCGGCGTTCTGTACCGATGCGACCTGCGCAGGAATTGGTTCGGCGATCTGGCTTGTCGCCTGGACAGGGGCAGCATCCGGCCGGACATCGACGCTGCTCTTCGCTACCGGTAAAGCGACCGAGGCCGGGACCGCTACTTGGACCGGAACTGTCACCGGACTCTCGGCGAGAGCAGCTTTCGCTGCAAGGGCCTCTGTCTCACCTTTCGCCGCCTTAGGGTCTTTTCCAGTCGGAGCCGCTGCCGTTTTGCCCGCAAAGCTCGTCGTCGACAACACCGCACGGAAACCGCTGATGGGCAGAATCGTCAGATTCGTTGTGACAATCGGCGAATCGGAGGTGGCAGGCACGAGGCTCGCATTCGGCACGACCCGGGCGTCCTGCGGTGTCTGCTCCTGGGAAGTTTCCGGAGCAGTGTCGCTCTGCTGGTCGCCGCGTGAATTCTGTTGCGCGACCGCCTGCACCGGCAGCCCTACGCTCGTTGCGAGCACGGAAAGAAAGCTCGCACCCCCGCCCGTCTGCTGTGTATTCGTCAGCGGGTTGGCATTGCCGTTCGTCATGGGCTGCAGAGCAATTCGCACGTCTGCCTAAGTGCAAACGGCGCGCCACGATTGGCCCTGTTGGTTCCGCATTCGCATCGCCGAAATCGTGCTGGATTCAATGGGTTTAGCAACGAGAAACGACAGTCACCTGCACCTGCTGCGTCGATTCCCGGCAACGGTTGCCGCCTCGACTGGGCAACGATTGCCGAGTAGGCATCGCGCTGACGATCGTTGGAGAGACAAAAAAGCGACCTCGGAAGGTCGCGTTGTTCCACTCAGGATTTTCAGGAGCCTCTTAGCTGCGCATATTGCGGGAAGCAAAAATGTCATCGAGCATTTTTTGCTGGGCTCGGCCCTGTTCCTGCTCCCAGGCTTCGCGCTGCTTTCCCAATAGCTCGGTCAGGACCTGCCGTGCGCGATGCGCCTCCTGATAGAGCCGCATTTGTTCGCCGCGCTTCTGCTCCAGAGCCGCCATGGCTTCCAGCAGCTTTTTCTTCCGCTCGACGGCCGCATCGGCTCCATGCAGCATGGCCTGCAGCTGCGCGGCGGGAATAGGATGCCGCATGCACTCTTCGCGCGCCTTTTGAGCGGCGACGATCTCCGCCGTCACGTGCTCGATTTCGTGCTGGACCCGCGCCATTTCGAGCTGAATGCGCGTCAGCACGAGTTCCTCCCGACGCTCAATGCTTTCGCGGAAGCCGAGAACTGAGGCCAACGGAAACCGAAAGGCCATGATTATGCCGTCAACGCCATCAGCCGCTCGACCGTGCCCTTCAGACTGCCGAGATCATGCGGCTTCTGCTGTAAAAACGCATCCACCGCCGGCAGATTCCTGATCGCACTGTCCAGCACCGGATCGGTTCCCTTTTGATAAGCGCCAATGCGGATCAGATCCTCCGAACGCGCGTACGCGGCCATCAGCATGCGCAATGCGTTGGTTTTGGCCAGATGATTCTCGCTCACGAGGCTTGACATCAGTCGGCTTAAACTCTGCAGAACAGAAATCGGAGGATAGTGGCTCCGCAGTGCGAGATTCCTGTCCAGGACGACGTGCCCATCCAGCAGCGAACGCACCGTATCCACGACCGGGTCCTGCTGATCGTCGCCTTCCATCAGAACGGTATAGAATGCCGTAATGCTTCCCTGGGAGAAATTACCGGCCCGCTCCACCAGTCGCGCCAGCGTATTCAGCACCGAGGGCGTGTAGCCTTTTGCGGTTGGCGGTTCACCGGCTGCCAGCCCAATCTCGCGCTGCGCCATGGCAAAGCGCGTCAGCGAATCCACAATGAGCAGCACATTCTTGCCCAGACTGGCGAAGTATTCGGCCACTGCCGTTGCGGCCAGCGCCGCGCGGAGCCTCAGAAGCGGCGATTGATCCGAGGTCGAAACCAACACCACGGCGCGCCGCAATCCTTCCTCACCGAGAACTTCGAGAAACTCGCCGACTTCGCGTCCGCGTTCCCCCACCAGCGCGAGAACGGTCATATCGGCTGCGGTGCCGCGCGCCATCATGCCGATGAGCGTGCTTTTTCCCACGCCGCTGCCGCCAAAAATACCGATGCGCTGTCCGCGTCCGCAGGTGATGAAGCCATCGATGGCGCGAATTCCGCAGCTCAGCGGCTCGCGAATGGGAACGCGATCGAAAGGCAGCGGTGCCGAACCATCAATATTGACGGCGTGCACGGCGCGATAATCACCCTTGCCGTCCAGCGCGTTGCCGGTCGTGTCGATGACGCGCCCCAGCAGGTCGGGGCCTACACGAATCGAAGGCCGGGCGCCCCACGTGACAATCTTGTCGCCGAACCGGATTCCGCGCGGCTGATCCGCCGCCATCGAGAGCATCGTCGATCCGCGAAACCCAATGATCTCCCCGGCATAGGAAGGTCCGTTCTCGCTGCGAATCTCGCACGACTCGCCCACAAAGCAGAATGGTCCCGTCGATTCCACGAGGTTGCCCACCACCTGATTGATGCGGCCGGTCCATCGCAGCGTCGAACCGGTCTCCAGATGATGACGATAGGGGGCCAGAAGTGCGCGGCTCATGGGTTCGCCGGCCTCAATGCGAGCAGATCGAAGAAGCCGCGTTCCACTTCCTTCAGCTGCGCTTCAAGTCCGAAGTTCGCCGAGCCCAGCTCCGTCTGCAGCACACAATCATTGGGGCCCAGCTGCGCATCCTCCAGTATCTGCACATGCGCCAGATTGGGCTTCCCGGCAAAATACTGTGCCCAGGTTTGAACGCGGCCGGTGGGGACCCGCACGGTGACGACGGACTGCTCGCTCATGCGCTCAATGGCCATTCGTACCAGCGTCGCCACCAGCATCGGATCCACCTGCGCTTCACGATGCAGGATCTTCGCCGCAATCGAAAGCGCCAGCTGGACGACTTCCGCTTCCACTTTGGTGAAGTAGTCGTTCCGCTGATCCGCGAAGTCCTGCAGGCTTTTCGAGATCCCGGCCTGGGCAGCCTGCAGCTTCTGCTCCATTTCCTGGCGCAGCTTCATTTCGGTCTGGGCCGCGGCCTCGGCCCGTTCTTTAGCAATCCTCGTCGCCAGCTCGGCCTCGGAGTGCTTCTCGGCTGCCGCCCGTCCGTTGTGGTTCCCCCGCCGCTCATCGATTTCCAGCGGATGGATCCCTTCGGTTGCCGGCCGGCCCGCGATATCCCGATACTGCAGCGACGCAACAGCGTCGAACAGGCCGGTGGTGTTAGAGGACATACTCATCTTCTCCCTGGCTCTTCAGAACAATCTTTCCTTCGGCTTCGAGCTTGCGCGCGATCGCCACGATCTCCGCCTGTGCCTTCTGCACGTCCTTGCCGCGCACCGGCCCCATCACTTCGGAGTCCTCTTTCATCATCTCGACCGCACGGGACGACATCGTGCGGTAGAAATGGCTGCGCAGATCTTCGCTCGCACCCTTCAGCGCGATCATGAGCGTGTTCTTGTCGATCGCATTCATCAGTTCGCGCATCTCCTGCTCGGGAACCTCAAGGAAGTTCTCGAAGGTGAACATCAGGTCCCGGATCGCGATCGCCAGTTTCGGTTCTTCGCGTTCGATATCGTCCAGAATCTCCTTCGATGTCGCTGCATCCATGCGATTCATCAGATCGGCGATCGTCTGCGGTCCGCCGTCGCCTTTCTTCATCGAATCCCCTGCCGATTTCAGCCGGCGATGCAGGACGGTCGAAACCTTCGCCGCAACCTCAGGAGAAAACTGCCCCAGCGTCGCCAGCCGCCGCACGCAATCCGCGCGCGCCTCGGGCTCCATCTTCATCAGCAGCGCAGACGCCTGCTTCGGCTCCAGATGGCTCAGGATCAGAGCCTTCGTTTGCGAATGCTCTCCCGCCAGAAACCGCGCCAGCTGCTGCGGATCGGCCTTTCGCAGTACCTCCGGGCGAACCGTCTTATTGTCGCCCTGCCGGGCCAGACGCTCCACCATGTCCTTCGCGCCATTCTCACCGAAGGCCTTCACCAGCAGGCGAACCGCAACATCCTGCCCGCCCACCGCAATGAATTCCTGGGCGGTCATCATCTGGTTGTATTCCTCAAGAACCTGCAGGGTCGCTTCCAGCGGGATATGGCCCAGGTTGCTCACCTCTTCGGTGATCTTCTCCAGGTCCTCGTCCGGAAGATTGCGCAGAATCGGAGCCGCCGCATCCTCGCCCAGCAGCGACAGGAGAATCGCCGCCTTACGCGTTCCCGTAAATGCCGTTTCCATCATGCTCACGATGGCTCCTCACGCAGCCATGCCTGCACCGCGCGTGCGGTATGCACCGGCTTCTGCTTGATCAATTCGACCGTCTGCTCCTTCAGCTGCGCGGCCCGCGCTGTGCCGGCTCCCAGCTCATGCATCGTGGCCGCGGTCAGCACCTGGGACTGCGGATCCGGAAGAGCCGCTTGCTTCGGCGCTGCCAATTGCGGCGTGCTCAGCACATGCTTCTGCACAGGACGCAGAACAAAGAGCCATGCCAGCGCGAAGAGTGCCAGCAGCGCCACCGGCCTCAGGATCGACGAATAATCTGTAACCGTCTTCTGCACTTTTGTGGTCCATGTGGGGGCGGGAAGATCGATGTTCGTGACATCGGTATTAAAGGGCAGATTTTCCACCGTGATGGTGTCGCCACGCTTCGCATCGAACCCGATGGCCGCTTCAGCGAGGTTGCGGATCTTGTCCAGTTCCTCCTGCGACCGCTTGCGCGGCGTGTACGACACTTTCCCCTTGGTCACCGTCCGCACCATTGCGTCATCCACCAGGATCGCTGCGGTGATGCGCGCCACGCGTCCGGCGGGCGTAACCGTATGCGTAATGGTCTTGTTCACTCCATAGGTTGCGCTTTCCGTCTTTGAGCTCTGCGTTGCCGTCGGCGCCGGGGGATTCTTGTCGGCATTGGGTTTGGGAATATTGCTCGCAGTTCCCGGTACCCCTGCGGGAACCGAACTCCCACCGGCCTGATCTTCGGATTTCTGGTCCGTCAACAGAACGCTGACCGCAGGATCGTATTTCTCCTGGCTCTCGTCGGTCGTGCCCTGGTCGTAATCGACGTTCACATTGGCGCGGATGTTGTTCGCTCCTACGATCGGCTCCAGCGTATTGATCAGGCGTTCGCTCAAAGTCGCCCCCTGCCCATCGCTGTTGTCCGGGCCGGTGTGGCTCAGGCCCAGGGCTCGCGCTGAATCCGCATCGATGATCGACACATCTTCCGGCGCAAGGTTATCCACCGCTCCGGAAACCAGCCGCGAAATGGCCATCACCGCGCCTTTGGACAGCTCGCCGCGCCGTAGCTTCAGAATCACCGAAGCTTTCGCCCCACGCTGCCGATCCATAAAGACCGAATCCGTCGGCAGCACGAGATGCACGCGGGCGCTCTCCACATCGGCCAGTGTCTCAATCGACCGCTCCAGTTCCCCTTCGAGCGCGCGCTGGTAAGTGACCTTCTCGTCGAATTCCGTCTGTCCCCACGACATTTTGTCGAATAGCTCGAAACCCATCCGGCCGCTGTGTGGCTGATCCTGCGAGGCGGTCTGCATGCGCGCCACGTCCAGTTTGTCCGCCGGCACGCTGATCGTCTTGCCGTCCACGCTGGTCTGATGGGGAATGCCCTGCGCGTCCAGTTGTGCTGTCAGCGCCTGCGCATCCGCAGGTTCCAGCCCCGTAAACAAAGGCTTGTAGTCGGGAGACCCGATCATGCGCACAAAGAGAACCATCAGCAAAAGGGTCGCCGCCGTTCCACCCACAAGGAAACCCTTCTGCGCGCCGGTTCGGCTCGACCAGAACTGCTTTAACTGCTCACTCGCGTTGCCAAATCCTGCCATTTGCTCTCAACCTTAGAACTGCATCTTCTCGATGTCCTGATACGCGCTGACGATCTTGTTGCGGACCTGCATCATCAGCTGAAACGAGACATCTGCTTTCTCGACTGCGACCATCACGCTGTTCAGGTCACTGCCTCCGCCTTGCAGCAGGTTCGTGACCTGGGATGCGGCCGAATCGTTGGCCTGGTTCACCCCGTCGACTGCACTTTTCAGCACGTCGGTGAAATTGCCGCCACCGCCGTTGCCGGCGCCGATGTCCAGCGATGCCGGCTGCGGAGCATATGCGCCCTGAATGCCACCCAGACTGATGTTGCTCATCGTCCTTCTCCGTCGTTAAGTCGTCTTCAGAATGCTGATCGATTCCTGAACCATCTGCTTGGCCGAGGTAATCGCCGATGCATTCAGCTGATAGGCGCGCGTGGCGTCCATCAGATCCACCATCTCGGTCACCGGATTGATATTCGGGTAGGCCACATAGCCATCCTTGTTCGCATCCGGATTGCCGGGTTCATACCGCATCACCGGCGGCGCGTTGTCGTTGACCACATCCGTCAGCTGCACCGATCCAGCCGGCTGCCCAAAATGACCGGCGCGATTGAAAATCGTCTGGAAGGGCGACGCATTCGATGCGCTGAAAACGACCTCTTTGCGCACGTAAGGGCCATCGGATCCGTCCACGTGGGTCGTCTCCGCATTCGCCAGATTCGCGGATGTCACTTCGGCACGCTGTCTTTCCGCTGCCAGTGCCGAAGCGCTGATGCTCATCATGTCCCAGAAGCCCATCGTCTCCTCCTTACTCGTTAATTGCCGTCAGCAACGTGTGAAAACGGTCTTTGATCAGTTCCACGCCCATCTGGTACTGAAGCTGGGTCTCGGAGAGCAGCATGCTCTCGCGATCGACATTGACGTTGTTCCCGTCCGGCCGTTCCGGCAAACCGGACAATTCCAGGCTCGCGGTCTCCAGTTGCGGCTCGCCCCCGGGATTCATCACCTCGTGCATCGCCTGCTGGAAGTTAATGTCCCGCGTGTGATAACCCGGCGTATCGACGTTGGCCATGTTGGCCGCAATCACCTGCTGGCGATCGGTTGTGACTTTCAGATAACCCGACAACATCTGCAACAACGAGACGTCTGCCATCTATGCGTACCTCCTCGGCGGTAGCCCGTATTCGCGAATCTTGTTGCGCAGCGTCCGCAGGCTGATGCCCAGCATCGCCGCTGCGTGCGTGCGGTTCCCGTCTGTCAGCGCCAGCGTATTCTCCAAGTGCATCCTCTCCAGTTCGCGGATCGGCGTGCCTGCTGCCGCCGGTACCGGCTGCGTCTTTACCGGCATTTGACGCTGCGAGGCGCTCACTCCCTGAAACTCCATCTCGAAGCACTGTGCGTCGATCTCTAAGGTTCCGCTCAGCGTGATCACACGCCGCATGAAGTTGGCCAGCTCCCGCACGTTGCCCGGCCAGCTGTGCGACTGCAGCCGCTCCAGAAAATCGGGCAGCAGCCGCGGCCTTCCCAGACCGGTTCTCAGCGCGAACTGCTCCGCAAAATGCTGCGCCAGCACCGGAATATCGTCGCGTCGATCGCGCAGCGGCGGCAGCGAAAGCGGAATCACATTCAGGCGGTAGTAGAGATCAGCCCGGAACTGTCCCCGCTCCACCATCTCACCGAGCGAGACGTTGGTCGTGGCGATCACGCGAATGTCGACCTTCACCGTGCGCCCCTCCCCCAGCCGCTCGAACTCGCGCTCCTGCAGCGCCCGCAGCAGCTTTGGCTGCAGGTTCAGCGGCATCTCGCCGATTTCATCGAGGAGGATCGTTCCGCCGTTCGCCGATTCGAATTTTCCCGGGCGGCTCGCCACGGCTCCGGTGAAGGCTCCGCGCCCATGGCCGAACAGTTCGCTCTCGAGCAGTGTCTCCGGCACCGCCGCGCAGTTCACGGCGACAAAGGGTTTGTGGCTGCGGTCGCTGCAATCGTGGATGAACCGCGCCAGTAATTCTTTCCCGGTTCCGCTCTCGGCTTCGATCAGCACATCCGCACCGGTGTTAGCCGCTGCGCGCGCGCGTTGCAGCGTCCGCATCAGCAGCGGCGATCCGCCCACGATCTCGCCATGGCTCATGTCCGCTTCCGGAATCGTCGTCGTCACATCTCCCGGGTTCATCTCCTGCGCCCGTTGCATCACCTGGGCCGCGGTCGCCTGCAGCTGATCGAAAGGGATGGGCTTGGTCAGATAATCCAGTGCGCCATCGCGCATTGCGGTCACCGCGTCCGGCACCGATCCATAAGCCGTCAGCAGGATCACGGCTGTCGCCGGAGAAGTTTTGCGCGCTGCGCGCATCACATCCATTCCGCTGCCGTCTGGCATACGGATATCCGTCACCACCAGGTCGTACTCACGCGTTTCCAGATTCCGGATCGCTTCGCGCACCCCCGACGCCGTCTCAACCCGCCACCCGTGCCGCAGAAAGTTTGCCCGCAGCGCGGTCCGGATGCCCGGCTCATCGTCCACCACCATCACCGACGACACTGTCTCACCTGTCATATCGCTGGAAACTCCAGTTCGAATTCCGTCCCCAGGCCTATGCTGCTCTGCACGCGAATCTCCGCGCGATGCTGCGCCATCAGCCGTTTGCAAACCGCCAGACCCAACCCCGGGGTCTCGCCAGTCCCACTGAATCCCGCTTCGAAGATGTGCGACAAGATCGCGTCCGGGATGCCGCATCCGTTATCTCGTACGGTCACGATGCCCCGCATCGCTCCATGCCGGGTATCCGCCTTTGCAGAGACTTGCACCCTTCCGCCCACAGAGGTATGCCGAATCGCGTTCGCAATCAGGTTCAGCATCACCTGGCGGATCGCATCCTCGTTCCCTTCCACCATGACGGGGGAGTCCGCCGGGACAAAGTGCAGCGCTACCCCGGCCTGCCGGGCGATCGGCTGTACGAAGTCCACACCGCTCTCCACGCAGCTCGACAAGTCCACCGGCGCCAGACGCCGCTGGCCCTCGTTGTTCATGCTCAGGACGTTGTTCACCGTCCCGGAGAGCGTCCGGATGCCGGCGCGCAGATTGGCAACCCACTCTTCAATCTCACCGCGATCCTCTGCGATCAACCCGGCGAAGAGCTCCAGGCTCGCTAACGGATTTCTAATTTCGTGCGCCAGGATCGTGGAAATCTCAGCGAGCGTTGTGGCGCGCCGCGCGTGCTCGCGCTCCTGTTCGGCCAGTTTGTCTGCAGTCACATCGCGCAGGATCCAGATGCTCGCAAGCCCTTCGGCCGCTGCCCCTTGCAGTTCCCGCCTTCCGATCGCCAGCCAGCGCTTCTGCCCGCTGGTTGTAAGGCAGACCTCGTTGTCGCGATGTCCTTCCGATGCGGTCACCAGCGCCTCAAAGTCGATGCGGCTGATGCTTGACAAATCGCGCAGCGTCTTCGCCCTGGCGCTCGACCGGCCCAGTAGCCGCCGCGCTTCAGGATTGATGGTCACGATGGTTTCGGCTGCATCCAGTACCAGAACGCCGCAGGGCATCGAGTCGATCATCTGCTGCAGGGTCGCCCGCATCCGATCGTTTTCCCCGAGGCTGCGCGTCAGCTCCGCATTGCGCTCCGACAGCTCGATGCTCAGGTGAGCGACTTCACGCTGCAGATCGCGATAGGAGGCCTCGAGGGTCGCCGACGCCGAAATAAATTCCGAGAAGGCATCGGCCAGCATCTGTGGACTGTGCAGTCCTGCAGCGCTTCGGTCGTTCATTGGAACCACATGAGAACCAGGCAGCATTTGCCTATCTCAATTGCACCTGAAGTGCCAAAGTGAAACAGGCGTGCCGATTCAGCACGAAACGCTACAAAACAATGTGTTCCGGCTTGATTTCCCGTTCCGTGCCTGCCAGAATCGTCGCCCGCTCCATGGCATTTCTTAATTCGCGCACGTTGCCCGGCCAGCGATGCTGGCGGAGAATCTCCAGCGCCGCGCGGCTCAGCGACACTCCCGGTGCGAACTTCGTCACAAACGCCTGCGCCAGCTCCTGCACATCTTCCATGCGCTCGCGCAGCGGCGGCAGGTGGATCGGAAACACCGCGAGCCGGTAATACAGATCTTCACGGAACATCTGTTTCGCGATCAAACCCTTCAGATCGGCATTGGTCGCAGCGACCACGCGCACATCGACCTTCAGATTGTCATTGCCGCCCAGCCGCTGGACTTCGCCCTGCTCCAGGAATCGCAGGATCTTGCTCTGCAGCGAAAGCGGCATGTCTCCGATCTCATCCAGAAACAGCGTGCCTCCATGGGCGGCATGAATTCGCCCGATGCGCGACTGCACCGCCCCCGTGAACGATCCCTTGGTGTAGCCGAAGAGCTCGGCCTCGAGCAGCGGCTCCGGAATGGCCGAACAATTCACCACCACGAAGGGCTGATTGCGGCGGGCACTGATCAGATGGACCTCCTGCGCCAGCAGATCCTTGCCGCGCGTTGCA
>JBKICP010000358.1:0-42291 GCA_046567085.1 Acidobacteriota bacterium
CGGTATGTGACCGGGCAGACGCTGCTGGTGGATGGCGGCATTTCGACGGGGGCGATGCGGGCTACGGTGAAGAAGGCAGCGAGTAGGGAGTAGCGAGAAGCGACCCGGCCAGGAGGTCCGAATTATTTGCCCTCATGCATCGGCACGGGTTTGATTTCGCCGAGTAGAAACGCATATCCGGCGATGCCGATGACGAGGTAGGCGCCGGCAACGCCGAAGGCGGCGGCGAAGGAGTGCCGCGATCCCACGAGATAGCCAGTGACGGCGGGCGCGACGATGCCGGAGATCTGATTCGACAGGTTCATGATGCCGCCGACTGAGCCGACGCTGTCGCCGGGGGCGATGAGCGAGGGTACCGACCAGCCGACGGGCGACGCCGCCGAGAGTCCGCCGATGGAGAGACTGATCCAGAAGAGCGCCTGCACGAGCGAATGGGCGTGCGTGGCGCCGACAATCCCGAGGCCGAGGGTGAGTCCTGTGATGAGGACGGTGCGGCGGACCGCACTGGGATTGCGTCCGCGGCGGATGAGCGCATCGACGAGCCATCCGCCGACAAAAAGATCAGCGACGGTTGCAAATAGCCACGGCACGCCAGTGTAGAGGAAGGATTTCCCGAGATTCAGATGCAGGGACTCAGATAAATAGACCGGCAGCCAGGTGAGGAGCAGGTAGAAGACGTAGTTGTAGGAGCCCATGCCGAGGGCAAGGCCGATGACCTTGCGCTGGCGGAAGAGGTGGCTGAGGGGCACGCGGCGCTGGAGATGCGGAGCGGCGGACTCGTCGGAGTAGTGGCGGTGCTCGAGGTGCGGGTCGCGATAAATCCAGAAGAAGAGCAGGAAGAAGATTAGGCTGACCACGCCGGTAGCGGCAAAGCTGAGTCGCCATCCGATGCGGAGCAGGAGCATTCCGATGAGGGGAACGCCGATGGCGGGCGCAAATTTTGCGGCCGAGTCGAAGAGGCCGGTGGCGAAGCTGCGTTCGCGCGGGGGAAACCAGTAGCCGATGGCCTTTGCATTGGCCGGGAAGGTGGGCGCTTCGCCGATGCCGAGAAGGAAGCGCGCGCCGAAGAAGCCGGGGATATTGGGCGTGATCGCCGCGGCGAAGGAGGCGATGCTCCAGAGGAAGGTGCTGATGCAGCCGACGCGGCGGATGCCGAAGCGGTCGAGCAGATAACCGGAAGGGAGCTGGCAGAGCGCGTAGGTCCAGTTGTAGGCGCCGGCGAGGAGTCCGAAGGTGAATTCGGAGATGCCGAAGCCGGCGAGGATGGCGTTGTGGGAGACGGTGAGGTTGACGCGGTCGAAGTAGTTGACGAGCACGCCGAGGGCGAGGAGCGTTGCGATGCTCCAGCGGCGCGCGAGGCGGCCGGGAGCGGGTTGTGGTTGGGCTGCGATAGCTTCGGCGGGCGGCATCTTCGATCGCAGCCCTAGACCGTTTCCTGCGGCGCGGCGTGGAGTTCGACTGTAACGGTTTGGGAGCCGAGGCGCGGATGCTTTGCGGTGAGGCGGACGGTGCCCGCCTGCTCGCGGGCGCGAATCCACACCGCGCCGGTGCCGCCGATGAGCGAGAACGGATTGTCGCCGATCAGTTCTGCCGGGCCGTCGAGCGTGAAGACGATGGGATCGTTGGCGTAGGTGCGGACGGCGCCGAATTCGTCGGTGACGCGGAAGACGACGCGAGTGGTGTCGGCTCCGTCCGCGCGCAGAGTTTTGTCATCGGCGGTGAGAGTGAATTTGCGATCGACGCCGCGGCCGGAGAGGGACTTCGAGATGACCTGCTTGCCGGCGATGAAGCCGTCGATGCGCAGATCGCCCCACGCGAAGTGGGAGTGACGCACCTCGAAGACGAAGGGCGGATATTTGAGGTGCTGGAATTCGTCGCGGTCGGGATCGAGTTCGGTGATCAGGGTCCAGGGGTTCGATTCGAGGCTCCCGGCGCGAGAGTAGATTTTCACGTGATCGCAGTTGGAGCAGATGACGGCTTTCGTGAAGCCGACGGATTCATCGCCGCGCGCCCAGTGGAAGGCGGGCTCGAGGACGATTTCTTCTGCCGGGTCGCACTGCGATTTGTAGAAGCCGCCGGCGGGCTTCAGTTCGCGGAAGATGTCCGTGACGCCGTGGTAGCAGATGCGGTCGCCGGAGCCGAAGTCGGAGTGGGTGTTGTAGTCAAAGGCGCACCAGCCGATGCCGCCCGCGTACTGCGGATCCGAGGCGAGCTGGTTATGGATGCGCGCGTGGCGCAGGGTGTGCTCGCGCTGGCGCTCGTCGTCGTCGGTGGTTTTGGTGGGGAAAGTATGACCGACGAATTCGGTGTTGAGATAACGCGGATGATTCGGCGGGCGTAGCGGAAAACCGAAGTCATTGATGGTGAAAACGTCTTCGAGGAATTCCGACTGCGGGAAGTTGCGGATGCCGCCGGTCTGGCGCGTGGGATCGAGCGAGTGGGCGAGGGCGTTGGTGCGCGTGTAGAAGTCGTGGTCGTCCTTCGATTCGTTGATGCGCACGCCCCAGAGGATGATGGCGGGGTGGTTCCAGTCGCGGCGAATCATGCGGCCGACGTTGTCGACGGCGAGATCCTTCCAGGCCTGATCTCCGATGTGCTGCCAGCCAGGAATTTCTTCGAGGACGAGCAGGCCCATCTCGTCGCAGGCGTCGAGGAAGTAGCGCGACTGCGGGTAGTGCGAGGTGCGGACGATGTTGCAGTGGAGGACATTGCGCAGGATGTGCGCATCCTGACGCTGCACGCGCGCGGGCATGGCGCCGCCGACGAAGGGGAAGGTCTGATGGCGGTCGAGGCCACGGAGCTTGACGATGTTGCCGTTGAGGGAGAAGCCGTGATCGGTGAAGGTGGCTTCGCGGAAGCCGATGCGGCGGGTGTCCTCATCGAGCGGCTGGTGGTCGTGGAGGAGGCGTACGCGCACGGTGTAGAGGTGGTGGTGCTCGAGGTCCCAAAGCTGGATGCCGTTGAGATTGGCGAGGGAGATGGTGTGGCGCGCGGAATCCTCGGTGGTTTCGCTGGTGAGGTTGGCGGGTGCGGGTGTCGGTGATTTCGAAGGAGGCGCGGATCCGGCGGAAACGGGTTGCGTGCTGGTGGCAACGACTTTGTCGCCGTCGAGAAGGGCGACTTCGAGGTCGAGGCCTTCGGGGCGGTCACCGGCGAGGAAGCAGTCGACGTCGACGCTGGGGTTGGCAGTGAGGACGTCGCGCGTCCGCGCAAAGATGTTGTCGATGTAGGTTTGCGGGACGATGCGCAGGGCGACCTCGCGGTAGATGCCGCCGAAGGTCATGTAGTCGATCTCGTATCCGAAGGGGGGGATATCGGCGCGCTCGGTGGAATCCAGATGGACCGTGAGGACGTTTTCGCCGTTGAGGTTCAGATGCGGGGTGAGTTCGAAAGAGAACGGCGTGTAGCCGCCTTTGTATTCGCCGAGAGAGACGCCGTTGATAAACACGGTAGAGGCGGTCATGGCGCCTTCGAAATCGACGAAGACGCGCTTGCCGCGCGCGGATGCGGGAACGCGGAATCGGCGGCGATAGGTGGAGACGAACTCGTAATCCTTGTCGTCGAAGTTGTGCCACGGCATCCGCACATTGGAGTGCGGAAGCACGACGGGAGTGAAGGACGCATCGTCGAAGGTGACCGCAGTGGCGGCATCGACTTTGGCGGGGTGGAAGCGCCAGTTGCGGTTCATGGGCAGGATGGAGCGGCCGCGGGCGAGCGGTTGCGGGACGGATTCGCTGGCGAGGGCGGGCGTGGAGGCGAGGGCGGCTGTGGCAAGAAGGCCGCCGGAGTGTTTAAGGAAATCGCGTCGATCCATGATGGTTAGCCGGGCCTTTGCAACAGCCCCGACCAGTCTAGACGAGGGGGAGGGGGAATGGGCCGGTCGGAGAGGGCCGTGGTCCTTTTGTGCTACTTTCTGCGCGGCTCGCTTACGGTAAAGTACCTTTCGAACAAGTTACTTTCATTGCATTTTGGATGTGCCGGGCCTGCCCCTCCCCAGGGACTGCGTAGTCCAGAGAGCCTGCCTATGAACAATTCTGCCGGGCTAAACGACGGCCAGTTCGCGAGTGGTGAACCGGGTTCCCCTGCCGAGGGAACCGGGCCCATGGGTCGCGCCGGACGGACGTGGATGCTGATCGCGGCAACGGCAGCGATGGTCGCGATCTGCGGATTGCACGCGACCGTTGCGGGCGCCGATAATGTGCCGGCGTCGGGCATCGGCTACTTGTGCAATGGGCTGGTTCTGTTTGGATGCGCCTGGGCGTTGTGGACGCGGGTGCGCACGGCCGAAGGTATCACCCGCATCCGGTGGTACGTGTTTGTGGCCGCGGTGCTGGCCGATGCGGTCGGCTTCATGCCGTCGTTCACGGAGTGCTTCCTGCACAGCGGGCCGGCGCGCGAGCTGCAGACAGCATGCTTCAACGGGAGCGAGGCGCTGTTCATGGCGGCAGCGGTGCTGTTCTTCTCCAGCGTGACGCGTTCGATCGTGATCATGGATCTGCTGCAGGCGCTGGTGTTCCTGGTACTGCGATTCAACGTGGTCTATTCGCCGGTGACGCGGGATCACTTCACGAATATCCATCTGATCGTCGGGCAGTCGATGGCGCTGTTCCTGTTTCTGGTGGCGCTGGTGGGTTGTCTGGGGGCGGCTTCGCGGGGCGACCGCAGGTTTCTCGGCACGCTGTCGTGGTATTTCGGAATCCGGCTGATCGCCTATTTCACGGCGGATCAGGTCTCCTACATCTGGCTGCATCATCTGCACTGCAGCGAATGGGACGTCGTTGGCGATGTGCTGTTCGCAGGGTTCGCGCTGTATCTGCTGTACACGAGCGATGCCGAGGGAGATGAGGCGCCGGAGGTGGTGGCGCGGCACACGCCCGGCATGGCGCTGCAGAGCCTGATGCCGTCGTTTCTGGCGCTCGTGAACCTGATGCTGGGGCTATTCCTGCTGCGCATCTCGGTTCGATTCGCGGCGGTGGCGATTGCGGTGACGGTGGTCTCGTACGTGGTGCGCACGGCGCTGCTGCATGCGCAGGCCGTCCACGAGAGAGCGCAGCTGGAGAGCCGGAATGAGCACCTCGAGGGGCTGGCGGTGCGCGATCCGCTGACAGGGGTCGGGAACCGTCGATCGCTGGCGGGGGTGTACGAGCAATTGCAGCAGAGCGCCGGAGACAGGGGCGTGTCGCTGCTGCTGATGGATATCGATTCATTCAAACGGGCGAACGACTGCCATGGGCATCTGCATGGCGACCGGGTGCTGATCACGCTGGGACGCAAGCTGCAGAGCGTGGCGGACGGCATGGCGGGCAGCCATTGCGCGAGGCTGGGCGGCGACGAGTTTGCGCTGCTGCTGCCGGAGGTTTCCGCGGAAAAAGCCGCGGCGATGGCCGAGGAACTCCGCGCCTTCCTGGGGGCGCATCGTTTTGCCGCGGCCGAAGGTAAGGTGAGCCTGAGCGTCGGAGTGGCAACCCTGCGGGCGGCGAGCGATCTGCCGCTGGAGACCCTGGTGTGCTACGCCGACGAAGCGCTGTATCGCGCGAAGCGGCAGGGACGGAACCAGGTGGAGGCCCAGCCGGTGTGGACGCCGGGGGCGCATGCCGGCGATTCCGTGCCGGCGATGGAACTGCAGCACACGACCGGATAGACCGCCGGGCACCGGGCACCGGGTTCTCCAGGCGCCGGAGCTTACCAGGCGAGGGTGACCGTCTGGTCTACGTAGCCGGTTCCGGCGGGGAAGCGCACGTGGAGGGGGCGCAGGCCGTTTTGGACATCGCCGAGTTGCGCGCCGGCGACCGCGAGTTTGGGCAGGGCGACGTTAGCGCGCACGGTGAGGGTCTGTTCGGAGTCGTCGGGCGCCGAGAGGTGCAGCGTGAGCGAGTGCGCGTCCGCAGTCTCAGAGAGAACCTTCATCTGATGGGTCTCGGCGCCGAGCTCGGGCAGATGCGCGTCGATGCCGATCTCGACCAGCGGCAGGGGAATGTGGATCTGCCCCTTCTGCACCTCGGCTCCGGGCGCATGCGAGGCGAGATGCACGCTGGGGTCGCTCGACTGAACGAGCAGTTCTTTGCCGCGGCGCTGGAAGGTGAGATCGAGGGTGCGAGTCCCGCAGGGGACACGACGGATCGTCGCGTCGTTCCATGCTGCGGGCAGATGCGGGGTGACGGTGAGCGTGTTGGCGGGCTCGTTCCACTCGATGCCGAAGAGTCCGCGCAGGATCGGGGAGATGACCATCGCGGAAGACCATAGCTGGTGGGCGGTGCTGCGGCCGAGCACCTGGAAGAACTGGCCGGAGAGGAGCTCGGTGACATCGCCGAGATCCTGCGCCCAGGTGAGATCCACGTTCTGCATCAGGTGGGCATAACCGGAGAGAGGATTGCCGGCGCGGTACTCCGCGACCGAAACCCAGCCGGTGAACAAGGGCCAGACGCTCCCCTGGTGATAGCTGATGGGATCGTAGAAGCTGGTTTCATCGCTGAGGATCCGTGTGCCCCAGTCGGTGGACAGGTGGCTGCCGGCCCACTGCTGCATCATGGGCTCAGGATGCGCGAGCTGCCAGGTGCCATCCCACCACGCGACGGAGGGAAAGATCGTCGTGGTGGTGTCCTGCTCGCCGGGGCCGTTCCAGCTGAAGGCATAGCCCTGATTGTTGGGTAAGGCGTATTCGGTTTCGATGGTCGTCGCGATGCGCTGGGCGCGCTGCTCGGACTGGCTTGCGAGATCGGCATGGCCGGCGCTTTGCGCCAGACCGGCAAAGGCGAGGCTGGCCTGCTCATCGAGTGCGGCGAGGTAGATTTCCTGGTGCGGCATCTTCGGGATCCACGACTCGACCCAGCCGGTCCCCTGGGAGTTGTCGTAGATGCCGTCGCCGTCGGAGTCGTGCGTGGTTTCGAAGTTCCAGGCGCGCTCGAGGTTCGGCCAGATCGATGCGATGAAGGCGCGGTCGCCGCTGATGCGCAGATAATCCGCAACGGCCATGAGCAGAAGGGGCGTCGCGTCGGCGGAGGCATATTGATAAGGCAGCGAGGCCCAGTCCACCTCGCCGGCGGTCTGCGAGCGCTCGTGCATGATCTTGCCTTCGGGGCTCTGGTGCGCGAGCAGGAAGTGGATCTCGTCTTTTGTAGTGGCGAAGTCGCCGTAGCTGTCGATGGCGTAGAGGGTCCACAGCGAATCGCGGCCGAAGAACCATCCGAAGCCAGGGCGCGCGGAATCGCCGGATCCGACGAATCCCGCGGTGAGCGCCTGTTCGTTCGCGCCGGGAGGCGTGGCGACCTTCAACTGATCGATGGCGGTTTCTGCCCACGAGAAGGCAGCGTTCATGTGTGCGTCAGGAGTTTCGATGGCGGTGCTGCGCGCAAGAAAGTCGCGATAGTAGCCGGCGTTCTGGCTGCGAATCGTCGCGGCGCTGGCGTTCAGGTGGTCGAGGCTTTGGCGGAGGGCGGCGGTGGTTGCGTCGTTCGCAGAATGCGCGAAGGTCAGCAGCATGGGGAAGAGCTTGCCGCTGTCGCGTTTGGGATCGAAGTGGAGGACGAACTGGAGCGGCCACGTGCTGGCGCGCTCCTGATAGGGCGGCAGGATGCCGGGCTCGGCTCCGGGCAAGGCGAGCGCGGCCGCCTGATCGGGAAAGTCCAGATGCAGGATGTAGAAGCCGGAGCCATCGGGATTGCGCACCCATTCCGGCGAGGGCTTGCCGGGGGAACTGGCGGGCCACATGGGCTGCATCACAGGGTCGAAACTAAAGATCACGGTCATCGGGCGGATGGCTTCGAACTGGTAGAAGAGCAGCGCGCCGGGCGCATCGACGGGCGCCTTGGGCGCGAGCATGATCTGGCGGATGGTGAAGTTGGCGTGGGAATAGGTGAGGGTGGTGTGGTCGGGCTCCACATCGATCTGGGCCGCCTGGCGGTTGACCTCGATGGGGACGGGGTAGTCCTGCATGTCGACGGTGAGGTGCATGCCGCTGAGGATCTTCCAGGGAAAGAGCCAGACCTCGCAGGAGCCGTCCTGCTGGCCGAGGATCGCGCCGCGCGGCCCGATCACGGAGAAGGGATGTGAGGGGACGGCGAGGCGCCGGATGTGCAGCGGCTCGGCGGAGGTTGCCTGCGACGGATGGCTTTGCAGTGGCGCAGCCAGCGCTGGAAGGCAGAGCAGCAGGAGGAGGAGGGTTTCCAGAGCACGCATCACGGATTCAGCATACTGCGCCGGGGAGCCGCGCTGCGGCGGCGGCCCCGGTGCGGCAAGCGGCAAGTCGCGACAGCGTTCCGTTGGCCGAACTGCGGATCAGGGACGGGAGAAAAGGACGCGGGAAAAAGGGCGCAGGTACAATCTCGCTGTGATGTTCGCGGGAAGACGGGACAGGCGAAGCTGGCGGATCCGTTCCGGTGCTTGTCTCGCGGGTTGCGCTTGCATAGCTGCTGCCGCCGTTCTTCTTGTCGGCGCGGGCGTGGCGGCGCAGAGCAGCCCATCGCCGGCGCCTTCGACGATGCGCTTTCGCGATGTCAGCCGCGAGGCGGGGCTGACATCGGTTCCGCATTCGACCACCGACCGGCACTACATTGTCGAGACGATGGGCGGCGGCGGCATTGCACTCTTCGATTGCGACAACGACGGCAAGCTGGACATCGCGGTGGTGAACGATACGACGATCGGCCGGTATCTGGCGGGCGGCGATCCCATGATCACGCTCTACCACCAGGACGGCAGCGGCGACGCGATTCACTTTACCGATATCACGGAGAAGGCCGGCCTGACGACGCGCGGCTACGGGATGGGCATCGCCGTGGGCGATTACGACAACGACGGGCTGCCCGATCTGTACGTGACCGGCTACGGGCACAACGTGCTCTATCACAACCTGGGCGGCTGCCGGTTTGAAGACGTCAGCGACCGCGCCGGCGTGAAGCTGGGTGGATTCAGCACCGGCGCGGCGTGGGCCGACTACGACCGCGACGGCCACCTCGACTTGTTCGTGGCGCGCTATGTACGCGCGGACCTGCATCATCTGCCGCCTCCTGATCCCACGGCGGTCGGCTACCGGTCGGTGATCCGGCAGTTGCCCGCGGAGATGCCGGGAGACACAGACTTCCTGCTGCGCAATCGCGGCGACGGGACCTTTGAAGACGTTTCGCGCAAGGCCGGGGTCAGCAATGCGGAGGGCCTGCACGGCATGGGTGTGGTGTGGGGCGATTACGACAACGATGGCTGGCCGGATCTCTTTGTCGCCAACGATGGAGGGGTGAACTACCTCTATCGCAACCTTCACAACGGGCGATTCGAAGAGGACGGCGTGAGCACGGGCACGGCGCTGGGGCCGAACGGAGAGATCTTCGGCAACATGGCGGGCGACTTCGGCGACTACAACAACGACGGCAAGCTGGACCTGGTGACGACACGCTACAGCACGCAGCCGCTCAGTCTGTATCGCAACGACGGAGCCGTGTTTACCGATGTGGCCACCGAGGTGGGGCTCGCAAAGGGCACGGTGGCGCCCGTGAAATGGGGCACGGGCTTCGGCGACTTCGACAACGACGGATGGCCCGACATCCTGATCGCAAACGGGAATTTCTCGTCGCTGATGGACGATCTGGTGGGCCAGGTGAAATTCCGCGAGCCGATACAGCTGTTTCGCAATCTCGCGGGACGCAGCTTTGAGGATGTCGCGGACGAGGCCGGCATCAACGCGGGGCCGCTGCAGTCGCGGCGGGGAACGGCGTTCGGCGATGTCAACAACGACGGGAAGCTGGATTTTGTGGTCTTCAATGTGGACGGGCCGCCGTCGCTGTTCCTGAATACGACGCCTGACACGAACCATCGCGTGCTGTTTCGCCTGGTGGGAACGAAGAGCAACCGCATGGCGATTGGGACGCGGGTGACGGTGGAGGCGGGCGGACGGACGGAGATCGACGAGGTGCGCGGTGGGGGCAGTTATAACTCCAGCAACGACACACGGCTGCACTTCGGGTTGGGGAAGGCGGCGGTGATGACGCGGGTGGCGGTGCGCTGGCCGAGCGGTTTGCGGCAGGAATTCCGGAATGTGCCCGCCGACGCGCTCTACGAGATCGTGGAGGGGCGGGAGATCCGCAGGGTCCTGGCGTTCCGGCCGCCGGATAGGCCATAGCTGGCGGGCCGTTCGTTGCGGAGGACGGCGAGGAGGCTGCCCAGGCCTGGCTGAGCCCCTCCCATGCCCCGTTTGGGGGAGAGACAGCCCCGGCTCTTGAACATTCCAGCGGTGCGTGCCGATAAGGCGATCAGTGGGAAGAGGACTACCCGTCCCTTGCCGTGGAGAACGAAGATGTCACGGGCCCTTGCTGTTCTTTCATTTTGTCTTTTTTGCATTTTTCTGCCTTCCGCCGGGACCTCGCAGAGCACGACGCAGAAGAACAACGACCTTCAGCAAACGCTTTCGCTCAGCGACTGCATGCGCATCGCGATGGAGCGGAATCACACGCGGCCGGCCAGCCAGATGGCGGTGGCCGCAGCCGAGGCGCAGCATCGGCAGGCAATGGCTGCGTACTGGCCACAGGTGACCGCACAGGCGGGCATCGACGAGCTGAGCCGGTCGCCGAACTTCCTCTACCCCGCCAGCAACTTCTACATTCCTTCCGAATCGATTTCGGTTCCGGGCGGCACCGCTCTGGTGACGATTCCGGCGAATGCTTTCGGGCCCGGCTTCCCGCCCGCAGCAATCCAGCTGCCGGTAAGTTTTCCGGGGCAGACGATCACCACGCCGGCGCAGGCCTTTCCGGTTCCGGCGCAGGACGTGAAGCTGTTCGATCCGACCACGGAAAGTGTTTCGGGCAAGTTCGACTGGCTGCTGATGGACTTCGGCATGCGCAGCGGTCTTCGCCAGCAGACGGTGGGCGGGATTGAGGCGGCGCAGGCGAAGGCGCGGCGGACCGACCTGGAGCTGGCCGACAGCGTGATCCGCCTCTACTACGGCGCGGTGCTGGCGCGGCAGCTGCACCAGCTGGGCGAGGACACGCTGGAGCGGATGGAGGCGACGCTGCGCGTCACCGAGGCGCTCTACAAGGACGGCACCGGCACGGTGAACAAGACCGACTATCTGGACAACAAGGTGATGGTGGAGACGGTGCGGTCCATGGTGGCCACGCTGGAGCAGAACGAAGCCCAGGCGCAAGCGGGACTGGCTTACACGATGGGCTACTCGTGGCGTTCGACGGTGATCCCCGCCGACACCGCGATTCCGTTTCGCGCCTGGCAGGGCAATCTCGACGAGATGGTGACGACGGCGTATGAGTTCAACCCGGACTGGGCGGAGCTCGAGGCCGGACTGAAGGCTCTGGGCGGCGAGGAGCGTAGCGCGGAGAGTGGGCACTATCCCAAGCTGGGATTGAAGGGCGAGCTGCACCGGCGCTGGAACGACTACAACGGCGGCCTGTCGACGCCGAACAATCGCACCGGCTGGGCACTCGATCTGGGCGTCGAGATTCCGGTCTTCGACGGGTTCCTGACGAATGCGAAGGTGGCGGAGGTCCGCGCGCGCATCGCACAGCTGAAGCAGCAGAAGCTGCTCCTGACCGACGGGCTGGGGGTAAAGCTGCGCAATGACTTCACGGCGCTGGGAGCGGCGGAGAAGGCCATCCACGCGGGGCAGGATGCGAGCGTGGCGGCAGCCGACGATCGCGACCTGACCATGCGCGCCTATCAGGAAGGGATGGTGGCGACGGAGAAGGTGATCCGGGTAGAGCTGCAGGAAGCGCTGGTCCAGGCTGCGCTGGACAAGGCGATCTACGATCACACGGCGCTCGAGTCGCACGTGGACCTGGTGGTGGGCAGGAGTTTCGAGGATGCGCTGACGTCGAGCCGGTAAGACGATGATGGAGCAGGGAGAGAGACAACCCGGCAGCGCTCGCAGCCTGACGCGCCGCCATCTTCTGCAGCTGATGGCAGGGGGCCTGGCGGCCTCGCTGAGCCCGCGCACGGTGCTCGCCGACTCCGGCATGGTGACGGTGGCCATCAGCGCCGACACGCTGGGCGGCGCAAACATCAACGATGCGCGCGCGGCCTATCGCATCTGGACCCAGGAGGTGACGCGTCATCTGGGTGCGGTGCGCGCAGTGGTCAATCCGCAGATTTTTCTGCCCTCGGACGAGCTGCTGCGAGACGTGCGCGCCGGCACGGTGGATTGCTACGGCATCACGGCTCTGGAATACATGAAGGTGGCCGACATCACCGATCCGAATTTCATCCTGCTTCAGGATTCGCTGGCCGATGGGATGGAGTACATTCTGGTCGTCAACAACCAAAGCTCCTTCCACTCCATCGCCGATCTGCGCGGGGCGCAGATGATCGTGCACCATCATCCGGAACTGGTGCTGGCGCCGACGTGGCTGGAAACGACTCTGGCCGCGAGTTCGCTGCCGCCGGTGGATCATTTCTTCGGCAACATCGTTTCCCGGAACAACATCAACCAGGTGGCGCTGCCGGTCTTTTTCCGGCGCGTGGACGCAGCCTGCCTGGCGCGCCACAGCTGGGAGACGGCCGTCGAGCTGAATCCGCAGCTGGGCCGATCCCTGCGCGTGCTGGCGGTGTCGCCGAAACTGGTGCCGATCTTCGTGGCCTTCCGCCGCCACTGCAGCGACGCGGGACGCAGCGCGCTGATCGACGCCATCCGGAACATCACGTCAGTGGCCGCTGGGCAGCAGATCGTGGCCCTCTACCAGTCGCACAGCTTTGTGGTGCGCACCGCCGCAGTGCTGAAAACCACGGTGGACATGCTGACGGGTTATCAGCGGGTTCTCGCGCGCCTGCGCGACCGCAGAGAGGACAGCCGGACCGGCTGGTGAGCAACGATGCTGCGGCCCACGGGGATCACTCGACGGATCACCTTGCTGGCGTGGTCGGTGACGCTTGCCACTCTGGCGATCTTCGTGTCGTTCATCATTCCCGAACAGAAGCACGATCTGCGCATTCAGCTGGAATCGGAAGCCAGCGGGGTGGCCGCCGCGCTGCACGGTGAGATTGCCAGCGCCGCCATCACCGAGGACTACTCGTCGGTGGTGGATCACGCGATGCAGGTTCTGGCCGGCGATCCGGCGGTGGAATTCGTCGTGATTGCCAAGAACGACGGTTACGCGCTGATCATCCGGCGCGACAGCTGGACGACGGAAGCGAAGATCGACGATTACTGGCGGCCGAAGGTGCGCGACGCTTCGGGCATGATCGGCACGCTGCCCATGTTCAACCAGCGCCTGTTTCACTACGCGGCGCCGTTCGATTACAACGGCATCGAGTGGGGCTGGGTTCACGTCGGGCTGTCGCTTGCGTCCTACGACCGCAGCGCGCGCGACGTGAATGTGCGCACCGGGATGCTGACCATTGCCTGCGTGCTGCTGGGCTTGTTCGCTTCGGTCTTCTATGCCGGGCATTTCGTGCGGCCGATCCATCGCCTGCAGGGAGTGGTGGAGCGGGTGGCCGGGGGCGATCTGACGGCGCGCGCCGATATCCGCAGCCGCGATGAAATCGAGCAGCTGGCCGATGCCTTCAACAGCATGGCCGACACGATCCTGCACCGCGACCGGGCTCTCTCCGATGCGAAGCGAGACCTGGAGATCCGCGTTCTGCAGCGAACGCAGGAGTTGCGCGAGCAGATCGTGGCCCGTGACAAGGCGCATGCCGAACTGGCCGAGGCGCAGCAGCGGCTGATCGAACTTTCGCGTCTTTCGGGAATGGCCGAGGTGGCGACCGGCGTTCTGCATAACGTGGGCAATGTGCTGAACAGCGTGAATGTGTCGGCGACCATCGTGGCCGATCAGCTGCGCGAGTCGCGCATCACGCAGCTGAGCAGCGTGGCGCGGCTGCTGGAGGAAAACAACAGCAACGTCGCGGCGTTCCTGACCACGGATCCGCGCGGTGCGCGGGTTCTGCCTTACCTGTACAAGCTGGCGCAGCAGCTGGAGAAGGAACGGGAGCGGCTGATGCAGGAGGTGGCGGGGCTGGTCCAGCACATCGGCCACATCAAGGAGATCGTGGCCATGCAGCAGACCTACGCCCGCTCCTCCGGCATCAGTGAAAAATTCGCGCCGGCCGGCGTTATCGACGATGTTCTCGGAGTCACGCGTCCTTCGCTGGAACGACACGGCATCGCGCTGGAGCTGAGCGGGGACGAACTGCCGGCGATCAACACCGACCGGCACAAGGTGATGCAGATTCTGCTGAACCTGCTGCGCAACGCGGTCGATGCGGTCCGGGGGGCAGAGCGCTCGCGCGCCATCGCGGTGCGGACGCGCCGGATGGGCGAAGGTCGGGTGGGGATCGAAGTGCGCGACAACGGCGTGGGCATTCCGCCGGAGAATCTGGTGCGCATCTTTTCGCACGGCTTCACGACCAAGTCGGACGGGCACGGTTTCGGCCTGCATTCGGCAGCGCTGGCCGCCCGGGAGCTGGGCGGTTCACTCACGGTGGAAAGCGAGGGCCTGGACCAAGGCGCGGTCTTCACCCTCGAGTTGCCTCTCGATCGCCGCAACGGCGCCAAAGAAAGGGCGAGCACATGACAGACCCGGCGAACCGCTATCGGCTGCTCATCGTCGACGACAACGAGTCGATCCACGACGATCTGCGCAAGATACTGGAGCATCCTGAGGATGACTCCGGGCTGAGCGCCGATGAGGCATTCCTGTTCGGCACCAGCGAGGAGCGCGGCACGGAATTCGCAGTGGATTCCGCCTTCCAGGGACAGGAGGGCCTTGCGCTGGTGGAGCGCGCGCGAGCAGAAGGAGATCCGTATGCGATGGCCTTCGTCGATGTGCGCATGCCGCCCGGGTGGGACGGCATCGAAACCATCCGTCATCTGTGGGAGGCCGATCCGGAGCTGCAGGCGGTGGTGTGCACGGCGCATTCGGACTACAACTGGAACTCGATCTCGCAGCAGCTGGGGGTTTCGCACAATTTTGTCATTCTGAAGAAACCCTTCGACAACATCGAGGTGAAGCAGCTGGCCCATGCTCTGACGGCGAAGTGGACGGCGATGCATCTGGCGCGCCTCAAAGTGGAGGATCTGGACCGGCAGGTGGAAGAGCGCACCGCCGATCTGCGCAGGACAGAAGAGAAATACCGCACCATCTTCGAAGATGCGGTGATCGGCATCTTCCAGGCTTCGCCCGACGGACGGCTGCTGCACGTCAACCGCGCTTTCGCGACTATGCACGGCTACGAGAGTCCGGAGCAGTTGCTGTCGGCGGCGGCGGATGTTTCGCGCGGCGTGCTGGTGGACCCCACCCAGGTGGAAGGCTGGTCGCACATGCTGAACAAGCAGGACGTGGTGCGAGGCGCGGAGATCGAGGTTTCCTGCAGAGACGGATCGAAGAAGTGGATGCTGGTGAATATCCGCGCGGCGCGCGATCCGTCGGGCAGGATCGTGCACCACGACGGCACGATTGAGGACATCACCGAGCGGAAGCGCGCGCAGCAGCAGGTGGATTACCTGGCCTACTACGATGCGCTGACGGGTCTGCCGAACCGCACGCTGCTGCAGGAGCGGCTCAAGAGCGCGCTGGCCGACGTGCACAACCGGCGATCCGCGCTGCTGTTTCTCGATCTGGATCGCTTCAAGCTGATCAACGATTCGCTGGGCCACTCCTTTGGCGACCTGCTGCTGCGCCAGGTGGCGGACCGGCTGCAGGTACAGCTGCGCAAGCAGGACACGGTGGCGCGGGTGGGCGGGGACGAGTTTCTGGTCCTGCTGCCGGCGGTGGACACGATCGCGGAGGCGGAAAGCACCGCCGCTCGCCTGGTCAATGCGCTGACCGGCGAATTCAGGATCCAGGGCCGCAGGCTCAGCATCAGCTGCAGCCTGGGCATCAGCATCTTTCCGGAGCACGGGCTCGACGAGGAGACGCTGATCCGGAACGCGGATGCCGCAATGTACTGCGCCAAGGAGAAAGGCTGCAACACCTTCTGCCTTTTCGACGAAGACATGAATACGCGGGCGATGGAGCAGCTGACCATCGAAAGCGGGCTGCGCGGGGCGGTGGAGAGAAGCGAGCTCTTCCTCGTCTATCAGCCGCAGGTGGAGATTGCGACCGGGCAGGTGCTGGGCCTCGAGGCACTGCTGCGCTGGCAACACCCGGAACAGGGCCTGATCCCTCCGGACCGTTTCATTCGCGTAGCGGAAAATACCGGGCTGATCATGCCGATCGGCGAGGGGTGCTGCGCACGGCGTGCCGGCAGCTGATGGACTGGCAACACGAGGGGCTGCCTATCGTGCCGATCGCGGTGAATGTCTCAGCCGCGCAGTTCCGGCAGGAGGGCTTCCGCGATCTGATTCGCCGCGTGCTGGAAGAAACCGGAGCGCCGGCGCAATTCATCGAACTGGAGCTGACGGAGAGCGTGCTGCTGTCGAACGCCGATGTAGTCTTCAAGATCCTCCACGAACTGCAGGAGATGGGACTGCGGCTGGCGATCGACGACTTCGGCACGGGCTATTCAAGCCTGAGCTACCTGCGGCATTTTCCCGTCATGCGCCTGAAGATCGACCGCTCCTTCATCCGCGAGGTGGCCATCAATGCCGACGACGCCGCGATCACGCGGGCGATCATCAGCATGTCGCGGGGGCTGAACCTGAAGGTCCTGGCCGAAGGCGTGGAGTCGGAAACGCAGCTGGGATTTCTGCGCGAGCAGGGCTGCGACGAATACCAGGGCTACTACTTCAGCCGGCCTCTGCCGGCCGCCGATGTGAAGCAGAGACTCCGCCAGTGGACGGTGGCCGCGCCCGTGCTCGCCGGCCGATGAGGCAGAGTCCCGGGCCAAAGAGTCTGTAACAGCGCGCGATCCTATTTCGACGCGCGCAGGAAACGCCCCAGCAACTCGTACTGATCGCTGGCAATGTAGTCCACGCCGGCCTTCTGCGCGGCGCGCCAGCGGGTTTCCGCAGCGGGCAGCGATCCGAAGTTGTAGCTGCTGAACCAGCCGTTGCAGCTCTCCTCTTTCTCGGTCGCGCCGTCGAGAGTATAGAAGCGAATCCACAGATGGTTGGCGTGCGCGTGCTGTACCAGAGCGCGGAGACGCGCATCGTCGGCTGCGCTCCAGTCGCCGGCATGCTGCTGGCCGCCGGCTTCCACCACGCGCCATGGATTGTTCCACCAGCGGCGATAATTCGAGGCCGCTTCGGGTTCGAGCACCTCCGGCGCGGCCATCGGGTTCTTCTCGTTCGTGTGGACGGCGCCGAAGACCAGCAGCCGTCCTCCCTGGGGGACATCGTTGTAGAAGACCGCCTGCTGCGCGTCGGATTCTCCGGTGAGAACCAGAATGGGCCGAATGGTCAGCGGCTGCGGCGTCGCGGGATCGCCGGTTTTGGGCGCGGTGGTGAGCCAGTCCTGATACTTCGCGAGCAGCGCCCAGATGGCGCGCAGATGCGCGGGCTCTTCTGTTTTGAGGTCGAGGTTGAGCGTGATCAGCGGCCAGTTGCCGTGATTCCCTTCTTTCAGTGCGCGCTCCACGGTCGGCCGCACGCGATCGAAGAAGTAGTGCTCCATGGTCGGCTCGTGCCCGCTGACCGGGTCGCCGTGCGCCACCACCGACCAGGAGCGGCCCGTCTTCGGATCGGTGTACCAGTAGAGATCCTGCTCAATGGCCAGAGGGGTGCCCGCCGAAAGGGCGCGGTCGATGCGGTCGTACCACCATTCGTAATACGGATAGCAGTTGTGGGCATCCATCACGCTGCGGCTGCCGGGACGGGACTCGTCGCGGGCCTGCGCGCCCAGCGAGAGCGCGACAGCGGAGAGCAGAAAAATGGAGAGTGCGCGGCGCATCGGGTTCCTTTCGTTCAGTGGGACGTTGAGGCTGGGGAATTCCAGTTGAGGTAGATCGGATTGCCGAGCAGGAGAATGCGACGGTCGGCGCCGATGACTTCGGCGCGGATCCAGTGGCGGGCTCCGTCGGAGGTCCAGAAGGTCTGCAGCTTCTGATCCGCGGCGGCGATGGGTTGGGCGGGCAACGCGCTCGACTCATCGCCATCGACAAAGAAGTGCAGGGCCGCGCCGTTGCAGTGGGCAACGTGGACATCGATGGAGATCGTTTGGCCGCGAAGGGCTTTGAGGAGGCCACCCATCGTTGCCGACGCGCCGCCGGAATCAGCCTGCATCTCCAGCATGCGGTCGCGCGATCCGGCGAGATCGATGAAGACACGGCCGGAGCGGATGCCGTCGAGGATGCCGGCGACGGAGAGGGTCTGCGCGTAGATCACGGTGGTCGGATCGCCGACCGATCCGGGATGCTCGGGTGGCCAGTCGGCATGGTGATTGTCGCTGCCGCCGACCGCGGTGAGCCGGTAGCCGCGCCGCAACTGATCTTCCCAGAACCGCGTCGCCGGCAGGCCCGCGCCGTTGACGACCTCGATGGAGGTGACGAGGCTCATATCGGCAGGAGGCGACGGGTTCCAGCCGCATCCCATGCAGATTTCGCCGGTGGGTGCCTGGGGATGATTGATGGAGACAATCGCGCCCAGCGAGCGCGCCTCGCGGAACATTGCATTTACGTCAGGGACCTGCGGCGTGCCGACGCGGTAGTCGATCGAGCGCGTGGTGCCGAACTCATTGGCGTGGCCGTGAAAGGTGGTGAGCTCGCGCCCGGGGATCATCAGCAGCTTGTCGAAGAAGGGCTGCAACTCGCGCTCGTCGTCGTATTGCGACGTGGTGTTGTGATCGGTGATGGCGATGAAGTCCAGCCCGCGGCGCGTCGCGTCTTCCACGGTGAAGATCAACGGGCACGGCACGGGCTTGCCGCTCTGGCTCGGGCAGCTGCCGTCGCTGTGCGCGTCGTGCATATGCAGATCGCCGCGATACCAGCCGGGCTGCGCGTTCAGAGGCTGCTCGGTGAAAGACGAATCGTCGAGCGCGGAGTTGAACCAGACTTCAGCGCGATACTGCGAGGTAACGCCGGCGCGAATGTTGGGGACGGCGATGAGCAGCTTCCAGCGGCCGGGCGGAATGGCTCCGGGCAGATACGACGGCGTCGCGTCGGTGTCGCTCAGCGTGAAGTGATCCTTGTTGCCGCCGCTGGCGCCGCGAAAGCGGAATGGGTCGGCAATGCCGAGATCGAGCACCGTGTGCTGCTCTTTGCCCAGGTTGTGGAAGGTGACGGTGATGCGATGCGTTCCCGTCGGAACGGTGAACGGGACCTCAAAATAAGTCTGGTTCTGCGCGGGGTGAACAACCCCCTGCAAAACCAGACTGGGAGCCGGCGAATTTTGGGCAACGGCGACAGCAGCACTCAGCAGAAAAAGCAGCGGGAACCAGCGCAGTCGGTATGCCATTGGAAGAGAATACCGGGGCCGGACCTTGCAGGCGCCGGCCCCGATGAGGTTAGAAGGAAAGCCGCAGCGCGAACTGCATCACGCGCGGGTCGCCGGCGAGCGAGGTAATGCCCGCGACGCCACCGCTGGTGATGTTACCGTTCGGCTGGCCGAATTCCGGCGTGTTGGTCACGTTGAAAACTTCCCAGCGTGCCTGCACCGCCCAGGAATCCCGGATGGGGAAGTTCCGCAGCAGCGCGCCATCCCACACATCGATGTGTGGCCCGCGCAGAGTGTTGCGGCCGACGTTGCCGATGGAGCCCACGGCTGTCGTGGCATAGGCATCGGAGAGTCCCGTGGGAGCCTTGGCCGCGCATGCCGAATCTTTGCTCGCGTAGAACCAGCAGTCGGGATCGCCGACGGTGCGTGGCTTGCCGACCAAATTGGGCGTTGCGGTGGTGTAACCGTACGGGTCGAGCACGGAGTTGTGGTTACCGTCGTTTTCGTTCACCTGGAAGGGGTGACCGCTGTAGTAGGTATAAACGCCCGAGGTTTCCCAGTCGCCGAGGATCCAGGCCAGCGGACCATGCTGCAGCATCGCTTTGCCGCGGCCGAAAGGCAGATCGTAAACGTAGCTGAAGGCGACGCGGTTGGGGATATCGAAATCAGCGGGACCGAACCACGAGCCGGGATCGCGGCCGTTGGGCGCGTCGCCGGAGCTGCTCTCCAGCTCCTCCGGCGCGTTGTCGATGGCGCGCGAGTGGGTGAAGGCGGCGCGCACTTCGAGCCCGGAAGTCATGCGGCGCGTGAGGCTGGCCTGGAGGCCGTTGTAGCTGCCCGCGCCGATCGGCGAGGTCCACTCGATCTGGCCATAGTTGCAGTAGGGGACCTGGTAGGTGAGCGGGCACTGCGTTGTGGGGTTCGGATTCGCAACCACCTGGCCGTTGGCGATCATGGGCTGGTTGTAGTCGCGAATGATATCGAGGTGCGTGGACTTGGTGCCGACGTAGTCGATTTCTGCCACCCATGGCTCGCCGATCTGCCGCTGTACGCCGAAGCTCCACTGCTGCACGTAGGGCTCCGGATCGTTCGTCGGGATAGAGCGGATGTGATACGCCGTGAGGTTGTTGAAGTTCACCGTGCTGGGATCGAGGAAGTTCGAGGGGAAGCCGACCGAGGGCTTGAGCACAGGTGCGGTGTTGCTGACCAGCTGCTTGTTGATCAGGTAGGGCGGGTTGAGGGCCAGCTCGTCTTCGCTGCCGATGCGCTCGAAAAGCGTGTAGTAGATGCCGTAGCCGCCACGAAGTACGGTCTTTGCATCGGGCGAGTAGGCGAATCCGAAGCGCGGTCCGAAGTTCTTCGTGTCTGGATTGACGATGGAGCGATCGCCCACCGAGCCGCTCTTTGCGAAGGCCAGGGTGCCCGAAGCTGGATTGAAGTCCGCCATGCGGTTCTTCCCTTCCATGGCGGGTGTGGCAAAGTCGTAGCGCAGGCCCACGTTCAGGGTCAGCTTCGGCGTCGCCTTCCAGTCGTCTTCAAAGAAGCCGGAGGCCATCCACATCCGCTGATCGACGAAGAAGACATTGGTGAGGGCCGTGGTCTGCGTGTAACCCAGCAGGCCGTCGGCATAGGGGAATCCGGTGCCGGAGACGCACTTGCCGGGAGCGCTGTGCTGGCAGGTGAAGACGCCGGTGAAGTTGAGGTCGCCGCGCATGCTCGGCTCATCCTGGAAGAGGTTGCGCATGGGCAGATAGAGGCTGACGCCGGCCTTCAGCGTCTGGCGTCCGCGCACCATGGAGAGCGTGTCGTTGTACTGGTACTGCATGGGCACCTGCTGCTTGGGCAGGTAGTCCGGGGAGCCTTCGAAGGCGTAGTTGGAGAACCCGGTCAGCGGAATGCCGCCGCCGATGGCAGGATTGTTCGGGATGCCGGGCACGAGGCTGCCGGCCAGCGTCGACATGGAGAACGGCTGCTGCTCGGCGAAGGAGTAGTTGCGCACCCAGCCGAAGCGGAATTCGTTGACCATGGTCTGGCTGATGATGTGGGTCCACCCCAGCACGTCGCTGAAGTCCTTCATGGTCTCGTTGCCCCACGCGGAGGTGCTGCTGCCGTCGGCAAGGCCACCGAAGTAGCCGGGAATATCGCGCTGGCGAGTGGAGTAGTCGTAGCGCATGAAGACCGTGTCGCGAGGCGAGGGCGTCCAGTCCACGCGCGCGTCGTAGTTGTGCTCGAAATCGGTGAGCGGCGCGTTGCGGATGTAGTTATTCAGATCGGGCGGGCTGCCGGCGGTGGTCGTGTTGGGCAGCGGGAACAGATTCATCAGCTTCTGCATCGTCGGGTCGATGTTGCCCTGGAGCGAGTTGTTGGCGAACTGCTGGCAGTTCGATCCGGAGAAGGGCTGTGGCGCACCCGTAGTCGCATTCGTGCAGGTGGTGGGATCGTAGATGTTCGGGTACTTGACTCCGACGTGCGCTCCCGTGGCGGGGCTGAAGTCGCCGATACGCTCGTTGGGCAGAGGCACGGTACCGAGCCGCAGAACGCCCTGCTTGATGCGCGTGCCTTCGTAATCGAAGAAGAAGAAGAGCTTGTTTTTGACGATAGGGCCGCCGAGATTGCCGCCGAACTGGTTCTGGTTGTACTTGGGCTTGGTGAGGCCGTGCCGGTCGGAGAAAAAATCGTTGGAGTCGAAGTAATTGTTGCGGACATACTCGTAGCCGAGACCATGGAACTGGTTGGTGCCGCTCTTGGTGTTCACCGAGACAACGGCGCCGGGGCTGCGGCCGAATTCAGCTGAATACGGATTCGTGATGGCGTTGAACTCGGCGATGGTGTCCACCGAAGGGTGCGCCGATTCGGTGCTCAGCTCCTGCACGTTTTCGGAAAACGTATTGTTGTCGATACCGTCGAGGATGAAGTCGTTCTGCAGCGAGTGCACGCCGTTGACGTTGAAGTCGCCGACGCGGCCGGCGGAGGTGGCACCGCTCTGCTGCGTGAAGCGGGAGATCTGGATGCCCGGAACGACGCGCAGCAGGTCATCCCAGTTGCGGAGCGCCAGGGGCGTCTGCTCGATGGTCGCGGTGCCGATCGTGTCTCCGATGGAGGCGTCGTCGGGGGAAAGGAGCGGAGCGGTCGACTCCACGGTGACGGTCTGCTGCGCCGAACCCACCTGCAGGTGGAAGTCCTGGCGCGCGCGCTGGCCGACGGTGAGAGTGACGCTGGAGTTGAGGGTGGCGAATCCGGAGCCGGTAACGACAATCTGATAGTCGCCGATGGGCAGGTCCTGCATGGAGTAGGCGCCGGCATTGTCGGTCTGCACCTTGCGGGTATAGCCGGTGTCTTTTTGGGTGACCACGACCGTTACGTGGGGCAGCGCGCCCCCGGTGGGATCGGTGGCGAGCCCGGACAGGCTGGCGGTGTTCACCTGCGCCTGGATGGAGAGCGCTCCCGCCGATAACAGGAGCAGCACGGCGATGCGGAAGGCGGATGCTTTCACTTGTACCTCCGAGTAGTGCCGGCCAGGACGTTCAGGCCGGAGTTTTTTGGCTCGAGGAGCCTGGTTTTTCGAATCTCGTTTGTCGAGGCAGATCGTTGGGGTCTGGTTTTCGGGGGAGTTTTCCGACGCAGACGGTCAGGCCCGTCAAAGCTATCGTGAGGGTCCATCGCCGCGGGCGAAAAGTGTTTACCCGCCGATCACGACGTGCATACACCTGGGAGTTTCAGGCGTAAAGGTTTAAGTAACAGTTACTTATCTGAATTGTCAATTCTCGATGAATCAACAGCCGGCGAAGACATCCACAGGCGCATTCATCGCCTGTTTACGGGAAATCCCTACTCTGATGGAGGCCACTTTTTCCCGATCGTTTCGAGACGACTCGCCAGGAGATTACCAGCGATGGCACATGCATCCGTCGTCGAACGCCAGGCGCATCCGGCGGCCTCCGATCCTTTTGAGAACGCGCAGCTGGAATCGGACCCGCGCTGGCAGCTGGCCCAGCGAGTCGTCGCCAGCCGTCACTTCGTGCGATCGGCGCTGCTCTCGAGATTCCTGCTGCATATCGTTGCGGAGAGTCTGCTCGGCCGGACGGAGAACATCACCGAGCACGCGATCGGAGTGCGCGTCTTCGACCGCCCCGCGAGCTACCGTACGGTCGAGGACAACATCGTCCGCAACTACGCACGCCAGCTGAGGCGGCGGCTGGCGGATTATTTCGCCGAGGAAGGCGCGGCGGAGCCGCTGCAGATCGATATCCCGCTCGGTGGATACGTTCCCGTGTTTGTCGATCCGGCGGCGGCGACGAGCGAGGAGGCGGAGCCCCCGCGCGCGGTTCCCATCAGCATCCGTCCCGAAGCGCCGGTCCCGGCAGCCGCTTCCGATGAAGCGCGGCCGGAGGGACGCAGGCGGCGAATCCTTGCCGCTGTGCTTTTCGGTATCTACAGCGTGGCCCTGCTCGGCGCTGCGTGGACAGCTGCTTTGCGGCTGCACCCGGGCCATCCCGCGGTTCAGGATGCTTCACCGACGGCGCCGCTGTGGGCCGCGCTTTTCAGCAGCACGGTGAACACCTACATCGTGCCTTCGGATGCGGGACTCAATCTGCTGGAGGACTTGTCGCAGCGGCCCATTGCGCTGGCCGAGTACATCAACGGCGGTACGACGCGCGCGGAGCTGCCGCCATTGAATCCGCACAGCGCCGAAGATCTGCGAGGCCAGCATTTCACCAGCTTCGTCGATCTGCAGATCATTACTGCACTGGCGCGTCTGCCGCAGTTCAATCCGGAGCAGGCGGTGCTGCGCTTCCCGCGCGATCTGCGCATGGACGATATTCGTAACGCCAACGCGATCATTCTCGGCTCGGTGAGCAGCAACCCCTGGGCGGCAATGGCGGAGGGCAGCGGCAACTTCCGCATCGTGCTGGGCGCGGGCATGCAGGAGGCAAGAATCACGAACGCGCATCCGCAGCCAGGAGAGTCGGCGACGTACGTGAGCCACTGGAACGAGCCCGATCACGAGACGTTTGCGCTGATCTCCTGCTTCCCGAATCTCTCCGGCAACGGGCATCTGCTGGCGCTGCAGGGGCTGGACGTAGCCGGCACCCAGGCGGCCGCGGAAGCGCTGCTGCACCCCACGGCCATCGCGCCGATCCTGCGGCAGGCCACGCGCGCGGATGGCTCTCTGCGCCCGTTTGAGATTCTGCTGCGCACGACGAGCATCCAGTCCACAGCGACGCGGACGACGGTGGTGGGCAGCCGGGTGGACTGAAGGAGCCGCGGCTTGTTCCCTACGACCCGGCGGCGCTCGACCAGAAGGCGTGCGTGCGCGCCGGGATGCGGTCGGGGTATTCGCGATAAAGCTCGTTCAGCGCATAGAAGAGCGCCTTGGATTCGGCTTCGAGGCCGAGCAGCAGCGTCGACCGCAGGATGCGCGTAAGGCGCAGGTGATTGTGGTTCATGGGCCAAAGCCAGTTTTCGGCGCGTTCGGCAAAATCGGGCGTGCGCTCGATGGAGATTCGCGTGGGCGCGGCGGTCTGGCGGAATCCGTAGAAGCGCAGCATGCGCTGGAACGACTGGCGGAGCCGGTCCTGCATGGCAATGGAGGACTGGAAGACGCGGATGGTCGCCGGGTCGAGGATCGGCGCGTGGGGATTCGCGCCGGAGGGCTCCGGCAGCGGGAAGAGCCACTGGATGAAGTCGTGGATGGCTTCGAGGCGGTCGTCGTCCCACGCGAGGAGGGTGGCGAGGGTACGTCCCTGATCGTCGGGCGCACCGTCGCGGTAGAAGGCGATGAGGGGATGGGGCGTGTCGGAACTCAGAGGTGGATCCAGCCTTTGAGAATCATCATCAGCGAGACGCTGCCCACCACGATCCAGAGGAGCACGCCCTGGATGAGAGGGCGCGCGCCGACGCTCTTCAGGGTCTGGCGGGAGATCGTCGTGCCGATCAGGAACAGAGTAACGCCAAGCCCGAGGCGGCCGAGGCGCGCAAGCTGCGTGTATTCCGGATGGAAGGTTTGCAGCATGCTGTTGGCGACCGCGGCGAGACAGAAGAAGAGGATGAACCAGGGAAGCTGGATTTTGGCGCGGCTACGGCTGACGATGGCGGTGCCGACGGACATGGGGACGATCCAGAGGGCGCGCGCCAGTTTGACGGTGGTGGCAATGGCCAGCGCCACGGCGCCGTAGCGTGCGGCGGCGCCGACGACGGAGCTGGTGTCGTGAATGGCAAGGGCGGACCAGAGCCCGAACTGCGTCTGCGTAAGGTGCAGCGCGTGACCGATGACGGGAAAGATAAAGAGCGCGACCGAGTTTAGAACAAAAACGGTGCCCATCGAGACGGCCATGGCCTCCTCGCTGGCGTTCGCGACCGGCGCGAGCGCGGCGATGGCGCTGCCGCCGCAGATGGCGGTTCCGGCTGAGATGAGGAAGCCGGGGGTTTTGCCGACGCGCAGCAGCCATGCGAGGCCGAGTCCGAGCAGCATGGCGAAGGTGATGCCGAGCGCGGTGTAGAGAAACCCGGAGCGGCCGACGCGGATCACCTGGCCGAGATTCATGTCAAAGCCGAGGCAGACGACGGAGGCCTGGAGAAGGAATTTGGAGAGGCGGCGCGCGTCGAGGTGGTATCCGTGCGCGACGGAGAGCCCGTAAGCCAGGCCGGCAGCAAGAGCGAGGGGAGGAGAGAGGATTCCGCTGGCCGCGAGAATAATCCCCATAAAGAACAGGTTCTTCGTCATAGGTTTCAGGATGAAGGGAATGTCAGTGATGGGGAAGACAGAAGTTTGGATGGGTGATAAGGGAAAGTTATCAGCTCGTAGCCTGAGCCTGGAGCCGGGAGCCTAGCTCGGGGCCTATTCGGCGAGGAGGAAGCGCTCGAAGGCTCCGGCCGGGCCTTCGGGAGTGGGGCCGAAGGGGCGGATGAGATGCATCGCCCGGCGGATATCGAGTCCCTCGACAGGGATGACGCGCACAGTGCCCAGCTTCAGCTCCTTCTGGATGGCCCACTCGGAGACGAAGCCGGCGCCCAGGCCCGCTTCGACGGCGGAGATGATGGCGACGATCGAGTCGAGGTTCATGGCGATGCGCAGATCGCTGGGACGAAGTCCGGCGCGGCGCAGCGCGAGTTCGACGACGCGGCGTGATCCCGAGCCGCGTTCGCGCATGAGCAGCGGGACTTCGGTGAGGGCGCGCAGTGGAACAGCCGTTAGCAGCGACGCCGCTTTCGCCGATCCCGATTTGGCCGGCGCCGGGCCCACGGGCCAGGGGTAGCGCCGGCCCACGATGAGCACGAGGCGGTCCTCGAAGAAGCGCTGGCGGAAGACGTCGCGCGACGAGACGGGGCCCTCGATGAGGCCGAGGTCGATTTTGCGGTGCGCGAGGGCGTCGACGATCTGATCGGTGTTGCCGCTGGTGACGGCGGGCTCGATACGCGGATGCTGCTCGAGGAAGGCGCCGAGCATGCGCGGCAGAATGTATTGCGTGACGGTCATCGACGCGCCAATGCGGAGAGTGCCGGTGGTTTCGCCGCGCAGGCCGTCGAGAGCGGCGCGGGCCTCTTCGGCGAGGCGCGCGCCTTTGCGGGCGTAGCGGAGCAGCAAAGCGCCGGAGGCGGTTAGGCGGATCCGACCCTTACCGCGATCGAAGAGCGTGGTGTTCAGTTCTTCGTCGAGGGCATGAATCTGCTGGCTCACCGCGGGCTGGCTGAGGTGGAGGCGCTCGGCAGCGCGGCGGAAGCTGGATTCGTCGGCAACCGTGCGAAAGACCTTCAGCCGGAAATTTTCCATGAAACCACTGTAGCTGGAAGCGGAAAGGGAGAAGCTGGAAGTCTCTCATCGATCCGCTTCGAGAAAGGAAACCCGGTTCGAGAGCAAACCCCATCCAGGAATCTCGCCGCCTCGTGCTTCCCGCTTCCAGCCTCTTCCTTCCAGCTAGAATCGAGCCATCACAATGGGTTCTCCTACTCCTCCGCGCTGGCGGCGCGCCTTCGCACTTCTCAATCCGACCCACCGGCATTCGGCCTTCTCAGCCACCGTGCTGCTGATGGCATCCACGACGCTGTCGCGGGTGATCGGGCTGGTGCGCGTAAAGTACATCGCCTGGCTCTTCGGGCGGACGGCGGCGGCCGATGCGTTCTATGCGGCGTTTCAGCTGCCGGACATGATTTCGTACTTCCTGGTAGGCGGGGCGGCGTCGATTGTGTTCGTCACGATGCTCAGCCGCTATCGCGAGCAGGGCCGCGAGGACGAGGGCGAGCGCGCGATGTCGGTGATCCTGACGACGATGGCGCTGGTGCTCGGGAGCGCGATCGTTCTCGCAGAATTTCTGGCTCCGGCCTATGTGCGGTTGCTGTTCACGTTCAAAGATGCGGCGACGGCGGCGCTTTGTGTCAGCCTGACGCGCATTCTGCTGCCGGCGCAGCTTTGCTTTCTGGCAGGCGGGGTCTTCTCCGCGGTTCTGTTGGTGCGGAAGCAGTTCGGTGTACAGGCTGTGACCCCGCTGATTTACAACCTGGGAACGATCCTCGGAGGGGTAATTCTGGCGCGCGCTCTGGGCGTGTCGTCGCTGGCCATTGGAACGGTGGCGGGGGCATTCTGCGGTCCCTTTCTGCTCAACGCGATCTGGGCTCACCGAGCGGGGATGCGTTTCCGCCCCATGCTGCACTGGGGGAACCCGGGGCTGCATGAGTGGGTGCGGATGTCGCTGCCGCTGATGCTCGGAGTGTCGCTGGTGACCGCCGACAACTGGATCATCAACCATTTCGCCTCCGGCACGAGCGGGGCGATCACGCTGCTCTACAACGCGAAGCAAATTTTCACCGCACCGGTGGCGCTGGGCCAGGCGGCGGGCGCGGCATCGCTGCCCTTTCTGGCAAGCTTGTTTGGCAAGCCGGATCGCGAGCGCTTTGCCCAGACGGTGAACGCATCGGTATCGCAGATTCTGGCGTTTTCGGTCCTGCTGTCGGCCTTCATGATCGCGATGGCGCTGCCACTGGTGGACGTGCTGGTGCGCGGCGGCGCGTTCCATCGCGCAGATTCAGGAGCGATGGCGGTGTACTTCGGAATTTTCTCCGTGTCGCTGTGTTTGTGGTCGGCGCAGGCGCTGTACGCGCGGGCGTTTTACGCAGCGGGAAACACCATTACGCCCATGGTGGCGGGAACGATCGTGACGGGTTTGTCGATCCCCGTGTACTGGTCGCTCTATCACACGGTCGGCACGCGGGGGCTGGCGGTGGCGTCAGATATTGGAATTCTGCTGCAGACGGGCGTGCTGGCGGTCTTGCTGCACCGGCGGCGGATGGTGCGGCTGAGCGGGTTGGACTATGGCGAGATCGCGCGGTCCGTACTAGCGGCCGCAGTGGCCCTGGTGGTGCTGCTCACGCTGCGGCATTTCGTCCACACCACGAGCCGTTTGTGGGAGCTGGCGCTCCTCACCGCGGCAACGATTCTCTGGATCGGCGTCTCCATCGGCGTGCTGCGGCTGAGCGGGTCGAAGCTGCCGGGACAATTACAGGCGCGGTTCGCGGGACGAGGGTAAGTCACCGGCTATACTTCTGTGGTCCGACCACCCACTTGTTTCGCGTTCCCTGAGGAGCCCCCGATGAATCGCCGCAGTTTTGCTGCTTTGCTTCCTGCACTGGCCGCCGGTTTGCCCGCGCTTGCTGAACAGAATGGATCCGCACAGACCGGAGCGGCCTCCGGCGCTGCCGCGAAGCCGGTGGAGACAGGCGTTTACGCAGCCTTCACTCCGCCTGCCGATTTCACCGGACGCAAAGGGCACAGCTTCTTTCACGGCATGCTGCCCACCGACATCGGCTGCGAGGCGCACGTCTCCTATATGGCGCCGGGCGCGCAGCACGAGCCGCTGGAGAAGCACAAGCACTCGGAGATCTGGCTGGTGCGTGAGGGCAAGGTGGAGCTGATGCTCGACGGGACTTCGCACATGCTCGGGCCCGGCGATGTGGGCATTGCCGTCGCGGGAACGATGCACTGGGTGCGCAATGCCGGCGATACCGTCGCGTCGTATTTTGTGATCGAGGTAGGAACCGGGCCGGTCGGACATTAGCGACGCCCGGAAGCTCGGAGTCTGGAGGATTTTGTGCCGCGCACCCTGGGGCCAGCAGTGACTCGTTCGATGTCCGGTTCTCTTCTGCTTGGGTTGCTCCTGGTGATTCCAGCAATCGGCCAGGAGGCAGACCGCGGCAGTAACAAAGTCCTGATCGATGCGTCGGCGGCGCCTTCGGCTCCTGAACCCTCGGGGTATCGTGCGGACTATGCCACGTCTCCCTCCGGCGAGACGCTCGGCCTCAACAGCCGGTATCTGACGCGGAACGGCAGGCCGTGGCTGCCGGTGATGGGCGAGTTTCACTTCTCCCGCGTTCCCGCGGACGAGTGGGAGGAAGAGATCCTGAAGATGAAGGCGGCCGGCGTCAACATCGTCGCGACGTATGTTTTCTGGATCCACCACGAGGAGATCGAGGGGCAGTTCGACTGGTCCGGCGACCGCGATCTGCGCCGGTTTGTGGAGCTCTGCGCGAAGCATGGCATGGATGTGGTGGTGCGCGTCGGTCCTTGGGATCACGGCGAGGCACGCAACGGAGGATTTCCGGACTGGGTTGTGAAGCAGGGACCGACGCGCGAAATCGATCCGATCTTCATGAATGCGGTGGCGAAGCTGGACGCGCAGATCGGCGCGCAGCTGCGGGGATTGATGTGGAAGGACGGCGGCCCAATCATCGGCGTGCAGTTGGAGAATGAATATGCCGGGCGCGGCCCGAAGCGCGGCGCCGAATACATCCTCGCGCTCAAAGAGCTGGCCATCCGGAGCGGGCTCGACGTACCGTTCTACACCGTGACGGGCTGGGATAACGCCGTCGTTCCCGCGGGGCAAGTGCTTCCGGTCTTCGGCGGATATCCGGACGCGCCGTGGGATGGTGGGCGCGAGAAGCTTCAGCCGAACGAGGTCTATCTTTTCCGCTTCGAGAATCGCGTCAGCGGCGACATGGGCATGGCCGGCGGCCAGAACCACGAAGCAGCGAGCGCGTCGAACACGCCCTTCATCACGGCGGAGATGGGCGGAGCCGTGCAGGACACGTATCATCGGCGGCCGGTGATCGCCGCCGACGATGTGGCGGCGATGATGCCGGTGATGCTCGGCTCGGGCGTCAATCTCTATGGGACGTACATGTTTCAGGGTGGCGAGAACCCGGACGGAAAGCGCACCACACTGCAGGAGTCGCATGCGAGCGGTTCGCCCACCGATGTTCCGGTGAAGTCGTACGATTTCCAGGCGCCTTTGGGGGAGTTCGGCCAGGAGCGGGAGTCGTTGCGCAAGCTGAAGGTCTTCGACTACTTTCTGAACGCCTTCGGATCGCAGCTGGCGACGATGACGCCGCACGCGCCCGCTGTGCTGCCAAAGAATGCTGCGGACTTCAGCACGATGCGCGCGGCGGTCCGCTCCCGCGGCGACGAGGGATTTGTCTTTGTGAACAACTACGTGCGAGGCTCTGCGATGCCGGTGCGCACGAGCGCGCAGTTCACCATCCAGCTCCCCGGCGGATCGGCGACGATTCCCGACAAACCCGTCACGATTCCATCAGGCGCGTACTTCATCTGGCCGTTCAACCTGCATCTCGGCCCCACGACGCTGCGGTACAGCACGGCCCAGTTGTTTACGCGGCTCGACGATGGCGCCGAGCCGACGTGGGTCTTTGAGGAAATTCCCGGAATCCAGCCCGAGTTTGTTTTGGACGACGCTCCGGGAATGCGGATCGACGGCGAGGGCGCGACCTTCCGCCGGTCAAAGGGCATTGTCACGATTGCCTCGGTGCAGGCCGCCTTCGGCAACACCATCACGATCCACAGCGGGAGCGGGCAGAGCGTGAAGATCATGCTCCTCACCCAGCATGAAGCCGAGAATGCGTGGCTGGCGACGATCGATGGCAAGCCGCATCTCATCGAAACGGATCAGGCGTACTTTGGCCCGCCGGGCGAGATCGTTCTTCGCTCTGAAGGAACACCGGAGGGCGCGTTTTCCATTTACCCCGCGCTGCATCGCTCGCTGACCACCGCTGCAGGCTCGCTGGAGGCGCGCGAGGCTGCCGGCGTCTCCGCGTATCGTGTGAGCGCGCCGGAACGGCCGATCGCGCTGGGCGTGGTCCCGGTGCGGAAGGCCGGCGCGGTCGCCCCGGTCGAGGTGAGCGCTCCTCTCTCGTGGCAACCGGACGGCGTCGCCATGGCCCCGCCGGAGTCCGCATTCGACCGAAGCGCCGCATGGAAGCTGACGATCCAGAAGGATTTCCTGACCGGGCTCAGCGATGTTTTTCTCAGAGTCGATTACGCGGGCGATGTGGCGCGGCTGTCGTCCGGGGGGCGGCTGCTCGACGACGATTTCTACAACGGCCAGCCCTGGTCGATTGGATTGCGACGATTCGCCGCAGCAATCGCGGGTGGCCCTCTCGAGCTCGAGATCCTGCCGCTGCGAAAGGATGCGCCGATCTATCTCGAACGGCACTTCTGGCCGGATTTCCAGGGCAACGCGCAGATCACAGACCTGAAGAAACTGACCGCCATCCCCGAATATCAGTTTGTGATTCGCACGGGATCGAACTGAACCGCAGGCAAAACGCACAAGGCTCCTGCCGGAGGATGGGGGACGCGGGATGCGTCCCTGCCCCTCCGCAGGAGCCCTGATGCAAAGCCCGAAGGCTAGACCGTGGCCGGAACGCGCTCGTTGGCGTTCGCGCTGGCCTTGGACTCGGCCGCTGCAGCCTTCTCGTTGGCGCCGGGCTTGCGGATGTCGATGCCGCCCTTGAAGAAGGCGCCGTCCTCGATGGAGATGCGCTGCGCCGTGACGTCGCCCGTGAGCGAGCCTTCGCTGCGGATATCCACGCGATCGCTGGCCGTGACGTTGCCGCGGACCTTGCCCAGCACCACGATTTCGCGCGCGGTGATGTTGGCCGCGACCTGGCCGTTGCGGCCGACGGTGACGCGATTCCCTGCGAGGTTGATGGAGCCCTCGACCTTGCCGTCGATGTAAAGCGACTCGGAGCCGGTCACCTCACCCTTAATCACGAGGCTTTTGCCGATGGTGGCCTGTTCGCCGGTGGAAGCACTGGGTGTGGGAGCGGGAGCCGGGCGCTGGCTCGCGTCAAAGCTCTGGGTTGGGGGAGTGGCGGGACGAGCCGGTTCGGGTGCTGGCGAACCACTGCCGGTGCCGGGCTGGTTGGGTTTCCACATAAATGCAGTCCTTCCTTCCGAGTGTATGGTGGTAAATTCTGGCGCCCTGCACCTGGCCTGCCGGTTCGTGCTCGTGGGCCCATGCAGAACTGTGCAGCGCCGACCCTCTTCCCTCAGGAGAAACAATCTCCTCCGCGCAATCGCCGCCGTTATTGGCATCTTAAACAGGTTCGCGGCAAAATGGCATCCCTGGAGTGCGTCACAGCTGTGGAATCCGAGCTCAGGCGTGACTTTCATGATCCCCACAAGGGTCGCGGAGCATCTGCTTGAAGAGTGCGCGGCGATTCCCCACCGCGAGGATGGCGGATCGGAACGCAGATCCGAGACTCATTTTGACAAAAGGAGACGTGGAACATGGTGAAGCTGGCGTTGTACGGAATGCTGAAGGCGAAGCCGGGCAAAGAGGCCGAAGTGGAGGCGTTCCTGAAGCAGGGCGCGGAACTGGCGAAGAAGGAGCACGGCACCGTGACGTGGTACGCCATCAAAGAGGATGACGGGCGGTACGGGATCTTCGACACGTTCAACGATGAGGCAGGACGCGAGGCGCATCTGAACGGCGAGATCGCGAAGGCGCTGATGGCGAAGGCCGGGGAGTTGCTGGCCGAGCCGCCGCAGATCCACAAGATCCAGGTGATTGCCACGAAGTAAGCCGGCAGGCCGTAGCGGGGAGCAGACGGCCTCGGTGTTCCTGCATCACTGCGTGTGGGAACGCCGGGGCCGGGCTGTGTTCGCGTAGCATCGAAGCTACGATGAACGACCGCGAACTCCTGCGCCACATCGAGCGGCTGCCCAACGGGCGCGCCGGGTACAAGCAGCTGATCCGCGAACTGAGGCTGGGCGGCGGGCGGGAACGTCGCGAGCTGCGCGAGCAGCTGGGGCGGCTGACCGGGACGCGGCAGCTGGTGCAAGTGGATGGCGATCACTGGCGGATTCGCACCGCCGAGGAGAACAGCGGATTGGCGCGGGATCGCGCTCGGCGAACCGAGGGCGCGAACGAGCGCGACCGGGATGCGCAGAAGCAGGAGGGCCGGCGCGGCATTCGCAGCGAGGATCTGATTGCAGGGCGGCTCGATCTGCATCGCGACGGCTACGGCTTTGCGCGGCCGGATCCGCGGCATCCGGGAGCGAAGCCGCCGGGCGATGAGGATGTTTTCATTTCCCCGGGCGAGATGGGCGGCGCCATGCAGGGCGATCAGGTGCTGGTGGAGCTGTCACCGCCGCCCTTTGGCCAACGTGACGGCCGGCGAGCGGGACGGGTCCTGCGCATCCTGACGCGGCGCAATCCGACCGTGGTGGGGATCTTCCATTACGCGCGCAGGCTGGAGGGTGAAACCTCGCGCGGCGGCCACATCGTGGTGCCCTTCGACGAGCGGATGACGCAGCCGATCGTGATTCCGCCTGGGGCGGAACTTCCACAAGCAGAGGGCGAGGCGCTGACGCCGCATCGGGTGCTGGGGAAGGAAGCGCAGGCGGCGCGGCATCACGGGAATCTTGAAGGCATGGTGGTCGATGTGGAGATCACCGACTGGCCGACGCCGGTGCGTGCGGCGCGCGGGCGCGTGATCGAAGTGCTGGGCGCCGAAGACGACTTCGGCGTCGATGTGGAGATGGTGATCCGCAAGCATCATCTGCCGCGCGTGTTTCCGGAGGCCGTGCTGGCCGAGGCGCGTGAGGTGGCGCGGCTCGATCCGGAGGTCGTCGCGCGGCGCAGGGATTTTCGTTCGCTCCCCATCGTGACCATCGACGGCGAGACGGCGCGCGACTTCGACGACGCGGTGCTGGTGCGGCGGCATCAGGACGGCACATGGGAGCTGCAGGTTCACATTGCCGATGTGGCGCAGTATGTGCGGCCAGGGACGGCGCTCGATCTGGAGGCGCGGCTGCGCGGGACGTCGGTGTACTTTCCCGATCGCGCCATCCCGATGCTGCCGATGGAGCTGTCGACGGACATCTGCAGCCTCCGGCCCGACGAGGATCGCCTGGTGCTCAGCTGCCTGATGCGCCTCGATCCGCAGGGCGAGATTCTCGGCTACGAGGTCTGCGAGGGCGTGATCCGCTCGGCGCGGCGGATGACCTACACACAGGTCCACGGGATCCTCGAGGGCGATGAGCCACTGCGGGCGGAGTTTGCGCCGCTGGTCCCGGAGTTCGAGCGCATGCTCGATCTGGCGCGGATCCTGAATCGCAAGCGCGACCGGCGCGGCTCGATCGATTTCGACTTGCCGGAGCCAATCATCGAGTTCGACGAGTTCGGCGCGATGAAGGCCGTGACCCGGGCGGAGCGGAACTGGGCGCATCGGCTCATCGAGGAGTTCATGCTCTCAGCGAACGAGTGCGTGGCGTCGTGGCTGGAGAACCTGGGCGTGCCGTCGCTCTATCGCATCCACGAGAAACCGGAGCCGCGGCGGGTCGTGGAGTTCGAGGAGATCGCCGCTGCGTTTGGGTATTCGCTGGGCGTGGGCAGCCTGCCGGTGCAAACCTTCCGGATGAAAAGCGAGCGGCGCGAGCAGCGCCGCGGCGGGCGCGAGGCGCGCTCGTACGAGGTGCCGCAGGAGATTGCGATCACGCCGCGCATGTACCAGAAGCTGACGGAGAAGATCGCAGGCAAGCCGGAGGAGCGGATCCTCTCGTATTTGATGTTGCGGTCGTTGAAGCAGGCGCGGTACAGCGAGAAGAACGAGGGGCACTTTGCGCTGGCGGCTCCGTGCTACACGCACTTCACTTCGCCCATCCGGCGGTATCCGGATCTGATCGTGCACCGGATTGCGAAGGAACTGCTGCGCGACGGCGTGGATGGGCACGGGGTGCTGGCAGGGGGCAGGCTGGAAGCCGGAAGCTGGAAGAAAGAAGGCGCGAAGCGCACTCCTCTGGACGAGCAGGCCCCGATTGCGGAGGGAGAGCTCGCCGCGATTGCGCAGGAGTCGAGCGAGAGCGAGCGACGGGCGGCCGATGCGGAGCGCGAACTCGTGGCCTGGAAGAAGATCAAGTTCATGCGCGACCGCGTCGGCGAAAGCTTCAGCGGGATGATTCTGAACGCGACGAAGTACGGGCTGTTCGTGGAGCTGGACGATCTGTTCGTCGAGGGCCTGGTGCCGCTGCAGAGTCTGGGGATGATGGACGGCGACCGCTACACCTATCGCGAGAATACGCGGCAGATCATCGGGGATCGATGGGGGCGGAAATTCTCCGTCGGCGAGCGCGTGACGGTCGTACTGGATCGCGTGGATGCGGTGGAGAAACGTCTGCAGTTCTCGATCCTCGAGGAAGAAGGTGGAAGCCGAAAGCAGGCAGCCGGAAGTGCGGCGCTGAAAGGGAAGCAGACGCGGCGCGAGGAGAAGCGCGCCAGGGCGGCGCGGAAAGAAGCCGCGGCGAAGGCGGTGAAGAGTGCGAAACGGGGGAAGTATCGGGCTCCGAAGGCGAGTGCTCTGAGGAAGAAAAAGAGGTAGGGGGAGCTATTGGGTGGGCGGAACCTGCGGACAGAGCTCGAGATCCGTACGCGCAAAATCGTCGCCTTTGGCCAGCAGCGGCTCAGCGGTCGATTTTGCGAGGGCATAAGAAAAGCAGTCTCCGAGATTGAGCGCTGCGCGATGGCGGCCTTTGCCGTATTTGCGCCAGGCGGCGAGGGCACCTTGCGCCGTCTCGGCATCCACGGCGACAATCTCGATTCTTAGTTCTTTCCGATAGCGCTCAAAATCCCGCACTGCAGTGGCACCCAATCGCGACTCCAGCACGATTCCGGTTTCGACAATCGAAACAGCGGAAATGAATCGCGTTGTTGCGCGGAGAATTTGGCCATGCAAAAATCGCCAATCGGCCTCATTCAGAAAGATCGCGACGGCCACGGATGAGTCGATCACCATCAGGACGGGAGTCCGTTCTCGTCGTAGCCGAGGATCTCGTCTGGTGTTCTCGTATCGAGGTTGGGTAGAGCATGGACGCGGGAGAGAATCTTATCGACTCTCTTCCGGACGGCATCCTGGTTCTGATCGCGCTCGAGCCGATCGAGCCGCTCCCTTAGAGATTTGCCGATCGCCTCGGTCATCGTCTCCCCGGTACGGCGGGAAACCTGGCGGACCAGTTTTTCGACTTCCGGATTGCGGATACTGAGCGGCATGGGCGTGCCTCATTCTCAGTATATACGTTTTTCGCCTCGTATATACGGAGGTGGCACCATGGATTTGAACGCGCCGGCGTAGCGGCTCTCGCCCTGGAACAGCGTCCAGTGAACATGCCCGTACAGTTCCCAGCCGTCGAAGGGGGTGTTCTTCGATTTGGATTTGGAATCGGCCGCCCGGAAGATCCACTTCTGCGCGGGGTCGAAGAGGATGAGATCGGCGGGAGCGCCGATGGAGAGACTTCCCTGCCCTTTGAGACTGAGAGCCTGCGCGGGGCGCGTGGTGAGGAGCGCGAGGACTTTCACCAGCGGCATCTTGTGTTCGAGGTGCAGAATGCGGATCGCCAACCCCAGCGCGGTTTCAAGCCCGGTGATGCCGTTGGGGGCACGGTCGAACTCCTGCTCCTTTTCGTGCGCGGCGTGCGGAGCGTGATCGGTCGCAATGGCATCAATCGTGCCGTCGAGGAGACCTTCGATCATGGCGGCGCGGTCGGATTCGGCGCGGAGAGGCGGATTCATCTTCGCGTTGGTGTCGTAATGGCCAATGCGCTCTTCCGTCAGCGCGAAGTGGTGCGGAGTGACCTCGCAGGTCACATGCAGGCCGGCTTTGCGCGCGGCGCGCACGGCGTCGAGAGCCTTCTTCGTAGAGAGATGCGCGACATGGAGGTGCGCGTTGGGGACCTTGCGCACAAGATCGATGTCGCGCTCGACGAGGCCCGACTCCGCTTCGATGGGTATGCCGCGGAGGCCGAGTCGGAAGGCGAGCGCTCCGGCGTTCATCGAGCAGCCTCCGGTGAGGCGCGTGTCTTCGGCGTGCTGGATGACGGGCAGTCCCTGGGCCGTCGCGGCGCGCAGAGCTTCGAGCATGATCGCATCGCCAAGGATGGGTCGGCCGTCGTCGGTGACGGCGATGGCGCCGGCGTCTTTGAGGGCTGCGTAGTTCGTCAGCGTCTCGCCATTCGAGCCGATCGTCGCAGCGGCGATCGGCAGCACGCGGATCGATGCGCCGCGCTCGGGAGCGAGCATCCAGCGCGTGATCTCCGGCGAGTCGTTCACCGGCGTGGTGTTGGGCATGGCGCAGACGGTGGTGAATCCACCCGCCGCGGCGGCAGAGGTGCCGGTGGCGATGGTCTCCTTGTATCCCTGGCCGGGCTCACGCAGATGAACGTGTATATCGATGAGGCCGGGAGCAACGACGCGGCCCTTTGCATCGATCGTTTCGGCGCCGGCAGCTTTGATTTTGCCGGGCGCTTCGATGGCGGCAATTTTGCCGTCACGGAGGAGAAGGTCGCGCTGAACGTCAGTGCTCGACGCGGGATCGATGAGGCGTCCGTTGCGAATGAGAATGGGCTTCGAGGTCATCGGCGTCCGCCTTTCTTCTCGCTCCCCAGCGCGCGAACCAGAAGCGCCATGCGGATGGGCACGCCGTTGTGCACCTGCTGCGCGATGCCGGACTGTGGGCCGTCGGCCACTTCGGCCGTGATCTCCATGCCGCGAATGATGGGGCCAGGGTGCAGGATGAGCGCCTTTGGCGCCTGTGCGGCGATGCGGTCGGCGTTGGCCTGGTAGCGGGCGCGGTAATCATTCAAATCAATCGAGAGGCCGGCAAGGCGTTCGGCCTGGATGCGCAGCATCATGACGATGGTCGAAGCGCGGAGCGTCGCATCGAAGTCGCGCGAAATCATCAGCCCCGGAGTTATGCAGGCGGCCGTCTCGGGCAGCAGCGCCGGGGGGCCGCAGAGGATGACGTTCGCGCCGAGCCGTGGCAGCAGCAGCGCATTCGAACGCGCGACACGCGAGTGCAGGATGTCGCCCACGATGCTCACCGTGACGCCGCGCAGCACCTTCTCGCTGATCCGGCTCGCTGGTATTTTGAGGAACTGCAGCATCGTGCGCAGATCGAGCAGAGCCTGCGAAGGATGCTCGGCCATGCCGTCTCCGGCGTTCAGCACGGGCAACCCGGTGGCGCGCGCCAGCAGATACGGTCCGCCGGAGTACGGGCTGCGCAGGATAATGCACTCGGCGCCCAGAGCCTTCAGAGTGATGCCCGTGTCCTTGAGGGACTCGCCCTTCTCGATGCTCGACGAAAGGGAGCTGACGAGGGTCGTATCCGCACCCAGAGCCTTCGCCGCGAGTTCGAACGAAGTGCGGGTGCGCGTGCTCGACTCGTAAAAGAGGAGCGCCACGCGGCGCTTGGCGAGTCGATTCGCGCGGCGGAAGGGATTTTCTTTTTCCAGGGTGTCGGCGGTCTCGAGGATGCGGCGGACCTCAGCGACAGAAAAGTCGGTGGCTGAGATCGCGGAGCCGGGATGGATGGGTTGCTGGAAAAACGAGGGGGCTGAGGATTGCGGAGGTTTGCGGACTGCGGCCCTGGTCAGCGCCATTCTCCTTCGGCTTTCTGCGAATACACGCTAAACACGTTCGACGAGGAGCACCTGCTCGTCGTCGTCAATCTCTTTGAGCTTCACTTCGATGATCTCGCGCTGCGAGGTCGGCACCGAGCGCCCGACGAAGGTTGCTTCGATGGGCAGCTCGCGGTGGCCTCGGTCGATGAGCACCAGCAACTGCACGCGGCGCGGGCGGCCGTGATCGAAGAGCGCATCGAGCGCAGCGCGAATCGTGCGGCCCGTGTAAAGCACGTCGTCGATCAGGATTACGTCGCGGCCGTTGACGTCAAAGCCCAGCGAGCCGGGGACGACGACCGGGCGTACGTCGCGCGTGGAGAGATCGTCGCGATAGAAGCTGATGTCGAGGACGCCTGTATCCACGGGGTGCTTTTCGATGCCGCTGATGAGCGTGGCCAGCCGCTGGGCGATGGGCACGCCCCGGCGCTTGATGCCGACGAGTCCGATGGTCTGTGCGCCGTTATTCTTTTCGATGATCTGGTGGGCGAGACGAACCAGGGTGCGTTCGATCTCGGAGGCCGACATGATGCGGCCCTTCTCGCGCAATTTCGGCGTAGCGATTGCCTGCGTTTCCGACATAGGTGTAAAGGCGATGATACGAGGCCCGATGCGATGCGGCAAGACGGGAAAAGCGCCGGAGAGCGGAGAACGGATAGCGGATAGCGATAAGCGAGAGAGAAGCCCGGGTGCGGCCGGGGATCTACAGCGTGCGCTGCGGGCGGGCGCGGGCGGAGAGGATGCGTCCGGCGATGGCGCCGCCGGTGGCGGCGAAGAGGATCATGCCGGCGGAGACCATAAACGCGGTGAGCAACTGGATGGCGGCGTGGCCGTCAGCGGAGAGCCAGAAGTTGGCCCAGTTGTGGACCAGCTGCGGGGCCTGCTGCATGGCTTCGCTGTTGGTTTTGAGGGCCTGGTCGGCGAGTTGCTGCGCGACACCGGCGAACTGCGCATCGAGATCCGCACCATTGTGCAGGGCGTAACGCTCGATGAGGAGACGGACGCCGTCGGCCAGAGTGGCAATGGCTGCAGCAGCGCCGCCGAGGATGGCGCCCACGCGCCAGCCGATACTGCCGTCAGTGAAGGCCTGGGTGCGCTTGCGATAGAGAGCGATGGCGCCGAAGCCGCCGGCGATCACGAACAGAGAGCTCATGCCGGCGAGGGCGGAAAGCAGGCCCACAGGAATGGAGATGAGGAGAGCCGAAGTGATGGCCACGCGCCACTCGACCCGCGAAGGATCGACGCCGAGGCGCTGCGAGGGCTGCTGCGGACCCGCGGGCTCGGACGTATCGACCACGAACTGGGGCGCGCCGCAGTGAGGGCAGAAACTTTCGCCCTCATGCAGAGTGTTGCCGCAGCGGTGGCAGAGCATCTCCATACTTCGACCCTATCGCACGCGGACGGGGAGCGCAATGCGCGATGCGGACGCGGAGTGGAACGGAATTCTGAATGCGGCCGGGCGCTCAGTCGCTGGTCTTCGCGCTGTGTTCCTCGAGGCCGGCAGGCAGCTGCAGCTCGACGAGCGCGAAGCGCGTGCCGGGGCCCCCGTTCTTCATGGCTACGATGTGCTGGTGGTGCCTGGAGCCGGCGCGCAGCGTCAGGCTGTCGTTGTCGGTATTGAAGTTGCTTCCGTGGATCTTCGCATCCTCGCTGCAGGTGAGTCCCTCGGCAGTGGTGCTGGGCGAGCCGACCGCATGGTTGCCCTGGCAGGTAAGGACCTCGCCGAAGCGGCCCATCGCGTTTTTATAGAAGGCGATCACCTTGTCCCGATCGTCGGAGGTCTGATAGCTGACGACACGCACCCGCAGCTGAAATTGCCCGAAGCCGAAGTGCACATCGGCGGACTTGTCGCCCTCGTGGTCGGGGGAAATCTGCGCGCCGGGGTAGGCGGGCAGGCCCAGATCGAGCGCGGTGGTCTGATCGCTGCGCACGTGCAGACCGCCCAGCGGCGTATCGACGCGGACGTTCTTGTCTTCGCCGTTCTTGCCTTTGTCGACCTCAACGTGGCAGCCGGCGACAGCCAGCAGCGTGCCAATCATGAAGACTTGCGGCAACAGGCGGACACAATTACGCATCGGCAACTCCCCGGAGATCAGGCTTTGAGCAACAATACGCCGATGGGCGGGGTTTGGTTCCGAGGGTTTGGGCGCGATGAAAAAATCCGGCGAGGACAGCGTGGCGCACAGAGTAGAGCCATCTCCGCGCGGGGCTCACGGCATCTTTGCTCTGGTGAGCCGGGTTGTGGAGATGGCCGCAGCCGTGGCTCCCTGCGGAGCCATCGCGAGGCAACGCAGACCGCATCACGGCAGGGGCGCAGGTTTTCGCGATTTCCTCTGCTCGCTCCCGGTGCAGGAGAATCGCGTCAGCCGGGGGACCCTGCCGGAACCAAACCTGTAGGGCGGTAGCCTATCGCCGGTGGCCGGCAGGTTGCTGGCTGCTGCACAGGCGGCGTTTTTCCCGTACCATGCATCGGAGCAGCGGTGCGAGGATCCATGGACAGAACGAGAACGATACGGTTCGCAGCGGGCGCAGGTCTGGCGGCAGTGGTGGCGCTCGCCGGAGGATGCAATACGCAGAACAAGCCCACGCCGGAAAACTTCATGAAGACGATGAACGCCTACTATCAGGACCGCAACGACTGCCTCTTTCCGCAGGGGCACCCGTGGCCGTACGAAGTGGCGCCGAGCCCGACGGCGAAGGAAGAGAAGAAGCAGATGGACGCGCTGACCGATGCGGGGCTGCTGACGCGGCTCGAGGACCGGTCGATGCATGTGGACCGGTACTCGCTGAACGGGCTGGCCGGGCAGCGCTTTGCGCCCCGCTTCTGCTATGGGCACCGCGAGGTGACGGGCATTGTGAGCTTCACGCCGCCGGGGCCGAAGAATGGCTTCACGGAGACCGACGTGACCTATCGCTACCAGATGCGGGACGTACCGGTGTGGGCGACAACCGATGCGGTGAAGGCCGCGTTTCCGGCACTCGGGAAGTCGCTGGGGAACTCGCCAACCGATCAGATGACGCTGGCGACCGTGGGGGCGGGGTGGCAGGTGCCGCGATAAACCCGCGGACAGGGGAGAGCGGACAGCGTTCAGCGGTCATCGCCTCGGGGGTTGAGGTTTTTGCCACCCTCGGGATGGCGCGTCGATGTGGGATGGTAAACTCGGTGAGTAGACCCCCGCTGTTGTCGGGACGTGGCTCAGCCTGGTAGAGCACTCGCTTGGGGTGCGAGGGGTCGGCAGTTCAAATCTGCCCGTCCCGACCATTTACTTCAACAGCGCCCCTGATCGATAGCTGAATCCATCTCCGTGCT
>JBKICP010000358.1:42301-44483 GCA_046567085.1 Acidobacteriota bacterium
CGACCATTCATTACAAGCAACTTGTTCGAAAGTGATTGCGACCACCTGTGATCACGTTGTGCCTCCCCATGGCCGGCTATGGGGAAAATCTGTAGGACCGCCTTCCGGTCATATTCACAATTCCCAAGCTGATCACGCGGAAGCGGAATCTTACCTCCGCCGACTGGCCATCTCTCCCCTCGACGAAGGCCGTATACACTGGTCGCTTCGTAGGGACTTCCAGTTTGTCGTGAGGATGTGGAATGTATGGCTACTCCTGGAGCAGCGCCCAGACCAGAGGTGAATGCATTTCCGGCGAAGGCGTTCTTCGTCACTATGCTGACCCGCGATATCGAGCTGAAAGATGCAATTCTCGATCTGCTGGACAACTGCGTTGACGGAGCAATGCGAGTACAAGCCGCACGCGGAGAGCTGGGACTGGAATCCTATAAGGACTTCTGGGCAAAGATAGCTCTGGACCCCACATCAATTTCCATCGAAGACAACTGTGGCGGAATTACGATCGATACGGCCAAGAAGTCAGCGTTCAGACTCGGTCGCGTCGGCGATCTCGATGTCGACATCCCAACGGTTGGCGTTTACGGAATCGGGATGAAGCGGGCCATCTTCAAACTGGGACGCGATGCCATCGTAGAGAGCAAAACTGATGCCGAAGCATTCACGGTCGTCATCAACGAACTTTGGATGAACAACGACCAAGAGTGGATGATTCCGATGCTGGAGGGGGAATCGTCGCTCAGCAAAGCAGGGACCAGAATCCGGGTCAAGCAGCTGGAGGATAACGTTTCGCGGCTGTTCTCCGATGAGACAGGTTTCTTGCAGGAATTGAAGAAAACCATCTCCGCCTATTATGGCCTGATCATCGAAAAGGGATTCCGGGTCAGCGTCAATAACGAGGAAATCCCCTCGACTCAGACTGGCCTGCTGCTAGGCGAGGAAGGGTTCGAAGCCACGGGCGAAATTATGCCCTACGTCTATCACGCCGAACATCAGGGCGTAGATGTGTCGGTAGTTATCGGCTTCTATCGAAACCTGCCTGACGAGGAAGAGGAGGAGGAATCCCTCCAAGGCCGCCCCACCAGTGAGCAAGCAGGAATAACCATCGTCTGCAATGATCGGGTCGTGATCTATGCAGATAAAACACGCCTCACGGGGTGGGGTGAGGCCACTGTGCCCGGCTATCACACCCAATTCGTCTCGATCGCCGGTCTCGTCACGTTCCGCGCCAATGACGCAGCTCTGCTGCCGGTAACAACAACCAAGCGCGGATTGGACGCCAATTCAGAGCTATATCTGATGGTCAAGGAGTTCATCCGGGAGGGGATTAAGTACTTCACGGATTTCACGAACAAGTGGAAGAGAGCTCCAGTCGAGCGGCGGTCTGTTCAGCGGAACGCTCGCACATTCTTGCCGGCTAGCATCGTGCGCATGGTTCCTGAGAACAGGCGCTCTGTGGTCCGTGGCGGCATTGGAGGATGGAAAGTGAAGCCGCATTTACCTCTGCCAAAGGAAGACGACCCGATGCGTCAGGTCAAGTTCAACCGAAAGCAGAGCGAGATATCGACTGTAGGCCGCTACCTGCTCGATGATCCTGCAGCGAATCCAAGCGATGTGGGCCAGCGATGCTTCGACGACGTGTTGAAGAAGGTCAGAAGATGAGCTCTGGCGCGACAATTCCATACCATCTTCGCCAGAACAAGGCGATCGATCGCAACTTGTTCGTCGATCTGCTAGCGAGGATCGGACGCTATCGAAACATCTCAGACTACAATTTCGTGGGTTTCGGCGGACCGTTTTTGGAGGACTTCAAGCAACTCCACGCCTCTTTGCGGATCGAACGAATGGTGTCCTTGGAGCGGTCGGAAATTGTTGCCGCTCGCCAGAGGTTTAACCAGCCACATTCGGGAGTCGTGACCCTGAAGAAGACGAGCGGCGAGTACCTGAATGAGAACGATTTCGAAGAGCCGACGATCGTTTGGTTCGATTACACCTCGCCCGCCGAACTGGCAATCCAGTTGAGCGAAGTCGAACTTCTGGTTCGAAAACTCTATCCAGGCGACATTTTCGTGAGCGCTGCGTGAACCCCGTTCCTACGCGGGCTGAGGGATGGGATTCTGCAGATCTTCCGGGCATGTGTTGTGGCGGATCTTCCACTGATCGGGCAGCCACACTGCGAGCTGGC
>JBKICP010000359.1:0-9321 GCA_046567085.1 Acidobacteriota bacterium
GTCATGACCGGCGCCAGATGCGGCGCGTCGTCGGTAGAGAACGGCGTGGCCAGCAACTCCCCGGTTTCCGCAGGAGCATCGGCGGCTTCGGGAAGGTCGAGGATGGTGATGGGCGAACGGGATTTGCCGAGCCATGCTGTTACGACGGGTTCGGCCAGCGCTGCCGCCGCGAGGTAGCGCTGGGCGCTCGAGGTGTCCGCGTCGGTGGCGAGAAGGCGCAGGCCATGGCCGTTGATTTCTGTTCGACGGGCGACGAAGAAGGACGGGGTTTCAAAGCCCAGCCGCGTGGCGGGAAGCGACGCCGTTATGACACCGGGAAAGGAGGCGGTGGGCATCGCGGCCGGCTGCAATCCGCCGATGGCTTGGCCGTTGAGGACGATGGCGTTGGGCGTGGGCGAGAAGAATTCATCGGTGATGCGCAGGCTGACGGTCGCTTCTTCGTCCATCTGCTTCTGGCGGCCAATTTCATCGAAGAGCTTCGCGCCATCGGCGAGCGAGACGGGGATGGAGCTGACCGGGTACCAGACCACATTGCCGAAGCCGCGCACGCCGGTGAAGTCTTCCGAGATGCGATCCCAGTCCGAAGCTTCGGCCGTAGGCGCCGGAGCGCCGATCGCGGTGAGGCGCTCCGCGGTGAGCGGGATGGTGCCGCCGAAATCGACGTCGAGGGTCATGGAGGCTGTGGGCGCCAGGGGTTCGGGAAGCGAGATGACGGCCTCGGTGAGCCGGCCGGTGTGATCGGCGTCGCTGGCGACGCTATGGGCGGTGAAGGCGATTTTTTTGCCGCGGAATCCGAGGGTTTCAAAATGCAGCGTGGAGGAAAGCTGCAGGGCAATCTGCGCGAGGGGGGCGGCGCCGGCGTTGCGCAGCGTGACGCGCGCGTGCACTTCCATGGATTGCTGCTGGGGCATCAGGTGCAGGTTGAGATCCCAGGCGGTGACAGCAACCGCCTGGCGCTCGGCGTCAGTGACGGAAGGGGTGGTAGCGCCGGCGGCAGTCTGTCCCGAGACGAGGACGGGAGGCGGGGGAGTGGGGTTTGCGTTCTGCTGCGACCAGGCGAGGGAGGCGCCGAAGATCGCGACGCCGAGAATCCGAAACTTCATGAACCAAGACCTTTGCGGGGCTTCTCTGTTTTGCCGGACGATTCGACGACGGTTCGCCGCTGGCGGGCGGCTTCAAACAGGACGACGGCGCCGGCAGCGGAAACGTTGAGCGAGGCCACCTGGCCCGCCATGGGGATGCGCAGCAGATGATCGCAGGTGCGCCGCACGAGATCGTGCAGCCCGGCTCCTTCTCGTCCCAGCACGATTACGGTATTGGACCGAAAATCGCAGCGGTCGTAATCCAAGGTGCCGCGCTCGTCGAGACCGACCACCCAGAGATTGCGCTCCTTGAGGGTTTCGAGGGCACGGACCAGGTTGACAACGCGCGCCAGCCGCAGGTGTTCGGCGGCGCCGGCCGATGCTTTGATGGCGACCGAGCTGAGGGGCGCCGAGCGGCGTTCGGTGAGCAGGATTCCGTCAACGCCGGCAGCTTCGGCGGTACGGAGCAGGGCACCGAGGTTCTGGGGATCTTCCACGCCGTCGAGGGCGAGGACGAGGCGCGGCTCGGGGCCGTGGAGGAGGTCTTCAACATCGAGAAAGGCCCGCTCCTGAACGATGGCTACGACGCCCTGGTGCGCGGTGGTGCCGGCGAGACGGGTCAGGGCTTCGCGGGGTTCGGTGCGGACGGGGACTCCGGCCGCTCGGGCAAGGGCGACAATCTCGCCGAGACGCTGGTCGTGCCGCTCGCGCGCCACGCAGAGATGGTCGAAGCGGCGGACCCCGGACCGGAGAGCCTCTTCGATGGGATGCAGGCCATAGAGAACTTCCATCCTCTCCAGTCTATCGTTGCGCGAGGGGCAAATTCGACTGATAATCGATTGATAATGGTAGGGTTACGGGGAAGCCGAGCGAGCAATCGGACTTTCCTGTCGGGCCGGCAGCGAGAGGGACCTGATGGATCTGACACGAAAGGTAGAGAAACTGGTGATCGGCAGCGTCTTTCGTCCCTGCTCCTCCGTCTGTGAAGTTGATATGGGTGCGGCAGCGCTCCAACTTGCAGAAGTCGCCAGGCTCGAGAACGCACGGGTGGTGGAAGGCCTTCGGCGCCACGATCCGGAGCTTCTGGACGAACTCATCCTGCAGTATCAGCACCGACTGCTGCGCTACCTGCTCTACCTGACCGGCAATCGCGAGATGGCCGAGGATCTGTTTCAGGAGACCTGGATGCGGGTGCTGGTGCGCGGCTCGCAGTTCAACGGGAACTCGCGTTTCGATACCTGGCTCTTTACCATCGCGCGCAATCTGGTGATTGATCTGCGGCGACGCCGCAGCATGGCGAGCCTCGAAGAGATGTGCGAAAACGGCGACGAAGACCGGCCCTTTGAAGTCGCCAGCCAGGAAAAATCTCCTTTTGAGCATCTGGCGACGATGGAGAGTGGCCAGTTGGTGGCCGAAGCTCTGCTGACCCTCGATCCGCTGCATCGTGAAGTGCTGGTGCTGCGGTTCCACGAAGAGATGTCGCTGGAAGAGATCGCGCGGATGACGCGCGCGCCGCTTTCGACGGTGAAGTCGCGGCTGTATCGCGGACTGGCAGCGTTGCGGCCGCACGTTGAACCGGCAACCCGGCCCGTTACCACAACCTCTGAACGGATGGAGGCTCTATGAGCAGCGAAGTGCTCCGCCCGCGCAGGAACGTCACCGGCCACGCTATACCCGAATTCGTGCTGCGCACGCGACGTTCTGTGATGGAAGCTGCCAACGAAATGCAGGTGCAGCGCGCCCGCAAGCGCCGTCATGCCGGCATCGCCCTGCTGGCCCTGGCGGTGCTGATCCTGCTATTTGCGCCGCTCGTCTGGAGCGCCGTCACCGACCTCAGCGCCGGGGAGCATTTCCTCGACCTGTCGGTCATCGTGCTGACGCTCTCGCTGGTTCTCGTGGCCGCGGTCTTTGCCATTCTGATGATGACGTGGAGAGAGCGCGCTGCCCGCGCCGAGCGCTAAACGCGTCTCGAGGCTGATGCCATGAACAAAGACTCTAGGCTGGGCGCAGAGCTGCAACCGGAGGGATTTTCGGGCGAACTGAGCCTGATCCCCTACTGGTCGATGGTGGGCGCGCTGATTGTCTTCGGTCTGATGGAGTACCTGATGTGGGTGATCGTGCCCGCGCACCGTCACCATCCGCCGAATCTGCCCTTCTGGTTCCGGTTCTACATCGACATCAGTTTCGGTCTGCTGGCGGGACTGTATGTGCTGATGATCGGTTATGTGAGTCGGGACTCACCGCGGCGCGGGATGAGCGTGCCGCTGTGGATGGTGGTTTGCGTCGTGATCCCGAGCGGGATCGGCGCGGTGCTCTACTTCCTGCTGCGTCTTCCGATCCTGTCGGTCTGTCCGGCCTGCAGTGCGCGCATCGAGGCGGATTATCATTTCTGCCCGCAGTGTGCCTACCAGGTGGCGGCCTGCTGCGGCAACTGCCATCGCACGGCGCGCGTGACGGATATGTTCTGCGTCTATTGCGGGCACGATCTTGCGGCGGATCACCCGCCGTCGCGGCTGCACGCCTTCGCCGAATAGGACGCCCCACACAACACGCGCTACCTGCCATTCGCTGCGGTTTCGTTGGTCACGTTCGCGGTCATTCTTATATCCTTGGCTTGCGCCAGCCGGATGACCCATGTCCATGACCGCCCTCATTGTCGACGACGAAGAACTGGCCCGCGAGGAGCTGAAGTACCTGCTCGACACGACGGGCAGCGTCGATGTTGTGGCGGAGGGGAGGAACGGCGTTGAGGCGGTGGAACTGGTGCGGACGCATCATCCGGACGTGGTTTTCCTCGACGTGCAGATGCCGGGTCTTGATGGATTTGCTGTCCTGAAGAAACTGCTGGAGCTGAGCGATGGAGAGCAGCTGCCGCAGATCATCTTCGCCACGGCGTTCGATCAGTACGCAGTGCGCGCGTTCGATGTGAATGCGATCGATTATCTGCTGAAGCCGTTCGATCGCGATCGCGTGCTGCAGGCGGTGGAGCGGGCGCGGCTGCGCCTGCAGGAAGCCGGCCCGTCGGGTGAAGCGCGTGCGCCGCAGGGCGATCTGCGTGTCGACACGCTGCTGAAGCTGATCGAGCAGCATCAGTCGCCCAAGCCGCACAGCGGCAAAATCGTGCTCCAGGCCGGCAGCCGCCTGCTGCTCGTCGATCAGAAGGACATCTGCTTCGCCTCGATCGATGAGGGGGTGATTTCGGTGGTCACGCCGACGATCGAAGGGCAGTCGAAATGCCGGACGCTGGAGGAGCTGTTCGACCTGCTGGACCCGGCGATTTTCTGGCGCGCGCATCGTTCCTTCCTGGTGAACATCAATCACATCCGTGAAGTGGTTCCCTGGTTCAAATCCAGCTATCAGCTGCGCATGGACGACAAGAAGCAGACCGAGGTTCCGGTGAGCCGCGCGCAGACGCGCCGGCTGCGGGAGCTGTTCAATCTTTAGCGCCGTGCATTGCGTGGCACTGTTCTTTACCTCGGCTGCCGCACCTCTCTGCAGGCTGCCCTCCGCAAAACTCGCGCAGGCCATTGCGTTCAGCCACTGGCGCACGGGGCTCTACTTCGGCGGCACGGCGTGGATCCTCGCCGCCCTCTGGGTTCTGATTCGCGTGCGGACGGGTGCGGCGGTGACGAGGCTTGCGGAGCGGGTTTCCCCACGGCCGTGGCTGCAGGGGCTGGTCGTGATTCCGTTGTGGGGCGTGCTCTTCAGCGCGATCACGGTGCCGCTGGCGATCATGGGCCATAAGGTGAGCCTGCACTTCGGACTGTCGATCGAGCGCTGGCCCGCGTGGTGGATCGACTGGGCCAAGTCCACGGGGCTCACGCTGGTGCTGGCGATTTTGGTGCTGAGCATTCTGTACGTTCTGCTGCGGCGGACGCCGCGGCGGTGGTGGCTCTGGTTCTGGGGGATCACGGTCTTTCTGGAGGTTGTGGGGGCCTGGGCTGCACCGTTGGCGATCGATCCGCTGTTCAACCACTTCACACCGCTGGCGCAGAGCGACCCCGCGCTGGTGGAGCGGCTGGAGCAGGTGGCCGCGCGGGGTGGACTCGACATTCCGCCCAGCCGCATCTTCCTGATGGACGCGAGCACGCGCGTCACCGGCGCGAATGCCTATGTCACGGGGCTGGGGGCGTCGAAGCGCATTGTGGTGTGGGATACGACGCTGAAGATCGAGAGCCCGAACGAGATTCTGTTTACCTACGGGCACGAGCAGGGGCACTACGTTCTGCACCACGTCGCGAAGGGCATCGCCTGGTCGGGCGTCATTATTTTTTTCTTCTGCTGGATGGCGTATCGGCTGATGTGCTGGCTGGTGCGACGCTACGGGGCAACGTGGGGGATTGCGTCGGTCGAGAGCTGGAGCTCGCTGGGGCTGTTTCTGCTGCTGGCGTACGGGTTGAACTTCCTGGCGCAGCCGGTGGCGAACACCATCAGCCGAAACGTCGAACATCGGGCGGATGTGTACGGGCAGGAGGTGATCCAGGGACTGGTGCCGGATGCGCGGGCCACGGTGATCCATTCCTTCTGCAGCGACGCGCTGGTGTGGCTCGACGATCCGGATCCGAACCGCTTTGTGGAGTTCTGGACTTACAGTCATCCGTCGACCGAGCAGCGGGCGGATTTTGCCGCGCACTACGATCCGTGGGCGCCGGGGCAATCGCCACGGTATTTCCGGAAGTGAGATGAGGATCGCAGGCGCAGAGGCCTACTGTCCGCCGTTCTCCAGTGCCACCTGGTTCACGATTCTCTGCAGGAAGACCACTTTCAGATTGATTCGGCGAGCCACATCGGGAAAGAACTCGGTGACGTAGTTGCCGATGGGGGCGCTGGCCCAGCCGGCTGCGACGCGCTCGGCACCCGCCCCCCAGCCTTCTCTCTGATAGGGGACATAGGTGACGTCGACGGCCTCCTCCACGATGGAACCGACAAAGGTCGAGTAGTTGACCATATTTTTGCCGGTGTCGCTGGGGGTCCAGAAGGGCTGATAGGCGCAGTGGAGGATCCTGCGCATCAGGGATGCATTTGGCATGCGGTGGTAGTGCGGGTCCTGATGGTCGATGGAAGGAATGATGAAGGTTCCCACCAGTTCGCTGGTCATGTCCTCGGTGAGCGTGACGCCGCTGATTTTGGCCCAGCCCATGGCGCCAGGACCATAGGGGGAGTGCGCATCGGTGCCTACCGAGTAGAGCGAGGTTGCTCCGATGGTGAGCAGGTTGAAGGGATCCGCAACGCCGCGAATCGCAATGTGGCCGAGTTCTCTCGGCGTATAGATGTGCACGGCATTCTGCCGCAGATAGCTGCTGAAGACGTCGCTGCCTGGCTGGCAGCAACTGCTCAGAGGCGTGATCTGACTGCAGGCATTCGCCACGCACTGTCTGGGCAGGGGTACATAATTGGGCTCCAGTCCCGGAACACGGGCCTGAGGAGGAAAGGTCTGCTGGCCGGCGCCATCGGCTGCGGCGGGGACGAGCGCCGGTTCTGCGTGCGCGAAGAAGCGCAGGGCGGGCGAGGTTCCCGCACTCTCGGCGACCGCATCGGAGTGGGGCGAGGGTGCGTCGGGCAGATCGGCCTGCGCCCAGGCTGGGGCCGCGGCAGCCAGGGCCAGCATCACGCGGCAAATCCATCGGAGGACCTCGCGGCGGCGGTGGGTCCACGTTCTGCCGAGGGTCGTCCAGCATAGCTGTCCTCGCTGCGACCGGCGCGGTCTGCGTGCAGGCATTCCGGCTGGATGACCCTCCTGTGTGTGGCGCCCCGGCCAGCCGGCGGCGCCTTCCTGATTTAGACGAAACTCAATGCATTCCAGTCGAATGGAGACGCTGCCTGTGCCTGTGCCACGCATTCAGGGCGTCCGGAACGAATTCGAGGAGGAGATTGTTACCCACCGAGCCGGCAATGGAGGTGGTCCAGGTCTGGATCACCATGCCGGCATTCGCGCTTTTGGGCGGATAGTAGGCGGGGGTCAGCGCGGAGGCCGCGAGGTGGCCGGCGATGTTCGAGTAGTTGAATCCGTGGCTTCCATCGTCCTTTTGGATGACAAAGGCTCGCTCGGCGGCCCATCCCGCGCGGCTCCAGTAACCGCCGCTGGCTTTGCGGTAGTAGCGGGGATCTTCGTGGGTGACGAGCGGAAACATGCTATCGCAGAAGAATCGCATGGTTGCGTCGCGAATGAAAGCGGCACCCAGTTTTTCGCCAAAGGCTCCGGAGTCGCTGCCGTAATCTGGAGTATCCGCGAGTTGGCCATACCCTGCGGAGATGAATTCAGGCGCTGCAGCATACCAGCGGAACTCCTCATGCACCCAGAACTTCCACTTGTCGCGGGGGTAGAGGGGGACCACCTTCTCGCCCGGATCGACGAATCGCGCCCATTTACGCTGTTCCCTCGGGGCATGCTCGATGGAACTGGCGGCTTTCCGGCTGGCATGGGCAGGCGGGCTCTGATCCTGCCGGATGGGGGAAGCGGCGCCGCGTGCCTCGGCCAGAGTCGGCGGCGGCGCGTCGGGTAGAGAATGAAGGTTCTGGGCCGGTGCCACTGTACAGCTCATCAGGAATACCCATGCCAGGGACAGAACAAGGCAAAACGCATGCAGAAATTGCAGAGGACCCCCTTATGGTCAGAGTGGTTGGAAGGGGCCTCTTTGTTCAGGGGATGTCTTTGCAGCGGCGGAATGGACACGGGGTGCGTGCCTTTCTGTGCGCGCGTCTTCGCACGACGATTGACCGCCGCATCGTGCATCGCAATACTTAAGATGCAGGGAGTGACTATGGCGGAAACATCGACAGGCCGTTTTGAACACATCGGGCGCAGGATGGACGAACAATTCGGCGCCTGCGGCGATCGCATCGAAGACGAGGTGAAGCGCGTGATTGGCTACCTGAATGACCGGGTCGTGCCGGACGTACGTCAGAATTCATCGAAGGCGCTGCGGACTGCCGCCGAGCAACTCGGCCGGCTCGCCGATCATCTGGACCGGGCGAGGCGAGGCTGAGCCGTTTCGACGATGATCAAAAATATTCTCCCCCCCCACCGAAAAATCCTGCGCCCGCTGAGCCCTGCGCGGCTCGCTGCGCCTTTGGCCCTGGGGCTGGTTCTGCTGGCCGGCTGCTCGCATAAGAAGCCGGTTGCCTACACGCCGCCCCCTCCACCGACGGCCACCCCGGAACCCGGCGCGTCCACCATTCCTCCAACGCCACCGGCTGCGCCTGCTCCTTCGCTCTCGGCAGATGAGGAGTTTGTCGAAACCCACACGCCTATTTATTCCGAAACCGGCGTGGCCAGCTGGTACGGGCCGCCGTATCACCATCGCGTGGGCGCCAACGGGCAGGTCTACGACGAGAACGGACTCTCGGCCGCGCATCGCACGCTGCCCATGGGCTCGCTGATTCGCGTCGTGAATGTCAAAACCGGGCAATCGGCGGTCATGCGCGTTACGGATCGTGGGCCTTTCGTACCGGGGCGCATCCTCGACCTCTCGGTCGGAGCCGCGAAAGCTGTCGGGCTCTTCCGCGCCGGAATTGGCGAGGTGCGCATCGACGTCTTCAGCACTCCGAAGCCGATGGAGGAAGGCGGGCGCTGGTGCGTGCAGATTGGCGCCTTCTCCCGCGAGAAGATGGCTCTGAAGCTGCAGGAGCATCTGGAGCGCGAATACCGTACCGCGAATGTGATCGAGTTCAAGGGACCCACCGGGTACTGGGTGAGGATTCGTCCGGAGAACGACAATCGCACGCAGGCGGTGGCCATCGCGCACGATCTGCAACCGGCGGAGGGTGAAGCCTGGCTGGTCCGGCTGGACTGAGGAGAGGGTACAGGCGACAGGGTGCACGGCACAGAGCCCGGAGCCCAGAGCCCGGAGCAAGAGGAGCTTTGCTGTCCGCTGTACCCTCCGCGCTGTACCCTGTAACCTGAAGATCTATGCTCGATCTGGGCTTTGTCCGTACCAATCTTGAGGTTGTTGAGAAAAAACTGCGTGATCGCGGGGGGGATCCTGCTGCGCTGCTGGGGAATTTTCGCGAACTGGATCAGATGCGTCGGGAGCGCATCACCGAAACCGAACAGCTGAAGGCGCAGCGCAACAAGCTGAGCGAGGAAGTTGCGCGGCTGAAGAAGTCAGGCCAGGACGCAAGCGCTGTGATGGAAGAAACGCGCACGCTGAAGGCGCGCATCGACGAGTTGGAGGCTGGAGCAAACGAGTCCGAGGAGCAGATGCGCGCGATTCTGACGCGGATTCCGAATCTCACGCGC
>JBKICP010000360.1:0-13713 GCA_046567085.1 Acidobacteriota bacterium
CCGCTTGTGGTGAAGCCGACATCATGGAACACATTGACGGCAGCAATCCGCCACCGTCTGTCGGAGCCCCCGCTCCGGGATACGACTGGATCGCCGGATCCGTCCACGGCGGCACCAGCAGCACGCACGCCGATGGCAGCCAGGAGTACCACCCCGCCGGATTCTCTGCGGCTGCCTGGCACACGTTCGGGATGATCTGGACGCCGGGCCAGATCCAGTACTACGTCGACTCGCCGGCAAATATTTACGCGACCTTCAACACGAGCAATTTCAAAGGCGCATGGCCCTTCGATCAGGGGCCGATGTTCATCATCCTGAACCTCGCCGTCGGCGGCGACTGGCCCGGCAATCCTGACGCGACCACCGTCTTTCCAGGAAACCTGCTGGTCGACTACGTGCGGATCTACGCAAACTGAGGCTCGATTCTTCTGAGTCCGCTCGGAGCCGGCATCCTGTGTTTCTGCTCAGTCCCGCTCCATCATCCAGCGGTCCATGATGGTGTGGACGCAGCGCGCCCCGCACAGGTGCTGAATTTCAGCCGAATGCGCAAAGAAGTTATTCCAGGGAGTCACCTTGATCACGGCCTGCTCCGGTTCGCCCTCCGCCGCCGAGAACTTCTCCGTCCACGCCAGCCACCAGTCGGTGGACTCCTCTTTCTTTTCCTTACTGCAAACGTTGCAGTGGAACGTCTCTGTCCAGGCCATCCCGTCACTCCCCCACCAGTCTCCCCGGAAGGTAAGATAAAGTCTACGGCCCCCGATGGGTGAAGGACCGTTCAGGCCTGTTCGATCTTCGGCGAACTGGAGCCGCCATGATCTTCTCCTCCCCGCGAACGCAGCACCGCCGCCCAGCCGGAATCCTGCTTTCGGTGGGTTCCCACGCCGCACTGCTCCTGATTGCTTTCCTCTTAACGCTGCACTGGGGACGTGTGCGCCCGGTGTATCGCGACAGCCGCTGCTGCACAGCGCAGCTTTACTGGACGGGCAACACCGGCGTCAGCGACGCCAGCCCGGCGGCGCCAAGGCCGCACGCGATTCCGTCGTCGATTCCCGTGCCACGGACGGCCCAGATCCAGAATCCGGTGCGCCTGCGGCGGCCGCGCGCGCCACAGCATCCGGTCGTGGCGAAGAATCGCCTGGCCCGCTCCGGCGCACCCTCGCCGCAGCAGCAGCAAGCCATCGGCACCGGCAACGGCACCGACGATGCTGAGCCCGCCTTCCCGACCTACTTCCCGCGGCCCGCGGTCACCGATCGTTCGCTGCTTCCGGCCGCGGAGCAAAAGATCATCGTCAACGTAACCATCAGCCCGGAGGGCGACGTCACCGACGAGAAGTTGGTACAGGGGCTGGGGAACAGCCTCGATGATCTGGTGCTGCGCACCGTGAAGGCCTGGCGATTCCATCCCGCCACGCTCAATGGCAACAACGTCGCCTCCGTCGAGCAGCTGGTCTTTCCCTTCAACCGCGACTACCCGTCCGACGGCGCTACCGGCGTCTGACAGCGCCTGCCCGGCTAATAAACGATCATTTCGCGGTTACTGTGCCAGGCGCGTTCGTTTTCTTTAGCGATGAACCGCCTGTGCTTTTCTTTCCAGGCCCTGAGTTCGGAGCGAGCCTGAATCGCCCACGCGATGGCCGCTCCGAAGACGGCCAAACCTGCAAACGACAAACCAAACACCAACAGGAGCATCAGCATATCGGTCTTCCTCCAGGAATCTACTTGCGCCCCTGACCTCATGCTTTCCAGTGAATTGGAGGCTCATGAGAATTTCCGTGGCGTCACCTGAGGTAACCGCAAGATGAGAACCAAACTCACCCCCTCTCCCACCCAAGTGGGAATCGAGGGAGTTACTTTTGGCCCAAAAGAAGTACCCCTCCCACCAATGCGTCAAACCGCGCTGGAAAGCAGCTCCGCACTTGCCGAGGACCCTCTACAATGAGGACCACTCCAGCGAGGGACGAGCGATGACGCGTCGAGAACCTTGGCAGATCGAAGTGGATGAAGTGATGAAGCACGAGGAGTGGAAGCTTACCGGCCTCACCCGCCCCATCAAGGTATGCCCCGCCGAAAGGCCTCTCGAATTCGACGTGGGGGGCTACTTCACGCTGGCCAAATACCTGCTCAGGAAAATCCCGAAGCAAATCGAGAAGGACCTCGGGCTGCCTGACGATTATCTGCACCATGGGGCGCGCATCTACAAGTTCACCCGCCTCCCGCAGATCACGGAATACGAATACGAGCTGACCGCCAACTTCCCCGATGGCTCGATCGATCGTGGACCCGCGCGCGGCAAGCCTTACTATCCGCCCGGCAACCCCAAAATCCACCAATGGAGAATCCTGAAGGGCAAGAGCATTCCGGTCGACCCGGAGTACTTCACGATTCGTCCCGGATTCACCGTTCCGGAAAGCTGGCTGATGAAGTGACGCGCCGCCCTCTCGCGGTTCGACTGGCTGGCTGGCTTAGTCGCCGCAGCAACACTCTTCCTGCCCGCAGTACGAACAACAACAGCACGTGCCCGGCCGTTGTTGCTCCAAGGGCGTCCCGCCGTCCGGCCAGGAGCCACCGGCGATCGAGGGGATCACCAGCACCTCGTCTCCATCCTGAAAGGCGTACTTATCGTTGCCCAGGAAACGGATGTCTTCCTCGTTCACGTAGAAGTTGATGAACTTGCGCACCTGTCCCGACTCATCGCGCAGATGCGTCTTCAGCGCCGGGAAGGTGGTCTCGATCTCCGTGATGAGCGCGGGCAGATTTGCCGCACTCGAGGTGATCTCGCGCTCGCCATTGGTGTGCTTCTGAAATGCATTCGGCAACAGAACCCTAACCGACATAAGCCCCTCCAGCCTCCACTTCCTGTTCTTCCTTCTGTTCGGCGAGATACTGCTCAAAATCCCCCAGCCGCGGGCGGATCGCCGCATGTTGCTCGTAGGCGCCCTGCAGGACATCGGTGGTCTTGAGCCCGTTGCCGGTAATACAGGTCACGGTCAGATCGTCGGGATGAATCCTGCCATGCGCATAGAGCCGCGCCGTGACCGCCGTGGTCACGCCGCCGGCCGTCTCCGTGAAGATTCCCTCCGTCTCGGCCAGCTCCTGGATCGCCGAGACGATCTCCACATCGGAGACATCCTCGGCCCAGCCACCGCTCTCGCGAATGGCCCGTGTCGCGTAGACGCCGTCGGCGGGGTTGCCGATGGCGAGCGAGCGCGCAATCGTCGCGGGTTTCTGGGGCTCGATGTGATCGGCTCCGGTCTTGACCGCCGTAGCAATCGGCGAGCACCCCGTCGCCTGCGCTCCGAAGAAGCGCACCGGCTTCTCTTCGACCAAACCGAGCGCGATCAGTTCCTTGAAGGCCTTGCGGATCTTGGTGATCAGCGCGCCGCCGGCCATGGGGACGACGACGTTGTCCGGAAGCCGCCAGCCCAACTGCTCGGCAATCTCGAAGCCGACCGTCTTCGATCCTTCCGCGTAGTACGGCCGCAGGTTCACGTTGACGAAGCCCCAGCTGTAGCGGTCCGCAATCTGCGAGCAGAGCCGGTTCACGTGATCGTAGTTGCCATCGATCCGCACGAGCGTCGCGCCGTAGACCTGGGTGTTGAGAATCTTCGCCGCTTCCAGATCCGCCGGGACGAGGATGTAGGTCTTGAGGCCGAGCCGAGCCGCCTGCGCCGCAACCGCGTTGGCCAGATTGCCCGTCGACGAGCAGCCGACGGTATCGAATCCGAAGCGCTTCGCGTTCTCCAGCGCCACCGACACCACGCGATCCTTGAAGCTCAGCGTGGGGAGGCAGACGGCGTCGTTCTTGATCCAGAGATTCTTCGCGCCGATGTGCCGGGCCAGCCGCGGCGCGCGCAGGAGAGGCGTCCACCCGGCCGGCGTGCAGGGCGTCGCATCGTCCGGCACCGGCAGCAGCGCCTGATAGCGCCACATGCTCGTCGGCCCGGCGGCGATCGAGGCGCGCGTCACCGTACGCTTCGCCTCATCCAGGTCGACCATCACTTCCAGCGGCGAAAAACACTCGTCACAAATCGACAGCGGAGCGTTGTCATAGCGCTTTCCGCATTCCCGACACCGTAGTTCGTAAGCAGCAGCCATCTCAGCCCTCGTTGGTCGAGAGCGGCGTCAGGATACAGATACGGGCACGCGTGACGTCCTACTTGCGTTGACTCACTACCTGGGATTTGGCGAGATGCGCTGAAGCTGCACCCCGAATCTCATGTACCCCGCGTTTTACCGCGGGCGAGAGTTGACACCGTGATCCCGAATTGCTCGAGCCGGTTGTCGTGGCGTCACAGGGCCCGTCCCTCAGCCACTCTGCATGAAATTCAGGCTCGCTCCTGAGAGCAAACTTGAATACTGATTGGATATCACACGGCCCGTCGCAGTGCAACTCCTCCTGCGGGGAAGAGCAGGAATCCGCACCCGAACGGTCCCCCTGCCGCATCGAATCGCACCCTCCGCGCCTCCGGGTCCGCAGCGTGAACTACACTGCACGTGATTGGGAGAAGCATCATGATCACCATCCTCGGCGCCGGCGGCGTCATCGCCAATCACCTCACTCCTCTGCTCGCGGCGCAGAACAAGCCCTTTCGGGTCGTGAGCCGCACGGCGCGTCCCACACCTGGCGCCGCCGAGGTGGTCGCGGCTGACATCACCGACCGCGAGCAAACGATCCGCGCCGTCGCCGGATCGAGCACGGTCCTGCTCCTTGTTGGACTCAAGTACGACCACAAAATCTGGGCGGAGCAGTGGCCGCGCATCATGGCCAACACCGTCGAAGCCTCGAAGCGCGCGGGCGCCCGGCTGCTGTTCTTCGACAACGTCTACATGTACGGCCGCGTGAACGGCCCCATGACCGAGGACACCCCATTCAACCCCTGCTCGAAGAAGGGGGCGATCCGGGCGCAGATTGCCGCCACCCTGCTCAACGAAATCAAAGCGGGTTCCCTCACAGCGATGATCGCCCGCGCTCCCGACTTTTACGGACCCGCGACACCGACCGGCATCGCCAACGTCCTCGTCTTCGATGCGTGGAAGAAGAACCAGAAAGCCTCCTGGCTGGTGGACGACTCGGTCCCACACTCGCTGATCTACACGCCCGACGCCGCTCGTGCCGTGCTGGCGCTCGCCGAATCGGAAACCGCGTGGAACCAGACCTGGCATCTGCCGACAGCGCCCAATCCGCCCACCGGGCGCGCGTTCATCACTACCGCCGCCGCAGCGATGAGTCGCGCAGCGAAATATCGCGTTCTCTCCCCGCTGATGATCCGCCTCTTCGGCTGGTTCAATCCGGTCGTGGGCGAACTCCACGAGATGCTCTACCAGAACGATGCACCGTACCTCTTCGATTCGTCGAAATACGCGCGCGCCTTCGGTTTCGCGGGCACGGCGTACGACGAGGGCATCCGCGCCACCGCGGCCTCGTACCTCTCCGGGTCCTGAGCTTGCCCGCTGTACTCTGCTTCTATGAACGCCGCCCTCGTTGAGTCCTTCGATCGCCCGCCGCGCTACACCACCTTCGCCGATCCGGTGCCCAACGGCGACGAAGTACCGATTACCGTCACCGCCGCGGGACTTCATCCCATCGTGAAGGCGCTCGCAAAAGGGACCCACTACGGCAGCACCGGACAGCTCCCTTTCATTCCTGGCGTCGATGGCGTGGGACGCAAGCCGGATGGCACTCGCGTTCTCTTCGGATCGACGCATCCGCCCTACGGCACCTTTGCGGAGCGCAGCCTCGCGCATCCCGGGATCTGTACGCCGATTCCCGACGCCCTCGAAGACGCTGCGGTTGCCGCCATGATGAATCCCGGCATGTCGGCCTGGGCGGCGCTGGAACATCGCGCGCAGTTCGCCGCGGGCGAGAGCGTGCTCATTCTTGGCGCGACCGGATCGGCAGGCCACATGGCTGTGCAGATCGCCCGCCGCTTCGGCGCAAAGCGCATCATCGCCGCCGGCCGCAACCCCAAAGCGCTCGACGAAACCCGCGCTCTGGGCGCCGACAGCACGATCTCTCTGCAGCAGGATCACGACGCTCTGGTCGCTGTCTTTCGCGCCGAGATGGCCAGGGGCATCGACGTGGTCCTCGACTACCTGTGGGGAGCGCCCGCCGAGGCCCTGCTCGCGGCCGTGGTGCAGAAGGGGCTCGATCACGATGCAGGGCGCCTGCGCTACATCCAGATCGGCAACAGCGCCGGTCCCAATATCACGCTCGCTGCCGCCGCGCTTCGCAGCTCCGGCATTGAGATGCTGGGCAGTGGATTCGGCAGCGTCTCCATGGAAAAGCTCCTCGGCTCGCTGCGCGCGATTCTTCAGTCCGCCGTGCAGGAGCCCTTCCGGATGCACTACAAGACCGTGCCCCTGCGCGAGGTTGAAAAGCTCTGGGACGCGAAGGAAGAGGCACGCCTCGTCTTTGTGCCCTGAGGTTCAAAGGGCCTCCTGACTCCGGCCCATCCGTCACTTTTCCCGAACCAGGCGCTGGCTTCAGCGTATGGGCTGGTAGATGATGGGTGGCATCTCCCTGCCCGGAGCCTTCGTGAATCCTATGCGAAATTTTCTGCAGGACCTGCGCTTCAGCGGTCGCACTCTTCGCAACTCCCCCGGCTTCGCGCTCACCGCCATCCTGACACTGGCCCTTGGTATTGGCGCGGTGACGTCGATCTTCTCGGTGGTGGACTCGGTTCTGCTCAAGCCTCTGGACCTGCCCGATCCCGGCCAGCTTGTGATGCTGCGCGAAAATGACAACTCCATCGCCAGCGCGGCGGATGGCGTCCCCGACAATCCGCGCCACTTTTTCAACTGGCAGGCCAATGCCAAAACCCTTTCCGGCGCTGCCATCTTCCAGAGCGGCGGCTACAGCGTCTCCGCCGGCACCGACCATCCTGAAATCCTCGACGGCCTGCGCGTCTCTTCCAACTTCTTCTCGGTCCTCGCCGTCCAGCCCGTCCTTGGCCGCGACTTTCTGCCCGGCGAAACCACCAAAGGCCACGACAACGAAGTGATGCTTTCCTGGAGCGCCTTCCAGCGATACTTCCATGGCGACCCCAGCGCCCTCGGCCAGACCCTCCGCAGCGGCGGCGTCCCCAAAACCGTCGTCGGCGTCCTTCCCCCCGCCTTCCACTTTCCCGCTGTCACCCCCGTCCGGTCTGCCGGGTCGTGGGGCCGCAGCGAGACCTACCAGATCTTCTCCCCCCTCGTTCTCGATCCTGCTGATTTCAGCGACGACTATGACTACAACTACATGGCCATCGCCCGGGTCCGTTCCGGCGACTCCGTCGCGCAGGGCAGAGCCGAGCTCAACACAATCCAGGCAGCCTTCAACCAGGCCCATCACTTGCCCACCCACCCCACCGTTGCCGTCAATCCCCTCATCGTGGAGGTCGCCGGGAGCGCCAGCACCGGCCTCTGGCTCATGCTTGCCGCCGTCGGCGCCATCCTGCTCATCGGCTGCGTCAACCTCGCGAACCTGCAGCTGGCTCGCGCGGTTTCGCGCGAGCGGGAACTGGCCGTGCGCGCCGCGCTCGGCGCCGCGCGCGACCGCCTCGTCAGCTCGGCTCTGGCCGATTCCTTCGTTCTCGCGCTCATTGGCGGCGCGCTCGGCATTCTGCTCTCCTTCGCCGGCGTTCGGCTCTTCCTCGCGGCCGCTCCCACCAATATGCCTCGCCTCAGCGAAATCCACGTCAGCTGGCCCGTCCTTCTCGGCGCTGCCGGACTTTCCATCCTCACCGCTTTGGTTTTTGGCCTGCTGCCAGCCCTGCGTGCCATCCGTGTAGACCCGCAATCCGCCATGCAGACCAGCACGACTCGCGTTTCCAGCGGACGCGAGAGCCAGCGCACGCGGCACCTTCTGGTCGCCGCCGAGGTCGCCTGCACGGTGGCGCTGCTCATCGTGACCGGTCTGCTGGTCCGGAGCTTCTCAACGCTGCTGCACCAGAGCCGAGACTTCGACTCCAGCCACGTCACCTACGCCCAGGTTTTCCTCTATGCCCCGCGGTACGGCGATGCGGTGAAGAACTCCGACCAGGCCCGCGCCGCGTTTGACGACCGTGCCCTCGCGGCTCTCGCCCGCCTCCCCGGAGTCCAGTCCGTCGCCAGCACCAGCGAAACGCCCATGGGCGGCGACACCTGGGTCAACCTCATTCAGCGGCCCGATCGACCGCTTCCCGATGCCCAAAGCCCCGACGCGAACATCCGCTGGATCAGCCCCTCCTACGCCGCCACACTGCGCATTCCGCTGGTCGCCGGCCGCGACCTGACCGAGGACGACAGGAAGCACCCCACGAACGCCCTCATCTCCGAAAAGGCGGCACGCAGTATCTGGCCCGGGGAGAATGCGCTCGGGCACACCTTCGAAATGGGTGACAAGACCATCTTTACGGTGGTTGGCGTACTGGCCGACGCCCGCATCAACGATCTGCAAACGACCGCCAACATGATCTATCTGCCTTACTGGCAGAATCCCTGGTGGCGCGTCAACTTCCTCATCCGCAGCCCCCAGGCCACATCGGGGCTCACGCCCGCCATCCAACGCGCTGTCTGGGGCGTCGATCCGGAGGTTGCCATCCCCGTCATCAAGTCGCTCGACCAGCAGGTCTCGGACTCCGTTTCCACGGATCGCTTCCAGACGCTGCTGCTGTCCAGTTTCGGCGGAGCCGCGCTGCTGCTGGCGCTGCTGGGTATCTATGGCGTGCTTGCCTATTCCGTTTCGCTGCGCCAGCAGGAATTCGGCATCCGCATCGCGCTGGGCTGCGACAGGCCATCACTGATGCGGCTGGTTGCGCGCCAGGCGGCGTGGCCGGTGGTCGGAGGCATTCTCGCGGGGCTGGTGCTCGCCTTTGCCGCGACGCGTTTCGTCGGCAGCCTGCTGTATAAAACCAGCGCCGCCGATCCGGCTGCGATCGGAGCCAGCATTGCGCTGGTGCTCGTCGCTGCGCTCCTGGCGGCGATCCTTCCGGCCCGTCGCGCCGCACAGCTGGATCCGATCGCTGTGCTGCGCAACGAATGATCTGCGCTGGAACGCGGGGCGTTTCTCAGGGCTGAGCGCTGAAGTCGACCCGCAGCCGCCGACCCTGCCCGCTGCTCTCGCGGGCCAGCTCGATGAGGCGTGTCGTCCGCCAGGCCTGCTCCGGCTTGACCTCCAGTTCCGCCTTGCCAAGCAGCGTGTCGCGCACGTTCTCGTAGAAGCCGCGATAATCGCCGCGCTCGGTTTTCACGCGCCGCACGATGGGGCCGGCATCGCTGCAGAGTTTCAGCTCGCCCCATGCCGACTCCGGCTCTTCGCCGAATCCCGGCGCATTGAAATCCATGCCGCTCTTGATCTGATCCTCCTGCGGGTCGAGTCCCCACTTGGTGAAGCTCCCGTGGGTCCCGTGCAACACGTAACGCGGTCCCGCCGCACACGCGGTCAGCGTTGCGCGCAGCATGACGCTCATGCGATGCGGCGGCTCGTATTCGAGACAGATGTCCCATGCATCGTCCACCACAGCGTGCTCGCGCTCCACACGGACGCTGGCTGAGATGGTCGCCGGCGTCCCGAACAGCGTCAGAGCCTGATCGACGAGGTGCGGCCCCAGATCGAAGAGCGTGCCGCCACCCGGCGCGCCGCTCTCCCGCCACACATCGCGGCGCGGTGCGGGCCGGAAGCGGTCGAAGTGCGACTCGAAGCTGACCAGCCTCCCCAGTTCTCCGCCGGCAAGCAGCTGGCGGACGGTTTGGAAGTCGCCATCCCAGCGCCGGTTCTGGTAGGCGGCCAGCAGCAGCTTTCTCTGGCGGGCCATTTTGATCAGGTCGGCCGCTTCTTCGGATTTCAGCGTGAACGGCTTGTCGATCACCACATGCCGCTGTTCGTGCAGGCACTGCTTTGCCAGCTCGTAATGCGAGTAGCTGGGGGTCGCAATCACCACCAGCTGGATGCCGACGTCGCGCAGCAACTCCTCGACGCTGCGCACGACGTGCGCGTCCGGATACTCTTCTTTCGCATCGTCGCCGCTACGCTGCACTACCGCGGCCAGCGCCAGCCCCTGGGTTGCACGAATCACGGCGGTGTGAAAAACACGCCCCGCCAATCCAAATCCAACAACGCCCACCCTGATCGGTTCGTTCATAAAGAGCATTAGACCGTTGGAACGGAAAAAAGCCAACTCCTCGCCGCCGTATTTTGCCGGATCGCGGGAACTGTACCCGATCCGCCCCAGGCTGTACCCTGTCCCCATGCTGCTCGAACTTCGAGCCGAGAACTACGCGGTCATCGATCATGCTATCGCCGGCTTCGGGCCGGGCCTCAACCTGGTGACCGGCGAGACCGGCGCCGGCAAATCCATCCTCGTCGACGCGCTGGCGCTGCTGATGGGCCAGAAGGCTTCTTCGGGGATCGTCCGGCACGGCGCCGACCGGGCGGTTCTCTCCTGCGTCTTCGAATCCACGGCTGGGGCGGAGGCGATCCTCGAGGCCAACGGCCTCGACGCGGACGGCGACGAGGTGATCCTGCGCCGCGAGGTGCTGGCCGACGGCAAGGGCCGCGTCTACGTGAACAACCAGCCGGCGACGGTTGCCGTGCTGCGCGCGCTGGCTCCGGAGCTGGCGCTGGTACACGCCCAGTCGGAGACCCTTTCCGGCTTCGATCCGATGCAGCAGCGGCTCCTGCTCGACCGCTTCGGCGGCATCTCGATTGAGGCCGCGGCCGCAGCGTTCGCGCGGTGGCGCGAGATCCAGAACCGGCTCGCCGAACTGGAGAAGGACGAGCAGGACCGGCTGCGCCTTGCCGATCTGTGGAGCTTCCAGTCGCGCGAGATCCAGTCCGCCGCGCTGGAGGCGGGCGAGGATGCGGCGCTGGAGACGGAGCGGCGCGTCCTGATGAACGCCGAGAAGCTGCACGCCGCGGCGAGCGCGGTGACGAATGCGCTCTACGAGGACGACGCCTCGGCCGAGTCGACGCTGCAGTCCGCGCAGAAGCATCTGGAAGAGCTGGCGCGGTACGATCCGCAGTTCGCCGAAGCGGCGAAGCAGATCGCCTCGGCGCGGGCCGTGGTTGAGGACGTGAGCGCGACGGTGCGCGACTATGCCGAGCATGTGGAGGCCTCGCCCGAGCGGCTGGCCGAGATTGAAGACCGGCTGGCGCTGCTCGATCGACTGAAGCGCAAGTACGGCGCGACGCTGGCCGACGTGATCGCCTTCGGCGAAGAGGCTGCCGGCAGGCTGGCCGAGATTGAGAATCGCGACGAGATTCTCAAGGGGCTGCGGGCCGATCTCGGCAAAGCCGCCGAGTCGTATCGCGCGGCGGCCCGCGCCCTGACGGCCGAGCGTGCGGCTGCGGCGAAGAAGCTGGAAAAGCTGGCCGAGTCGCAGATCAACGACCTGGCGATGAAGGCGCGCTTCGCGATCGCCGTCGCGGCGCATGAAGATCCGACCGCGTGGACGGCGCACGGGTGGGATGCGGTCGAGTGCCGCATCGCGACCAATCCCGGCGAGCCGATGGAGGCGCTGGACCAGATTGCTTCGGGCGGCGAGATGTCGCGGGTACTGCTGGCGCTGAAGGTGAGCGTGGAAGAGGGCGCATCGCGCAGCCGTGCGAAAAAGACGCAGGTGCCGCGGACGCTGGTCTTCGACGAGATCGACATCGGCATTGGCGGCCGCGCCGCCGAGGCCGTGGGACAGAAGCTGAAGGCGCTTTCGCGCGTCCAGCAGGTTCTTTGTATTACGCACCTCCCGCAGATTGCGGCCTTCGCCGACCAGCACCTGCTGATCGAAAAACAGGAAAAGCAGCGGCGGACGCAAACCTCGATCCGGCTGCTGACGGCGCAGGAGCGCGCCGAAGAGATCGCGCGGATGATTTCGGGCGCGACGGTGACCGACACCTCGCTGCGGCATGCCGAGCAGATGCTGAAGACAGCGGTTAGCGGTTAGCGGTGCGGTTAGCGGTTAGCGGATAGCGGATAGCGGATCGCGGATAGCAACGCTGGAACTGCGCTGGCTTTGTGGACGTATCTATGGCTGCATGATGCTCCGCTCTCTGCTTGCTTTTGTGGTGTGCGCTGCGGCCTGGCCGCTGGCGGCGCAGACACCGGACTTCCACGTTGAGACGCATCTGGTCACGCTTACCTTCACGGTGCGCGACGCCCAGGGCGACCTTGTGTCGGGGCTTTCTCAGGACGACTTCACTGTCTACGAAGACGGCGTGCCGCAGAAGGTCAGCTTCTTTTCGCGCGAGTCGAACCTGCCGCTCACGCTGGGTCTGGCGATCGACGCCTCTTCGAGCCAGGACAAATTTATCCACCAGCATCTGCGCGACGTCCATACGTTCCTGGCGAGCGTGCTGGAGCCGCAGGACCGCGTCTTTGCGCTGTGTTTCGGCGACCATCTGCGCGTGGCCTCCGATTTCACGTCGAGCCCAACGGCGGTGATCGAGGGCATCGAGCGCTACAACAAGGATTACGGCAGCGCTCCGGAGATCGAGCCCGATGACACGCGCTCGGGCGGCACGGCGCTGTACGACGCGGTGTACGCGGGCGTGACCGACAAGCTGGCCACCGGCGCGGCGCGGCGCAAGGCGCTGATCGTGTTCAGCGACGGCGAGGAGAACTCGAGCGCGCACGACGAACTGGATGCGATCGCCGCGGCGCAGAACGACGATGTGCTGCTCTACGCGATCCGCTACACCGAGGCGCATCGCGGCAAGCTGACTGCGGACAACCGGCACGGCATCGCGGCGCTGCACCACATGGCCGAGCAGACGGGCGGCACCGACTTCGATGCGCTGCACACGAATTTGTCACAGGACTTCGCACAAATCGGCGCCGAGCTGCGGTCGCTCTATTCGATTGGGTACTACTCGACGAACAAGCGGCACGACGATACGTTTCGCAAAGTGGCGATCGAGACGCGGACGCCGGGGCTTATCGTGCGGGCCCGGGCGGGTTATTACGCGAAGTAACTCGTGCCCCCCGGGGGGATAGTTTCCGGTGGGCCTTTGCTTTGTGCGGTTTGCGTAGTAATAGATTTTGGGGATTACCCGGGATAGCGGTTGGCGGATAGCGGTTGGCGGATAGCGGTTGGACCACAACGGGCAGCAGATATCCGTTGGTAACCGTTCCGTGTCCGATTGAGGATCGGGAAATCTCCTGGATGTTCGATAGTGATGCTTGCTGGATGGAGATTTCATTGTGGCGACCTCTTACCGCGAACTGATTGTGTGGCAACGCTCGATCGAACTTTCTGTCGCTTTGTATGCCATGAGCCGGAGTTTTCCGCGCGAAGAGGTCTACGGCCTCACGAGCCAATTGCGGCGAGCGGGCGTGGCCGTAGCGAGCAATATTGCCGAGGGCTGGGGCCGTGGTTCGAGGCCGGATTATCGTCACTTTCTCTGCATAGCGCGAGGTTCGGCGCTGGAGATTCAAACACAACTGGTGATTGTCCGGGAGCTGGGCTACGGAGAACCGAATGCTGTGAGCCGAGCTGAAGAACTGGCAACTGTGGTGGGCAAGATGCTGTGGACGATGGTGGCGCGGCTCGACGAGAGAAGCGGAAAGAGCAGCGGATAGCGGTTAGCGGACAGCGGATAGCGGGGGCTTCGGCTGTGGCTTTGAGGTCGAGGCCTCCGGATTCCTTTTTGGCTCGGCATTGGTGGCAGGGGAACATCTGATTGGGTCCGCCGCACCAGCATTCGCCGTTTTCGTCGGTGTCGGGTTCGAATTCGAAGCAGGGGTCGGGGAGGTTGTA